>JAHAWU010000151.1 GCA_018383815.1 Candidatus Jordarchaeia archaeon | reverse complement strand
AAACGGCCCTTTGGTAATTTAAGGGCATATGAAAACTATGCCCCATTCAACCACAAGTCCACTCGTCCCAAGACCCATCCTAAAGAAACACCTATCCGGATTAAAGAGAGGTACTTGAATTAAGAAGGGAAAGAAAACAATGTGCCCTAAAGTTGCAGTGGGATTTAGAAGAGGAAGGCATCAAGATTCATTAAGAGTATGTTAGAATACCAAAAGAGTATGTTAGAGTACCAAAAGAGTATGTTAGAGTACCAAACATTTTTCAAGTCGGATAAAACAAATCGTATGCAATATTATATTATCACTTACGGTTGTCAAATGAATAAAAGCGACTCGGAAAGAATTGCATCGATTTTAGAAAAAATTGGTTATCGAAAGGCCTCAAAAGAAAATGAGGCTGATTTAATATTAGTCAATATGTGCTCTGTCAGGCAATCAGCAGTTGATCGAGTTTATGGATTGGCAAAAAAATTTGCCAAACTCAAATCTCAAAATTTAAATTTTAAAACTATTTTAACTGGCTGTATTTTAAAATCAGACCGGAAAAAGTTTTCTCGAAAATTCGATTTAATTTTAGACATTAAAGATTTACCCAACTGGCCAAAAGTCCTAATGCTTAATTCGCACGATCGTACGTTTTATGAACATAGAGATTATTTAGATATTAAACCAAAACATTTAAATAATTTTTCGGCTTTTGTGCCAATAATGACGGGCTGTAATAATTTTTGTAGTTATTGCGTTGTGCCCTATACGAGAGGCAGAGAAATTTCAAGATCGGCTGAAGAAATTTTATCCGAAGTCAAAGATTTAATTAAACGAGGATTTAAAGAAATTTGGTTACTTGGTCAGAACATAAATAGTTATTATTCTCTTATTCGCGCGAATAAGAAAATAAACTTTGCGAAACTTTTGAAAATGGTTAATGACATCCCAGGCAATTTTTGGATTAGATTTACCAGTCCTCATCCAAAAAACTTTTCAGAGGAATTAATTGAAACAATAGCAAAATGCCAAAAATTTGCTCCCTATTTGAATTTGCCAGTCCAATCTGGGGACGATGAAATTTTAAAGAAAATGAACAGGCCTTATACAGTAAAACAATATAAAAATTTAGTTAAAAAAATTAGGAATGCTTTTAAAAAATACAGAAATGATTTAGAAAAAGAAATTGCTATTTCTACTGATGTCATTGTTGGCTTTCCCGGAGAAACAGAAAAACAATTTGAAAATACCGTCAAACTTTTCAGGAAAATGAAATTTGATATGGCCTATATTGCTAAATATTCTCCAAGGCCTGGAACGGCTGCCTCAAAGTTGAAAGACGATGTCTTCCCGGAAGAAAAAGAAAGAAGATGGAAAATTTTAACTGAAATTTTAAAGAAAAACGCTTTGGAAAAAAATAAAAAATTCGTCGGGAAAGAAGTGGAAGTCCTTGTTGAGAAACAAGAGAAAAAAAACAAGAAACAAGTTTATTTTGGAAAAACAAAAACTTATAAAACAGTCAAAATTCAAATCCAAAATACTAACTACAAACTACCAACTACTAATCTCGTTGGCCAATTCGTTAAAGTAAAAATCATCGAGGCCCTACCGTGGGGATTAAGAGGAATTTTAAAATAAAAAAGAGGTCTTAAGGACCTCATCTGGAAACGATTAGTGACAAGTGAATGAATCTGCGAGTCGCTGGAACTCTCGGAAAGCTATTTCTTCTGAGGAATCGCTGCGAACTAAAAGGACAAAACGACGATGTGTGATATTGCAATACCAGACCCCAGCCACCAAAAACACTTCATTGGTCAAATGTGAATTTGCCAAAATCTCTAACCTTACTCCCTGATAAACCATTTGGTGGCTACAGGCCAGACGGCTCATCTTTTCTCCTTTTGAAATTTCTCCACCAGCTCCTTCAATTGTTATATTAGACCCTTCAAATGCAATAGTCATATTCGATATCGCATCTTCTAACACCATTTCTACATCGGCTTGGCTCATTGGCTCTACTGTCCACCAGGCTATTGCTATCGACTCCTTTTTTGACTCGTAAAGACAATGAATCGTTCCTCCGCTCTCATTCCCCTCCTCGGCAATAGTACTGGCAGAAGGAAACGAGAAACTGAATCCAAACTTCGAATAATTAATAAGTGGCTGTTTCTGAAATTCTTGAATCAATAGCGCTACCAAAATCGTTGCTGTCACTAACACTGCTATTACCACAACGAATCTCGGAATTTTTATTTTCTATCCCTCCGATTGTAAACGAACTATATTAAAAGTCTATCAAAAATTAAAATTTCTGTCAAACAAAAAGATAATTAAAAATAAAAAACCCTCAGTTTAAGACTGAGGGGCAGGATTTAAATCCTTTAGGCTTTTCTTATCAAATTATCAAACCTGAGCCAATAGTGTTTCTATTGTGATTTTCTCTTCCTCAACCGAATGTCTATTAAAAGTTCTTCAAGTTTCTCAAGAAGAGGGGGTATCCATTTCTCATGGAAGGCAACGTGCCAATTGACGGGCAAATAACAAATATAGACATGGGTAGGTGCCTCTTTAAATCTTCCAACAGAGATAGGATCAATTTCAACCTTATCTCCTTGCCCAAGTTCTTTAAGGCATTGGATTACTGTTTCTAAATCTTTGGCGGGGATGAAAATGCTCGCTTGTGCATAGTTTATCTTATTGTAGATTTCAATAAGGTCCCGATTTAATCTTTTTACGCCTACTTCTTGATTTTTTGATACAAATTTCGTTCGACACTCCTTTGAGCAGAATCTCAGGGAGAAATCTGGCGATGGCGAGAAAACCACTGCCTCTCGTTCTAAGACGAGTTTTCCACATATGGGACAGAAAAACGGCATTTTTTCACCTCCTTTTATGTGTTGTTTTTTAAATGTACACTAAAAAGCGGTTATTTAATCTTACCAAAAAGGTAGCTCTTATGTCAAATAAAAAAGGAAGGTAGGCCTCCTTAGATTGCAGGTTTTTGAGTTACCCACAAAGGGGAACGAGGTTGGGGGTAGATATTCCGGATAGCATTCTCTCTCCCTTCAATTTCGGCTTGCTTTCGAGGTTTTTGGGGTTTGGAAAGTAGCTATAGAGAGAAAGAAGTCTATGACAGTTGCAAAAGACAGCTAAAGCGTTTTCCCAAACCTTTCCAACACCTCTTAAGCTAGCCATTTTCCCCAAAAAACTTTCTGTTCTAGGAGGCCACTTTCCTTAATTTAAAGAACAGGAGGAGGAAGAGGGAGAACGACCCTGGCTGGAGTTGGATGAGAGAGCTGCCAAAAATTCGGTTTTCTCCCTCTCCCTCCAATTTTATTTTATTTCTTTTTAAAAATTTTTGTCAAGCCGCACCACCAATTAAAATTGGTATGAGGCTACTCTCTCATACTTAATTTATTAAGTTAGTGAGAACCAGACCCATTCTCTCTTCTATAAAAAATGGCCTTTATTCAAGGCCTTAAAGGCTAATGATTAAAAAGGAATGCGTTGAATGAATCCTTTCCTGACATTTGTAGATATTACCGCACTGATACTTCGAGTAGAAATACCGGTCCGTCGGCTTATCTCCCTTACCGTGAGTCCTGGTGATGAATTAAGGAGAATTGTGAATATTGTCTCGGTATACCCTTTGTAGTGTGGCGCCTCTTGCATAAAGAATTCGCCCTTAACGCATCTTTCAATTCCAGTTTTAGTTAAACGATATTTATATTCTCGCAATTAAAATTCACTTCCCTTTTATTCAAACTATTTAAAGAACCATTTATACTAAATTATAATAGCATAAATAAAAAATTGATTCAACTCCTTTGGATTTTACTAATTGACAATGGTTTTTGAAAAACCTATAATTCTTCTAATAGCACCTTAAAATAAGGGGGAGATTGAGGAACAGGTCTTTGAGAGTCTCAGCTTTTAAAAATAGAAGTTGGGGCTTTGAAAGACCTGTTCCTCAGAGAACAGGCAGGAGAAAAACACAAATGAAACCATTTAATGCAGATTGGCTCTCAGACGAGGCTGCGAGTTAGCAGATCTTGTCCCTTTAACGACTCTCAAAAGAGAGAAAAACAAGATTGACGACAAAAGAGTAGAAAATGGTCGATACAGTCTGCCCTACGTAACTATCCACAACCCCACTTCCAGATTGACAACATTCCTAGGCTGCGGAGCAGGATAAAAAGAGAGTCGCTAAAGGATAACAAGTCTGAAAAAGCGAACAGTTCAAGTCTGAGGTTAAACTAAAGAATAAAAATCCATCTCCCCCTTTCTTTGTCTTAATAATTTTCATTTCTGCCATTTTGGCAGTTTTTTTATTTATAAATAAAAAGGGGCCTTTTGGCCCTGATGAACTAAAGATGGTTGTCAAGGTTCTGGCAATGTAGACACGTCTAAATTTGTTTATTCTGAACTTCTTTCAGATGCCTCTCCCCGGCTTGGCATGCCTGCTGGCAGTTCTGATAATTTGTCTTTGATTCTTTGCTCTGCAACTGAAGCTGCTTCCTTCAGAATCTTTTGAGCGGCTTCATTTGCGGTTTCAAAATTTATCGTCATACCAGTGGGCTGAGCAGCATCTATAAGGATTCCGTTCAATAGATTTCCAATTCGTCCCAGTTCTTTTTCTGTATCGGGGAAAATACTTGCTATTCCTGTTCTTATCCTGCGTAACACGCCTATAGCAGAAGCAAGCGTTAAAATGAGATCATCAGTCATAGACACAACCTTAAGCGTAGACACAACCTTAAGATTCCACAGAATGTGCTCTAGAGCAAGCCTTGCGTGCATTATCATTTTTTCCATTTTTCGTATTTCCGCTAGCCCATTGGCAAACCCGTTGGCGCGCACCATGTCATGCTTTGTGTAAGCCTCCAAAATTCTGGCAAAGATGGTTTTGTCGCATTCCCATAATCTGCCAATTAAGCTATCCATACGCCTAATTTAGAATTCGAGCCATCTAACAGCAGCGTCTATTCTTCCTCCGAGTTTTAAAACGGACATTTATTTTCTCCTCCTAATTTTTCACTGTTATATAAGGTAGCATAAATACAATATAAAATAGTGTCAAATAAAAAAGGCAAAACCAAAAAGGTCTCGCTTAAAAGATTAGGAGGAACAAAATCAATGCTTATGGCATTGAATCATTTATCACTCTCTTTGTTTTCTGTCCGTTTTATGCCGCCTCTCCTCTGGTAATGACTCTTTAAACTCCTCCACCGCTTCAGCCACTGGTTTCGGTTTCCAACCGGTCTCTGTTGCTTTTAGTGCTCTCTGCCCCCGTTTCTTATCGACCCACAGGGCGAAAATAACAAGAGGAGACGCCCACACAGCAATGATACCCCACGTCCAAACGCCAACACCTGCTGCAGCAGCATTTATAACAACCCTGAGCAAAGAATAACCCCAGAGCGCAAATAGTACTACCGGAATAACTAATATTTTGATTGCCTCAATTATTAAATCTGTTAAACCTCCCATTTTTCTCGCCTCTTTTTCATATATTTCAAAGATTCTATTAAATAATAATATAGGAATTAAGGTTGTGTCAAGTCCTAAAAATTGAGTTTGGTAAATAATGCTTTTTTGAACAAAAAAGACGTGTGAATTGGTATAATGAAGTAATATGAACACAATAACCTCTCTCCCATCAATGTCTATCCCATTAATTCACACGTCTCCATTCCCTATTATACCATCTTTTCTAAGATTTCAATGGTTAAACCATCCTAAAGTAATTGAAATGTTAAATTTAACGGGGTTTAACCCCGTTTTTTCATTTTTCATTGTACCTAAAGTGTCCGAAATGCGCATGTCTCAACTAAGTGTCAAGTTGACGCCCTATCATAGAAGTGAAAGGAAGGTTAATCTAAAAATGAGAGAAAGCTGGGTTTTGACCAGCTTTTTGATAAAGTAAAATGTAAATATAAAAGGACTAAAAATGGGGGTCTCCTTTCTCCTCTTCTTGTAGGTGTTTTATCCCTCGTCTAGGAGTATTTTCTGCATCCTTGCCGCTTTTAATTTTCTTTAACTCTATTTCCCTCCCCAAAGCGATAGCACTACTAATGTTCCAACAGCGGCGAGCATCGCCAAGACTATAATGACTAATCCTTCCTGAATTGCTGGTAGACACTGTAGGAAAACGCCCGCTTTTTTCATCATTGTCGTTATTGAATCAAAGAGCCACAGCACCGACACCAGAAGAAGTAGTGAAAGCCCAATCGTTCCTACCAAGAAAGCCAATATTTTTCCCATTCTTTTACCTCCTTTTTTGGTCTTCCCTTCTAATATAGCATAATAATATATTTTTGTCAAATAAAAATGCCCAAAGCATTTCGCTAAGGGCTTATTAAATTGGATTATCTTGCAGAAAAAAGGGGAATTGGTCAGAGGAAAATTTTCCTCCTCATTTACGCTGCGTAGTCTTTTCCGTAATCTCTGGCTACAAGAGTAATGTCTCTCATATCTACGAAACCATCTGGCACAAACGGTGTTGGACCTGTGACGTCTGCTCGGGGATCCCATTTCGGATGTGGTGGTGACGCATAACTTCCGAAAGCTCTGGCTACCCTTGAGATGTCTCTTACATCAACCTCATGATCAAAGTTTACGTCACCGAAGAGCTCCGCGAAGGTTCCGCCGTCTTCCCAGTACCAGAAGAGAGCGGCCCCTTTCTTAGCATAGACACTATCAGCCAGCGTAAGGTAGATATAATGCAATCCGGTTACATTAAATTGAGTCATCGGTATTACTAGTACGTTCTCCCCTGGAGTGAAGGTAATGGATATTACCTTCCAATAATCATCGCGCCCGAACTCGGAGATAATAACTGGTAGGAAATCGAGGGTCACTGCTTGGCAAGCGTTCAGTTGTACATTCAAGAACAGGTAGACTTTCTCGTGGGGCCCAAAGACAGTTTTTGTATTGCCTGAACCATCGAGGGTATTTATTGCTTGAAGATCAATATGAATTATTTGGAATTCGCTACACACTTCTGGGTAATACGAGAAACCACCTTGGCGGGGATCTTTGTTATATACAAGGACATGCACTCTGTAGATACCGGTTGCGTTATAGACTGTCCCCGGAATAACAATGGTAGTAGTTCCGTGTACTACTTGGAAATTTTGGACTGAGCACCAGAGGGGAACGCCAAAGTCATCATAAGTAATTGCTGCGAGGAATACCGGCAATGGTTGATTTATCATTGCACATTCTAGCTCTACCTTTATATCAATGCGGTCATATTGTAGCCCGAAGATTTCTCCAGGGTTACCAAGCCGACTGATAGTTGCCACCTTTTTTGTTTTAACTAAATAGTTGTATCTGAAGGAACAATAGTCGCTTTTTTCTCCTGATGGAAACTGCGCTGTCGCCGAGATACTCCAAGTCCCAAACATCCTTTCTGGATTCTCGCAGTACCATGGCAAATAAAACTGCCAAGAGGCGATACCGTTTTCGTCGGTTAATGCAGTGTAGGATGTATATGTGGTACCGTTTGGCATTAGGAGATCAAATCTTACTGGCCAGTTTTCGTACGGATTACTTTCTTCTCCAACGAATGCATAGCTTTTCACTAGGTCTTGGGGCGCCCAAGTATCGCTAATGCAATTTTGTCCTCTGCCTCCTCGTTCAGTGTAGACATCCACAATAACCTCTTCGCATGGCACCGGTTTAAACCAAGTCTCTATACACCAGTCATCACCCTCGACTTGAATGGTGAGGGGGTTTTGGAAATAAGCCTTATCACCGACCCCGGGAATCGCCAGGATAAAGTGGCTAAATTGATAGCCATCTTTCGGAGTAGCGCTTATTGTGATGGTTTTTCCATGTCTTACTATGTAAGATCCGGGTGTGGGTGAAATGTATCCATATTCAGTACCCAAAACCCAAATACGTCGTTCCTGGTAATCCTGTCTGTGACTTTGGATGGTACTGAAACAACTTGAGCACCAACTGCTGGAGGTATAGCCGCAGTAAATATAATCGGGAAGAATATCAATGATCCACACTGCATCCTCAATAATAACCCACCATCTATGGGTGTGGGAAGCCATTATACAACATCCCGCGTAGTGGTCAGGTGCATAGAAAAGATGAGAAATCTCGTGGGCAACCAGATTGTCATCTGCCCAGTAGTGTTGTGTCCATTTAAAAAGTACAATGTACTTTCCTGCTGCTAATTCTTCGACTCCTGGACCTCGTCCTCCGCTAGAACGTTCATCTCTAGGCGTTGCTTGATTGGTGATGCCAATGACAGCATCAACCCAATGAGACCACCAAGGCCCTTTGTACCACTGGCCTAACCACTGATTTGTTTTAGCTTCCAGGTC
>JAHAWU010000150.1 GCA_018383815.1 Candidatus Jordarchaeia archaeon | reverse complement strand
GGCAATAGGAACTTCAACCCTAATTATGGCGATAACGGCAACCTCCGGAGCCATAGGATACAGTCTTAATGGCAACATAAATCTCATAATTGCAGTTATCGTAGGAGCCGGCACAATCCTTGGAGGTAGGGTAGGTGCCATCTACGCTAATCGGGCTACGGAGGAAACCCTAGCAAAAATCGTGGGAATAATATTTATGGTATTAGGAGTGGCCATGATAATAACCCAACTAATTCAATAATTTCTTTTATATGATGTCATGTTGCATACTTTACTTTTTCTAACCCACTCATTTGGTTCTGAAAACTTAACACTAAGACCGCAAAAAATTCACCAAAAACCATAAAAAATTAAAAAATAAGAAGTATGCAACATCCGTGATAGAAATTTATATAAAAGCTAACATATTTGCTGGCTGAAAAATTTTTGTCAATATTTAAGTAATGAGAGGAGATGGTTGTGGTGGAAGGTGTTAAAGTTATTTCGATGGCTTCTGAAAAACTACCCTTCAGGAGTCCGGAAATGAACTTCCAGTTCATCCGAGCCTTAACCCATCCTTTTGGGGGCGCTGAGTTCGGCGAATGCTTTTATGCCGCGGAACATACGAATGATGGGGATCCCGAGAGCTGGGTGAGGGCATGGAGCGAGGTTGCAGCTCGTGTTGAGGGGTGGGCTGAGGAAGCTCTAGCACAGGGGCGCCGTTTTAGTGCTCGAAACAATTTTCTGCGAGCATCCAACTACTATAGGGCTGCTGAGTTTTATGCTCCTTGGAATACTCCACAGCACCAGGAATTGTGGGAAAAGAGCAAATCCTGTTTTCAACGTGCCGCACCTCTATTCGAACCACCCATAGAAGTTCTGGAGATTCCATTCGAGGGCAGAAAGTTACCTGGCTACTTCCTCACAACTAGTGGCGGTGGTAAGCGTCCCACACTCATTGTTATGGGAGGATACGATAGCACAGGGGAGGAGCTTTACTTCTTCGTTGGAGCCGCAGCCCAACAGAGAGGTTATAATGCTTTAATTTTTGAGGGACCCGGGCAGCGGGGAGTTTTACACGCGGATTCCAGTCTGGTTTTTAGGCCGGATTATGAAAAGCCTGTGGGGGCGGTGGTAGATTATTCCCTGAGTAGACCGGAGATAGATGGTAAACGTTTAGCACTGATTGGTTTCAGCTTTGGGGGTTATCTTGCTCCAAGGGCGGCTGCATTTGAGAAGCGTATCCGAGCATTGATAGCTAACGCGCCCATAGTTAATTTTCGCCGCTTGGTGTTGGGAGCTCTGCCTTTTCCCATAGAAAAATTTTCGCCCTCCGAGTTGAATGAACTCATTCAGGGGGTAGCTGGCAAAAACCCCATGTTTAGGGCGACTGTAGAAAATTTTCTCCGCCCTATGGGAGCCAGCACGCCCTGGGAATTCTTTGAGAGAATAGAAAAGTTCACGATTGAGGGGTTGGAGGGCAGAATTGAGTGTCCAACTCTTAGTTTGGTTAGTGTTGGGGAGGGAGAGGAAGCGGTGAAACAGGCAAGAGAGTTTCATGAGAGACTTTTGTGTCCGAAGACTCTGCGAGTTTTCACAGCGAAGGAGGGCGCGGATGGACATTGCCAAGTTAACAATAGGAGCTTAATGTACCAAGTTATATTTGATTGGCTGGATGACGTTTTCAAAAAAGTGAGATAACGAGTAATATCCTTTTTTGGGTAAATACTTATTATTAAAGCCCCTTATTTTTTTTTAACATGTTATGGTAATTTTTGTTTGGGCGGGACTTTTCTGGGTATTTAAATTCTTTTCTGCGAGGGATTTTTATTAATAATTTGTTTTTATGTTTGTTAATTATTTTATTTAATTTGTTTTTTTTAAATTTTAGATGAGTTGAAGGGGTTATTTTGCCTTTTATAGGTTAAATTAATAAGGGTTGTTATCTTTTATTTTGTTTAGCGGCTGATGTAGGATTATGCGTGGGGGCAAAGCAGTGTTGAGAGTGTTACTGATTTGAAGGCTAAAATTTGTAAAAACGTTTTTAAGTTTGTGAACTTATCAATCATTTGGCATATTTATTGTAAACTTCGCATAATACAAACCCTTTTTATATTAAAATGGGTTTATTATGTTAGGAAAGATGCTGCATCTGTCTTAAATCTGTAAAATCACTGGGGATGAAAACTGAATGACGGATTCCTCTTCAAAAGGTGTCATCAAGGAAGGAAGCATTGCCCAATTCATGAGGAAAAGAACCCAACTAGTGGGTTTCTCCATTGAAAGGCACAAGCACACCCAATACGTGGCGGAATTTTTGGACAATGCCCTTGATGCAATTGAAACAGCTCATTGGAAGTATAAAGCCTTCAATAATTTGAGTCCGCAGAGCCCCCAAGTAGAATATAGTGTTAAACCTCTTAATATGAATGGGGCTCGTGTTAAGGTCACAGATATTTCCGCTAGGTTAAAGGAGTTGCTTGAGCCTCTAAAGCCCATAATAAATGATGAGCCCCTAACCCTCATTATAATTCAGAGGGTTGAGAAGCCCGAAATTTTGCCCGACGATATTCAGGGCAGCGACATTGAGATGTATTCTTTTGAAGCCTTCGACAATGGTGTTGGAATGCGGCCTGTGGACCTTGAAAAGTATGGAATATATTTAGCCTCTAGTAAGGCTGAAAAGTTGAAGCAGACTAGGGGCAGCCAAGGCTTTGGTGCCCCCAGCGCCTTTAGTGATGCCCAAAACACCACGGGCAAACCCATTGTTGTGGTGAGCAAACACATTAAGGAAAGGAGGGGTGAAGCCTCTGTTTTTTACACCACTGGCGAAAACACTAAGAAGTATAGTGTGCCGCCCACAGGGGTTCAAGTTCCTTTTAAGCATGGAACCTACGTCCAACTATCCTATCTTAATGTTAAATATGTTAGAAGCTATGCTGATGAGTACGTACGCCAAACCGCACTTCTAAACAGCCATGTAACAATCATTTTCGTAGATCCAAATGGCGATGTTGCTATTTATCCCAGACGCGTAAACCAGTTCCCCGCAGAACCTGTGTACACAGAGCCTCACCCGGAGTCCACAAGCATAGGCGACTTTCAAGATTTGATTAGAAACACAAAACACAATAAACTAATTGACTTCCTCACAAAATCATTCTGTAGAATAGGTGGTAAGCGGGCAAAGGACATAATCGAAAATGCTAATAAAGACCTCAGGTACAAGTTGAGCCCCAACTCACAGGTAAAGAAGCTCAGCGACGAACAAATAAACGCACTTTACAAGGCCTTCATAAGTATGAAGTATCCCTCACCCCCTGTAGACACTGTTGTCCCCGTTGGAAAAGAGGTGCTCCAAGAGGTTATTAAGAAACATTTTAACGCAGAGTTTGTGGAAGCTACCACCCGTCCCCCTACAAGCAGTAAGGGCTTAGCCTTCGTAGTAGAAGCCGCAATCGCCTACGACCCAAATAATCCCGCACTAAACGATTCAGGGAACACTGTTCTGTATAGATTCACGAACCGCACACCAAAACTCAGAGATAACTCAGACTGCGCCATATGGAAGGCTGCCAGTAGCGTTAACTGGAAAAACTACAAAATAGATAGGGGAGATAATGGTCTGCCTAAGGGACCAGTAAAGCTCTTTGTCAATGTAAGCGGCCCCTTCGTTCATGTAATGTTCAAGGCCCAAAGCAAACAGGCTTTAGCCGCAGACGACATCCTGGTTAAAGAAATCAAGTTGGCTCTGGAGGAGCTGGGAAGAAAACTAAAGGCACACATAGTGAAAGGAGAAATCGAAACCAGAAAAAAGCAAAGAGCACAAACACTACTGGAGCACGCTAAAGTCTTCGCCAGATCATTAGTATCAATAGAGGAAACCGACCCTGAACTAAAAGTCAAACCCACATACGAAGAACTATACAAAAATATTGAAGAAATGATACTATCAACCGAAAGAAAAACAGTGCAAAAAGAAAGAAAACAACAAAAACCAAGAACAAAAACAAAAAAGCCCCGAGAGAAAATAAAAACCGAGACCTTAGACAAAAGCATACCTAAACTTGAAACCAAACTGGAAATCAAGTCTGAACCCACGCCTGAAAACAAGTCTGAAGCTACGCCTGAAACCATTCCAACCGAGAGTTTAACCCAGATGGCTAAAACGTGAGGTAGTGAGGAGGGGAATGTAGTTGCCGAAGGAGAGAACTACTAAACAACTAAAAACCTCGTTGAATCTGGCAAAGGTGATTGAGTTAAAGGAAAAAATGAGACATAAGAGCAAATCTAAGTTTAAGCCTCCAAGCAAGGCGGTGATTGTTGAAGAGCTACCCACGGATAAGGTTCATCAAAAAATTCATGAAGCAGCACGCCAGCTACTGTTGCAACTGGAGGAAAGGGAGCCCCCAGTAATCTACATTCCACAGAGAGGGGGAGACAACATAATTTATGATGAGGATAGCGACCTGTTGCTTCTGGGTGAGGGTAAAAGCGCCAGAGCCCTTTTAAGCTTGGCCACCTCTTCGGATGTGGCAAGAACCATGAGGGTGCTGGAACTAATACATACTCTGTTGGAAAAAGATATTCATGCCACGAAGCGTGAAATCTTCTACAACGATGTTAACCTCTTTAAGGACCAGATTAATAGTGACAAAATAATAGATGATATTCCACCGCTTCTGAACACAACTCGTGACTCCACTCACATAGTGGCAAGCGCTAAGGGTATGGCTATTGGCAGACTAGTCATAAGGGATAGTGGTGATACAATAGATCTCACAAAATTGGGTAGCGGTGGCTGGTCTATCACGCCTTTCCTTGATAAAATCGAAATCGTGGAGAGCGACGCGGAATTTATTCTTGTGGTGGAGAAAGATGCGGCGCTAATTAGGCTCAGTGAAGCGAAGTGGTGGAACCAGTATCCCTGCATCATAATCACTGGGAAGGGCTCCGCGGATATAGCTACGAGAAGCTTCCTGAGAAAGATAGTTAAAACGCTAAAGATTCCTGCATTTGCCCTGATGGATAGTGACCCCTATGGTTCCTATATTTACAGTGTTTATCTTAGAGGCAGCAAGCGTCTCAGCTATGAGTCTCCATTTCTTGCAACTCCCGAATTAAAGCTATTAGGGGTCTTGAGTAGAGACCTAGATAAGTATAAGATTCCTAAGGAGTGCTGGCTTAAGATGACGGACAAGGACATTAAGCGTGCCAAGGAGATGCTGAAGGAGCCCTTCGTTCAAAAGAATGAGGAGTGGGCCAACGACCTCAAACTAATGATAGAACTCAAAAGGAAAGCGGAAATCCAAGCACTAAGTAGCCATGGATTCGAGTACCTAACTGAAACCTACCTGCCCCAAAAACTCTCAACCGGAGACTGGATCTAAAAATTCATCGTCTTCCATTCCCCGCTCTCCAATTATTGATTTTTTTACACTTCAGTTACACATGTATGTCACCCTTCCTTTTTAGAAAAAAATTAAGTTGGAGCCCTCCCCCTAAACTCAATCTATGCGTTACTCATAATTATTATGGGTAATTTTTGCTCTCTAATTTTATATTACGCATGTGATGTTTTTTCCGTGTGAACGGGAAAATATGCGTACTTCATAAAATTAGAGGAACGTAATTACTCATAGCACTTATGGGTAATGAATAGCTAAACTCAATAGGGGTTATCCTTTTTTTGGAAAATTTAAGTCTATCCAAACAGATTTATTAAATAGCGATTATTTATATTATCCTAAGGCGTTCTTTGGGAAGTCGGAAAAGATGATAAATAAGCATGAGAGCTTTGAAAGTATTGTGGAGGAGTGTCAGAAGGGCGAAAGAGAAGCATTGGACAAAATGATAAAAATGCTTTCAGATGAAAATGATAAAAGTAGTTCCGGCTTCTTTGAGTTCCTAGTAAAAATGGGCGAACACGCAGTTAAACCCCTAATAGAGGCACTGGCAGTTAGTAAAGGCCAGTATAGTTTACCTATAATAGAAGCCCTGGGAGAAATCGGGGACCCCCTAGCTATTTATGCGCTAACCACTAAGCTAAAAGATAAAGACTGGCAGGTACGCAGCACCGCAGCCCTGGCCATTGGAAAGATTAAGCATCCCAAGGCAGTAAAAGCCTTAACTCGGGCACTCAAGGACAAATACTTTGCGGTGCGCAGAAATGCTGCAAGAGCCCTAGGGGAAATAAAAGGCAGTGAAGCAGTAGGCGCCCTGATAAAAGCGCTTGGGGATAAGGACTGGCAGGTACGCAGCACCGCAGCCTGGGCTTTAGGAGAGATAAAGGATCCACAAGCAGTTATACCCCTAACAAAAAAAACTAAAAGATAAGGACAGAGAAGTCGTCATAAGGGCCATAGACGCCCTGAGAGCCATAGGAGACCCTAGAGCTGCAAAAGCCCTAATAAATGTCCTCGGTGAAAAGGGTGAAATACGCTACAAGGCAGTTTGGGCCCTAGGAGAAATGAGGGAACCCACAGCAGCAGAGCCTCTAACTAGATTTTTAAAGGATCCTGACTGGAGGGTACAAAAGAAGGCAACCTGGGCCCTGAAAAGAATAAAGGGAGAAGAGGAAAAAAGGGAAATAGATATCGAGTTAGAAGAATAAATGTTTAAAATGAATGCGACAAAAACTGGTATGCCCCCTAGAATATGCAAGTTATTTTAAATGGTAGCGTCTACTTATTTTCAATATTTACGTTTAAATGACTTCAACTTATTGGAAACCCCGCAATGCCTATATGTTATTTTTTTCTTCGTGTGAATTTAACTTGGGCCTTCGGGTTTGTTATCTGGAAGTAGATGTATTCTCCCCTCCCAAGTACTTGAAATCTTCGGGTTCACTTAGGATGTGTTTGCTTCCATAGAGCGTGTATTTCCACTTTTCCCGCAGAGGTTTTCTCCGAGAGGAACCAAATGTGAGGCCGGAGAGTTGCCCACCTTTCCTTCTCTTCGCCCCAAGTATAGGTGCTGTCCTTAGCAAGGGTGATTGTTTTTGGTGCAGAGATGTTTTTCTCTGAGACTTACCCAAGTTCCTTGGAGTTCTGCTTTAGACATCGCCTCGCCCGTTTAAAGATTTTACGAGGTATCTCATTTTCTCTATTTAGGAGAAAGTTGAGTTTTTCGAAATCTTTTTTACTTAATGGTTACTCTTATGGGTGCTGTTTGGAAGAGGGCGGGATTTCCCTTGTAATTGAAGAAGTGGGTTAATCCGACTATCTGAATATTTCCTTTGAAGTCTTCCACGCTTATGGTGAATTCATCAGTGAGAGTGTCTTGGGGATTGATTTTGTAGGTTTGTTCGGTGTCTGTTTCTTCTCCTTCAAGCAAGAGCATGCCATTGTTGCGAAGGTCTGTTACTCGGACTTGGAAGAGGGTGTTTCTGTTGATTTTTGCTTCGATTGGCTTAGCTGTTTTGTTTTTCATAATCATTTTCACGGGAATCACTGTTTCCCCATCGTAGAGAGTGCCCTTTGGGAGCTCGAGTCTAAGAAGTATCTCGTCGTCGTGGTAGTCAACATGGCTGTCTCCCTTGCCGCTACATCGTCCTGAATCGTATAAATTTTGATACCCTTCTTCTTTTTTAAAACATTTGAGAGTTCCTCAACAAAACTCTGGTAGGGTACAGCATCCTTACTTCCCATAACAACAACATCTATTAGGTGTGGAGGCATATCAAAATAGAAGTAGGCTTTACCACGTTCCAACTTATAGTGCCTTATCTCATAACCGTAAGACTTTAGTGTTTTAATTATGTCAGAATCCCAATCTAAACCAGAACCAGAAACCATCAAAAACATACCATAAGTCTCCCAATAACTTAAGCTAAACTCGCGAACAACAGCCTTAAAGAGGCTATGTATAATATAAAGGTAGTCTTTTGAACGTAAAAATTTAGCCACTTGGTTGAAGGGCGCTATGTTCCCCCTTAGTGAGTTTTTAGTGTTTTTGGGAAAAGTTGTGTTTTTAAAGTTCTTGGAAAAAGGGCTTCCTTCGGCTTCTTTTTCCGAAAAACAAGCCTTTAAACGGTGAACTGGGCAGCTGAATTCCAACAAGAAGGTACCAAAAACACTAGCACCGCACCAGAAATTTCACCAAGGGGGCGCATAGCGCCTGGTTGAAGTAGCATGCTATCCTTAATGGTAATTTTCCAAAGCCATTTTATACTACCACGTAGCGGCTGTGTATTTTTCGAGGCTCTGGAAAAGAAGCATTTTACGTAGTTTCTGGCGGGTCTTGTATTTCGCATAAGTGAAATATGTGTCAATTGAAAAAGAACTGAAGGATGTTCAAGAAGTGAGGAAGGAGCGAATTCTATGACGGCGCAATGTAATATGTATGTTATTTAGGTAAACTACAAAGTTAGGTACTGCCAATGTATTTTTATGAAAGCTGAAGAAGTCATTCAAAACTTAAACCTAGAAAACCTGGAGA
>JAHAWU010000148.1 GCA_018383815.1 Candidatus Jordarchaeia archaeon | reverse complement strand
CAAGAAATTGAAAAAATGAAAATTGTACAACACAGCATACTAGACTGCTAATCACAGTTTGTAAATTTTTAATGTACCTTATATTTGATTGAAAAATTTCCAAAAAGGTTTGCACTAGATGCTAAAAATTTTTGAGAGGACATAAATGTGTTTGAAAAAATTTAGAAAAAATTATGCAAAAACATAACAGACAAGCCTGTTTGCAAATCGGATTATAAGAGTTGTGGAATGAAAAAGGGATTATGAGGGAAATTTTGCAATTTCCCTTCCTATCTTTTGGAGTAAAATTAGTTAGTATTATTCCCATTTTTCTCTTGTTCCACTTTTTTCTGTTTTCCCATTCTGCGAATTTTTCCACAGAGCTTTTCCCAGTCAACATATATCAGCGCCAGAAATATGATTACCAGTACTGCTATACTTGCTATCATTGTTGTTAATCCTGTCTCTCCAGAGAACCATTCAAGTATTGTTTTGCCGAAAAACTCAACGTTTGAGAGAGCCTGTGCACCATAAGCTATAAGGCTGCACATGATAACTTTACCAATGATTGTTGCGATAATAGCCTTGACGTAGGAGTAGTCCACCAGACCTAGGGCCAGCATGAGCATATCGTCTGGAAGAGGAGTGGCGGCGAATAGAACAATGAAGGGGAAGCCCCAGCCTCGCTCTATTATGTTTCCATATCTGACCAGGCGTTGACCATAGGTTGAGTCTTTGATTAGCTCCTGTCCTCCCCTGCCAATTAGCCAAGCACTGGTTTCACCAATGGCGGCACCGAAGCCAGCACAAAGACCAATAATTAACGCGTTGGTCCAAGGCCTAAAAAGCATTAAGAACCATAGAAAAATGACGTAGGGTACAGGGAGAATAACGGTTAAGTTACCTATGATACTGACAAGGAGAACTGCAAAGTACAGCCCTATTTCGCCTCCAGGGAAGAAAATAGTAAACCATAGCATAGACCAGGCTAGAGGGTTTTGCCAGAGGGACAGCATGTCAAGAAAGAATTGTGGAGGGTAAAGGTACCAGACAAGAAAGTTATAAAAAAGGTAGGGAAACGTCACTGGATTTACCATAAAAAAAAGAGGAAGACTCGCGAATACTAAGTATTTTTTCTTTCCTTCATTAAACATTTAATCGAAACCTCATATCATTGGTTCGCCTCTTATATAGGGCATTGGGGTGTCAGATAGATTTGTTTTAGGGAGCTTAGAGATTTGGTGTATCGATTCAATCTTAGTCTTTGAGTAATCACTCCCAAGTGGCTCCGCATTCCCTGCATTTCCAATGCTTCTTGTAGATGGGTGTCTGACCTGCGTAGCTGAGAACTTTGCCTTTATCTTGTTCCTGTTTTATGTTTATGCTACCGCATTTGGGGCATTTTACTCTAACAGATCCGGTTTCTGCCATTTCAAACACCTTTATGTTATTTTATGATTTCCAAACTAGTTAACTTGTTGTTAAATAACTATTACTTAGGTTTAATATATTATTTCTTAATACTTATAATCCTTTTTATTTTCGCATTTTTTTGAATGAAAAAATTCTCAGGCAATTTATTTTTACGGCGAAAAAGATTTAAAACACTGTTATTTGCACATTAAATCCTCTTTTAAATTAATATATTTATAGCGGAATAACTTCTAAACAAAAAACATACATACTTCCTTGTACCAGATTGGCTATTTGAGAAATCTTATAAATTAGAGATTTATAAGTAAATCGCTTGTTCATTTAAGGAATATACTTTCAGATTCTAACGGAAAAGTATTGGTGATGGTTCTTGGATTTAAAGGCTTACATTCAAATTATACGGCCCGTCAATTGTTTTATGGGTGGCTTGACCGTACTTTCCGCAGTACAGGTAGCTAACATTTTCTATAACTTGAATTTACAATTCTTATGGTCAAAATTTCCAATTTTTCCACAAAGATTTTTTGAGATTTCCTTTATAGCTTTCTTCGTTTACTATTTTATTGCCGCTGCGGGTATGGTTATCAACGATATTTTTGACCTTGAAGTTGATAGGATTAACAAACCAAGCCGCCCCTTACCGAGAGGCGCGCTAACTGTTAAACAGGCTTGGATATACACAGTACTCCTCTGGGGGGTGGGAATTTTATTAGCCTTTTTGATTAGTCTAGCTTCTGGAATACTTGCTCTAATCTTTTCGGGTGTAGGATTATTGTACGCAGCCAAGGTCAAAGTTTTAGGGATACTAGGAAATTTTGTAGTTGCATTCAGCTTCGCTTTTGGATATCTTTACGGCTCTCTCATCACTTCACTTGAGAGAGGTTTTTGGTGGGTTCCAACAATGACCTGGCTTTTTTTCATCACCGCCTTTATGGTACTACAGGGAAGAGAAATTATCAAGGGCATGGAAGACATCGAAGGAGATAAGCTCCGAGATGTAAAAACAATAGCTCGCGTTTATGGCTTAAAAAAAGCGGGAATTCTCGGAGCCGCCTGCAACATTATAGGAATAATTAGTTTTACACTATGTTGGATAATAGATATGTTCTCACCATGGTGGGCTCCTAAACTACTTGGCTTCTGGTTTATTCCATTCTACTTCCTTGGAGTCGCCGCAGTAGCTGTATCGAGCATACTGATTCTCTGGAAATATGGCTCTCAAAAAGCGGCAAAAACATCCAGTTTATTTGACAAAATTGGCGCCCTATTTGGACTCATCGCATTCCTCTTAGGCCCCTTTACAGCCACCAATATCACAATACTCCCATACTTATGGTTTTGGATATAGAACAGCTTACGTATGTTAAAAATATTCAGCACAAAGTTATTAATTAGTGAACTTCAACCGAAAAGAATCTAACTATTGAATGATCTTGAAAAAAGTTGGAGGATCTATAAACAAGTTTATGCCTCAATTTGGCGGCCCTCCAGTTTTTCTATGGCAGTTTCTATTTGTTTTTTAACGTTGGAATTCCTAGCAGCTAATTTTAGCGAGGAGAGGTCAACAGCTCCTGCTTCGAAGGCTTCTAAGGCGATGGTAAGTTGGGTTAAAGAGCTACAGAGGCCTTTTCTCAGGGTAAAATAGTAGGAGAAGTCTTTGCATGTTTCCTCAAACTTGTCTAAAAGGATATAGCAGCGGTCAATGTCAGCTATCAAACCTCGAATTTGCTCGGAAGAAACCTCTTTCAGGTCCAGTATATTTGTGATTTCTTTATTTAGGGTTAATAGCTCCTCTTTAAGTTGCTTGGTGATTTCAATAGCCACCATTTATTTGGCACCATCGCTTACAATTCCGCTTCCTCAACAGATGCATCATCTATAATAATTACACAATAATTAATTATAAACGAATCGATAATCCCTTATCAAATATTTATGTAGAAATCCGAGGAGAAAAAAGAAAGAGAACTTTTATCTCAAAAATAATGAATGCCTCACAAGTGAGAAATGTTTCGAAATGGATTATTAAGAAGTTTTAAGGTGAATTCTAAGATGGAAGAAATAATAAAAACTGCTCTAGGTGAGTTAAAAGCAGATCTGGTAATAAAGAACACTAGCATAATTAATGTTTGCACGAGCGAAATTGAACAGGGAGATATCGCAATAAAAAATAACAAAATTGCATTGGTAGGTGATGCCTCCCACACAATAGGTGAAAAGACAAGAATTATAGAGGGGGAAGATAAATTTGCCTCTCCAGGATTTTTTGACGCCCATGTACATGTGGAATCCAGCGAGATTACAATCACGGAGTTTACTAAAGCTTGCCTTCTGCATGGAACAACCTCGATAATTTGGGATCCCCACGAAATAGCAAACGTGCGGGGAGTAGATGGAGTAAAGGAAATCTTAGAAGAGTCGAAAAGGCTTCCACTCAACGTTTTTGTTATGATACCCAGCTGTGTTCCTGCAACCTCACCAAAACTGGGAACCTCTGGCGCCACAATCACTGTTAAGGATATCTTGAAGCTTTCAAATTTAGAGGGAATAATGGGCCTTGGCGAAGTGATGAACTTTCCAGGCGTCCTCAACTGTGATGAGGAGGTTCTAGATAAAATAAAAGCTGCGAAGAAATTTAAAGCGATAGATGGTCATGCTCCCGGTCTAAGGGCTGAGAAACTCTGCGCCTATTTCTCAACTGGAATTCGCTCAGATCATGAATCTGTCTCTGGTGATGAGGGTCTAGAGAAGTTGAGGAGAGGAGTGTACCTCGTAATAAGGGAGGGGACAGCGTCTAAAAATTTAGCCAGCCTGATTAGGCCAATTATTGAAATGAAGCTAGAAACGAGGCATTGCCTACTGGCAACAGATGATATAAGTCCAGAGGATTTAAAGAACCGGGGAGAGGTTGATTACCTTATCAGGAGATGTATCGAGGAGGGTTTAGATTCAATAAAGGCCTACCAGATGGCTACCCTCAATCCTGCCTGTTATCTAGGAATAGATCACATGTTTGGAAGTATAACTCCAGGAAAAAATGCAGACATAGTTTTACTCAGAGACTTGAAAAAAGTGAAGGTTGCCACTACGATTGTTTCGGGAGTCCCAGTTGTGGTTGATGGAAAATTAGAGGTTAATATTCCTCAGTATGAGTATTCTAGGGAAACGAAGAGAAGTGTCAACGTCGGCAGAATTCCGGAGCCAGAAAAGTTTCAAGTCAAAACCCAAAAAAAGGATAGTCAGGAAGTTAAGGTAATAGGAGCGTCGGAGGGAACACTCTTTACAAGCCTAGAAATCGAGAAGTTGAAGGTTGAAGGGGGGGTGGTCATGCCTGACTCTAAAAGGGATGTTCTACAGGTGGCGGTGGTTGAAAGACACCACGCCTCGGGAGATATTGGTAAGGGATTCGTAAAGGGATTTGGTTTAAAAGAGGGAAGTATCGCTTCCACGGTTGCTCACGACTCGCATAACATTGTTGTGGTTGGAACAAATTGGGAGGATATGGCTAGAGCGGTTTTGGAAATAGTGGAAATGCAAGGGGGTATGGTGGCGGTAAAAAGGGGAGAATGTGTTGCCCGCTTAACACTAAACTTTGCGGGTCTTATGAGCACAGCCCCCATAGAAGAAGTTATCCAGGGAGCAGAGAAACTCAAAAAGGCAGTAAAAGCAATGGGCTGCAAGCTGGAAGCCCCATTCATGACCCTATCCTTCTTGTCTTTACCAGTTATTCCGGAACTAAAGATTACGGAAAAGGGATTGATAGATGTTATTAATCAGGAGATAACGAGTGTACTGGTCTAAATTTTTTAGGAGTAGTTATATTGCGTCTGAAACTTGTAGATTTCTTCTAGCCATTTGTTCAAAAGGTTAGGATCAAAACTGGTCTTATTTTTAGTGCTTGTGAGCTTGACTTGGTAGATCTGTGATTCTCCAAAGAATTCTGCTATGCTTTTCTCTACGAAGGAGGATACCTTATTTGTTTCTTCTCTCAACGGTACACCTTCACAAAATTGCAGGGCAATAACAGTTATTCTAATGTTCCCCTCTCCATCTGCACTAACTCGAGCAGAATATTTAGCATCGTCGGTGATCCATTCCAGTATGGATATATCTCCTCCTAGGGAGCTTCCCACGTAGCGGTAATGAGAAAACCATTTTCCCTTAAGTTTTTTTGCGAGTATTTTGTGGTTTATTCTTCTGGGATTAACTCTTATTTCGACCTCGCAAGAAGGAAAATCACTATGCACTGAATCAAGAGTATACCTAGCTTTACTATCATCATTACCAAACAAGTTTGATATCAGGATTTTTCCATATTTGGTTAAAAAGTATTCTTTATCCTCGTTTTTAGCTATTATTCCCCTCCTGACCAGCCTTCTTAGAGCTATGGTAAGCCTCTGCTGGTGTATATCCAATCTTCTCTTTATTCCCTGAAAACCAAAAGAGAACCCTCTGGATTTCGCGTCTTCATTATTAAAAAGTAATAAGACCTCCATTTCGGGAAGGCTCAAAACGGGAGTATCAGATGCAAAGGCATTTAGTGGTAGTAGATAATCCTTATCTAGGTAAACATTTTGGTCATTTTTAATTAAAGCATTTTGAAGGTCTTCCTGCAATAAAGACCCCTCCTAAAACTAGGAAAATGAACGCAAATTCCTTCCTTACAAATCATACCAAGCGAACAACACAAGTACTAACTTAAATTTCTTTCCAATAAGGAAAGCGACGACGCTAATTCACCTAGTTCTAGCCACACAATATTTTAAGTTTCTAAATTGGAAAAGAGGCTTTAAAAACTCCTTTTTCGGATGCTAAAACAGAATGAAAATACATCCCCATGGAGAAAAATGCATAATAACTCAATTGGTAGATAAAATTGATATATAGATAGATTATTTGTATAGACCAACGAAGTTTCTAAAAAACCTACACAAGTCATGGTTCTCAAAGACAAATTATGAGAATATTTCTCATAGAAAACATCATCCGAACTAAAAGGGTATATAGTTTTAAAGCCAAAACCTTCTACAGAGTTTTAAGGTGTCTAAATTGGCAAAGAAAAGTAAAGTTTGTCCAAGGTGCCAAGCCAAATATCCTCTAACTGATTTTGAATTTTGTAGGTATTGCGGAGCCAAACTTGATATATCCAACTCAGGTAATTCCTTGGATATAGGTGGAACTGGTAAGGTAAAGCATAGGACGCTTGCCTCGTGGGGCTGGATTCCAGCGGTATTGGGATATGCAGCTTCGTTTATTCTGCTTTTTCTTTTTCAAAACATCCTGTCCATTATAGGAGCATTCTTGGGCCTCCCGTTTATGTTCGTACCGCTATTTGATTCATGGGTTACAACACTGACTCCAGAGTTTCTTGTTTTCATCACTTTGGGACAGCTCGGCCTAGTAGTAATTCCTCTTCTATATCTGAAGATAAGAAGTTTACCTCTGAAAGAATTGGGATTTGACTTTGAGAATAAAAAAGAGGTTCAAAACGACATTATGATAGGTACTCTGGGCGGGGGCATAATGATGGGAATCTCTTTATTTGTGTCCTGGGCATCAACCTACACACTTGGGGCACTGTACTCCCCCTTAGACATTTACATGTCAGAAATATTTTCAAACATCAATAATGCATCCTTCATGGCAATCCACCTTTATCAATACGTACTGCTGGTTCTAAGCATGTTTCTTTTAGTCGCCCCCAGCGAAGAAATATCAACTCGAGCCTTCCTACAACAGGGACTGGAAAACAGTTTTGGAAGATGGATTGGCCTCATCACCACTGCAATAATCTTTTCAGCCCTGCACATATTGCTCTACCCTCAAACTGCAACTGCAATAGGATTCCCAAGCTATATCGGCTCCATATCAGCCATAATAGCCGTACCTTCTTATCTCGCCCTCTCCTTAACACTCGGCTTCCTACTCCAGATAAGAAAATACAGAATAATCACCACAATAACAGCCCACGCAGTCTACATGGCAATACTAGTATCAATATACTATTTCCAAAACTACTGGATTTACCTTTACATCTAAAACCATACCACCAACCAAAAAAAGGAAACCACCATTATTCCACCTAGAGAAAATTCTACCCCCCCCAACGAAAAGTATAAAACAAAACTTACCCCAATATTATCATAGAACACCAAGTTGGGAAAGCCGAAGAATTTTTAAAAAAGATTACACATATCTTAATGATAAGGACTAAAAACATAAATTAAAATAGAAATACAACAAATAAAGAAGGGTTAAAACTTGGGCAAGAAAGAAGAGAAACTATTACGATTCGTCTCAAAAGCATGTTCCTCCCTAATCAGCACCTCCAACAAGTACATCGAATCACTCAAAAAAGCACAAGAAGCCTACACCAAACAGATAGAAAAACTCCAAAAAGAACTCGAAAAAGCCGCGAAAGGAATGGAAATCGAACTCACAGCAGTAGACTTATCCATACCTACCGCCACAGCAGAAGTTGCGGAGGAACCAATAATAACCACAACAAGTACACTAGAAACATTCGCCAGCAAAACCGCACCAGACGACGTATTTGACATGTTCTCAAAGTCTGGACCTCCAACCGCAACAGTTACCAGCGCTCCACCAAGTGCTGGTGTCCCACCAAGTGCTGGCGCTCCACCAAGAGCCGGCGCTCCACCAAGTGCTGGTGTCCCACCAAGTGCTGGCGCTCCACCAAGAGCGGGCGCTCCACCAAGTGCTGGTGTCCCACCAAGTGCCGGCGCTCCACCAAGAGCGGGCGCTCCACCAAGTGCTGGTGTCCCACCAAGTGCCGGCGCTCCACCAAGAGCGGGCGCTCCACCAAGTGCTGGTGTCCCACCAAGTGCCGGCGTGCCGAGTGTTTCTGTTTCTCCTCCTGTAGGGGCTGCCACAGTTCAGGATGCTGCCTCTATTACTGATCTTAGGAATGCTATGATGACTGAACTTAGTAGACTGAAGAAGCTGTTTGCTGCGGAGGAATAATTAGGTAATGTTGATGGGGAGAGAATTTATTTTGTGAGTCTCCCTTCATTACATGTCTTGGTAACTTTGTTTCTTGAGGGTTATTTTACTATCTCAATATGTTTTCTG
>JAHAWU010000147.1 GCA_018383815.1 Candidatus Jordarchaeia archaeon | reverse complement strand
TAGTTTTAAAAACGTCGGCGCTTCTGGTTTGAAGTTGCCAGTATACCGCTTTATTGTGATTACATTTTGGGCAGGTAACTTTTACTGTGGGCATAGGTTGAACTGCGTCGGCGTCTTCTATTACCACTGTTTTATCTTTTGGGGTATGCTTAATTTCTTTTTTAATTTTGTACTTTTCTACTGATTCCTTTTCTAATTCGATAGAGTAATTACAACTTCTACATTTTAGTTTGACCGTTCCATCATCCGTCTTTGTTGGGAGCATTATTGAATTACACTTAGGACAGAATTTCATTAATTTCACCTAGCTTTTGCATTAAATTTCTCTGTATTCCAAATACGAATTACTTATTTACTTTGGTTCTTCCCCTCCACAACTTTTTCATAAAGTTTTTGCAGTAGTGATGTGAAGATTTGTATGGTTAACTCCTTTTCAGTTTTGCGATTTAACATTTTCCTTTGGGGTATTTGTTCAGCAAATTTCTCTGCTGTTTCCTTAATTTCAAAGAAGTCTCTCAGCCAAGAATAAGCGATTAGTGCCTCAGCTGCGTCGCCTAAACTATGAGCGTTATGTCTAGTAGAAATGTATTTTCTGAGATCCGCCTGTCTCACCGCTTCTGCCAAAAGTGTATCAGGTACTTTAGCGCCATCCGGTTTGCCAAGCACTTTTGATTTCACTAAGGAGTATAAAAGATTTGCAATATTATCTCCAAGTTTGGCTAGGTTTTTATCTGTTAAAATTTCTTTTACAGACATTCGGTCAGGCATATTTTTACTGCAAGTGCATTCATTCTTTTCAGGAGAACTCGTGGGATCACTTCCCTGCCAGAGGATATGGTACTCCCCAAGTCGGGGGCTTTCTCGCCGACGTTTTTAAAACTAATTTCTCTTTCTAATTTAATTTTTCAAGTTCCTTTCTAAATTTCTCTTTAAATTCTTCAATTCTCATTTCTAACTTTTTAAGAGTTTCATTTAGTAAAACTAAGGGATCCTTTTTCCCGTTTGTACTTATATGTAAGATAGGCTTTGAAAGTAATGCATGCTCTATTCGATAACCTGCAAATACTAGTGCTTCGTCTTCAAAGAGTATAGATTTTATGGCGTTGCATAAAGTATGTCCTTCGCCCTCTATTTCCACTCTAAGTTCATTGCCCTTTTTCTCCAAGATTTTTATATTCATAGTCCATCATCTTCTATCGCGTCTCTTAGTGTTTATTAAAATTTGTTTTAAGACTCAAATAGTACTATTAGTAACTTTTTATGAACATTGGATTTATTAGTATTTCATATTTATGGTAGCCGTTTACCATTTATGTGTTTCACAGAATTAAATACTATATATAAAATTATTACTTAGGGTCTTCACCTATTTTACTCCGCATTTCATAGTTTTACTCTTCCGTAATCGCTGGCTATTTTTCTGGTTTCTTTTGATTCGCAGTTTTTACAATAAAGAATGTTTCCTGTTCTTTCTAGTTCAGAACCACACTTGGAGCATGTAGCATATATAACTCCCAGATTTTTTTCAACTGTTGTTAATTGAATTAGTTCACCTTTCTCTTCTACTACCCTTGCTCTGATAATGTCTCCGGGTTTCAATGCGTCTGAAGTGTTTTCTACATATTCCGTACTTATTTGCGAGATGTGAATTACACCTGAAAAAGGATTAGCGATATCGTGGCCTCTTACTCGAGCAATATCCACAAACGTCAACATTTTATTAATTTGGGTAACTTTTCCCAAAACTATATCGCCCTTTTTAGGTAATGCACGTGCCTCTATTGGTATTACCTTCACTCTTTTTTCTACATTATCGATTAAAAGGCGACCAACTGTTGATGCGTAAACAGCTCCGTTTTCCTCATATGTGCCCTCTCCTGGAGTAAATTCTTCAATGACACCTAACCAGTCACCAGGGGTTACTAAATTTCCCGTTTTTGGTTTGTTTTCACCTTGCAACTCTAGATCACCTTACAATTTTAAAAATAATAGCCGATTTTAACAATTTTAGACTCTTATTTTTTTATGTTTAATAGAACGGATAGTATTTACTTATTTGCTAAAATATCTCGATTATCGCGATAAAATATTTTTTCTTTTAATTTTTTAATATTCTGTAAATATCTACTTCAACGACATGTTTTGTTTTAGTATGAAAGGGGAAAGTTGGGGGAAGGGCCATCTTCATAGGAATAATTCTATCAACTATCCCGCCATTTTCCAGCACAAATTGAGTAATAAATCTTCTGTTTTTTAAACCGTATTTATGAATAGTGTACGTCACATTGGCAATCTCTATTCCCTTTTTTAAAAATATTCTATCACTAGATTTTCTACGAACACCAAATGGAGGATTTTGTAAAACAGTGTCAAAAGAACCGTTTAGATCCGAGACGTTTATAGCTACAAAATCAATTAAATTGGAAACTCCTACCTTCAAGGCGTTGTTTCTTGCAACATTTAAAACGCTTGAGTCTAAATCCACTCCCACTACACGCTTAGCTCCAATTAATGCGGCTCCAATACCCAACACGCCATTTCCACATCCTAAGTCGAAAACTTCACGTCCAATAATGTCATTGAAAGTGAATGCGGCTATAAATAGAAGGCTTGCCGCAACCTCACTGGAAGACGCGTACTGTTCCCATTCAACTTTCGGAGAGGGATTAACCTCCAATTCACTTAATATCCTCTCGAGGTCTCTTTTCTTTAGCCTTTGCTCTAACTTCATTATACCTCCCTTTTAACTCTTTTATAGTCAAATAATAAATTTTCCACCAAACTGACATTTACTATGAAAAGCATTTTCGTATTCCTGCCTGAAGAAGCGCAGCCAAGTTTTTAAATTAAATTATTCATAATCTACTGAGTTATTTGTAACCAAATGTTTCTTTGCCTATAATCCCCTCCCATTTTCTAATGCCAAGCAAAATGTCTAGTTCCATAGGCGTTATCACAGGGATTTTAAACCGAGGGCCATCCTCAATTACAATTCTTGGGCAAGCAGTTATTACAAGTGCTTCTATGTCTACTAGTCCCGCAAATCTTTCAGGATTTATTTCTTCGCAAGCTATTAAGTAGGCCTCCTTCCCTTTGCCTTCAATTTTTTCTTTAATCTGTCTGGCAGATTTTAAATTTATTTGCCCAAACTTCAAACCTATGACTACTCCAAATCTCTCCACGTTCTTAGCTTTTGCTATCTGAGCGTATCTCAGCATAAGAGCTCTTTTGGCTTCTTCACTCATATCCGTAATTTTTCCAGAAAAGGGATCTGCTGCTATGACCCTCTTACCCGTAGCTAAAGCGATTCCTAATGGATGAAAAGTTCCTCCGCCAACAAACAAAAATTGGTCGACATTTATTTTCTCGACGCTAGACAAATCGCAACCTAATATTTGTCCTGCGTATTTGGCTCTTCTACTGGGTTTACCTACTAAAACCTCAAAGCCTTTTTCTTCGAGTAGTGTTTTTATTTCATTTAATTTATGGATATGTTGGACAGTTGTTGCAATGCCTATTTTCTTGGCACTTAGAAAGCCTATCGCTCTCAGTACAACATCTCTAACTTCTATATCGGAATACACCTCTATGAACATCGTAGGAACTTTAGGTTTTTTAGGCCAAGGAGAATGACCAAAATGTACTAAAAGATCCGCTCCAAGCTTTAAGGCCGCAGTTTCCGCTAGGTCGCATCCTCCCCAACAAGGATCAGCAGATATTACTATTTCCGCTCCAGTAGCTAATTTAAGTGCTTTACTAATTTTTACTGCAAAACTTTGTAATCCTTCAGGAAATTGGAGTAGAACTTTTCGGACTTTCCTACTTTTAATCTCCGCTTCAATACTATTTAACTCCATAAAATAGTCCATTTCTATCATTTACCTAATTTTAATTTTTAATGGCTGTTGTCTTCAAAATAATCTTTTATTCTGCTCAAACCAATCATCTTTTTATTAACTGAAGAAGTTTGCTATTGATTTAGCGATCATTTTAATTAGATTTATTTATATCCTCTTAGACCTATCTTTTAAAGAGAGGTGAGCAAAATCGCCAGTAATAGATCGTATTTCTGCAAGGAAGATTCTTGATTCTAGAGGTAAATATACAATAGAGGTTGAGCTTTATAGCAATGGTTTTAAGACTGTTGCCAGCGCTCCATCTGGAGCCAGCGTTGGAAAATTCGAAGTTCAAGCCTTTCCTAAGGAAGGAGTGGAACGCTCAATTCAAATTATACACAGTGAATTATTACCCAAAATTAAGGGAATGAAAGTTGAAGAACAAAAAGAAATCGATAGAACGATATGGAATATCGATGGTACAAAAAACCTCAGCAGAATCGGTGGAAACGCCGCAATAGCTATTTCTATTGCCGCAGCTAAGACCGCATCAAAAAGTAAAAATCTGATGTTATGTCAATACCTTGGAAACAAGCTAAGGCTTCCGTTCCCCATGAGCAACATTATAGGGGGCGGGGTGCACACAAAAGGGGATTCAATAGATTTTCAGGAGTTCTTGATCCTGCCTTTGGGAGCCAAAACATTTGAAGAGGCAGCAAGAACTAATTTAGCGATTCACCAAGTAACAGGAGAACTAATACTAAAAGCATGCTCAAAATATGTGCTTGGAAGAAATGACGAAGGTGCATGGGCGGCGCCTCTAACAATAGAGGAAGCTCTAGAAATACTAACTAAAGCAATAGAAAAAGTTGAAGATGAGACAGGAGTAAAAGCAAAAATTGGTATAGACGCCGCGGCATCAGGATTATGGAACCCTAACAAGGAGCAATATATTTACAAAAAAGAAAAGAAAAGATTAAACTCTGAACAACACTTGGAATACCTATTAAACCTTATAAACAATTATGAAATAGCATACCTTGAGGATCCATTTCAAGAAGAGGATTTTGAGTACTTCGCAAAACTAAACGCAAGTATAAAAAACACTATGATAGTTGGAGACGATCTAATAGTGACTAACAAAAAACGTCTTGAAACAGCAATAGAAAAAAATGCAATAACGTCATCTATAATAAAACCCAACCAAGTTGGCACCCTAACAGACACCAAATTAACCGTAGATCTCTGCCATAAAAGTAAAATCGTCCCCATAGCTTCACACAGATCTGGAGAAACTACAGATCCTGTTTTGTCCCAAATCGCAGTTGGATTAAACTGTCCAATAATTAAAATAGGAATAATGGGAGGAGAACGTATGGCCAAGATAAATGAGCTTCTCAGAATAGAGAACTCTCTCAAAATACCCTTATCTGAACATCCCATATAAGAGATTCAATGAAAAATTATCTAAAAGGTGAAAAAGTAATTAGGAATGATATCAAGTTTTTGGATGCTGAAAATATTATCGAATATATAGCAAGTAATTACAAGGGTTCCAGAAAAATTGTTGAGATAGGAGTGGGGAGAATTCCCCAAATAGCTTTAGGACTAAGGGAAAAATTACCAGAAACAGAGATTGTCGTCACAGACATAGAACCTAACAACCTGAAGCAGATACCCGACTGCCACGGCTTAAAAACTATTGTCGACGATATAACTGCACCAAGTATGGGAGTATATGCTAATAGCACGCTCATTTATTCTATTCGCCCTCCTCCCGAGCTTCATCCTCACCTTTTGGAATTAGCAAAAAAAGTGCAGGCCGACCTTATAATTCGATTACTGACAAACGAACCTCTCTATATACATCATACTATGCACAAAATTATAAATTATAAAAAAACAGTGCTACACCTTTTTAAGTTCAGAGACGTTAAAGAGAACAGATAAGATGTTTATGCTCCGATAGTTTTAATCATTTGTTGTAAAACAATATATTTTATTAAGTAAAGGGGTAAGATTATTTTTAATTACTGAATACTACAAAAAATTAATAAAAGATTTGTATTAATTGGCATATTACACTGTAATCGGAGGTTATAAGTATGAGCCCCAGTGAAAAAAGGTTTATCTTATGGTTCGAAGAAGTTGGAAAAAACGATGTGGCTGCAGTAGGAGGAAAATCTGCTAACTTGGGCGAATTAACAACAAAAGCCAAAGTCCCAGTTCCACCAGGTTTTTCAGTTACTACTTATGCCTATAAAAAGTTCCTCGAGGATGCAAAAATAGAAACTAAGATATTTAACATGCTGGAAAAAACTGATGTCAAAGACTTTCAGCAACTCGAAGATACATCAAACAAAATTAGGCGCCTTATTGAATCTACACCAATACCTGAGGACATTGCGGAAGCAATAATGGGGGGTTACGATGAACTAGGTAAAAAGGTAAAACAAAAAGAGCCATTAGTGGCTGTCAGGTCGAGCGCCTCTGCAGAGGATAAAGTAATGGGCTAACCGTTCTTCCTCTATTGCCAGGCGCATCTTTCGCTGGACAACAAGAAACTTATCTAAATATAAATAGGGAAGGTTTGCTTGAAGCAGTAAGAAAATGTTGGAGTAGCTTATTCACAAAGAGAGCCATAACTTATAGGCAAGAAAAGGGATTCAGACATCAAGATGTGCTAATTAGCGTAGCTGTCCAACTTATGGTCGATGCCAAATCTGCGGGAGTCATGTTTACACTACACCCGACAACTGGAGATGCTACAAAAATAATGATAGAAGCCAGTTGGGGATTAGGAGAAGCTGTCGTAAGCGGAGCAGTAACACCAGACACATACTTGGTGGACAAATCTACTCTAGAAATAATAGAAAAACATGTTGTAACCAAAAAAGTAGAGTATAAACTGAATCCTAAGACGGGAAAAACCGAACACTTAGAAGTCCCCCCAGAAAGACAAAATATTCCTGCTCTAACCGACGATGAAATAAAAAAAGTGGCGCGGTACGGAAAACAAATAGAAAATCACTATGAAACACCACAAGACATAGAATGGGCAGTAGATAAAAGTGGAGAAATATACATATTACAATCCAGACCAGAAACAGTACATGGTTTAAAACTGGAAACTATGGAAACAACAAAAGCTACCAAACAGGAAACAACCATGGAACGCGAAATAATACTCAGGGGGCTAGGGGTATCGCCGGGAATAGCGTCAGGCCCCGTGAAGGTTATTAAAGATGTTAGTGGCATAAGACAAGTAGAGGAAGGAGACATTCTAGTAACGAAAATGACTACACCCGATTGGGTTCCCGCTATGAAAAAAGCAGCAGCCATCGTAACCGATGAAGGAGGATACACTTGCCACGCGGCGATAGTATCCCGAGAACTAGGAACGCCATGTATAGTGGGAACCGAAAAGGGAACCATCGTCCTGGCAAATGAGGGGCAAGTAACCGTTGATGGTGGAAGAGGATTAGTATACCGAGGTATTCTAGAAAAGGCAAAAGAGGAAGTTGCAGTCACACCTATAGGCACGGGAATAATACCTACCGCCACAAAAGTCTACGTGAACCTATCGATTCCAGAAATAGCAGACAGGGTCGCAAAACAGACACAGGCAGACGGAGTTGGACTACTCAGGGCAGAACACTTGATGATAACCATCGGAAAACACCCAAGAAAACTTATTGAAGAGGGTGGAGACCAAGAAATGATAGACAAATTTGCAGAGGGGATAAGAAAAGTTGCAGAAGCTTTCAGCCCGGGTCCGGTAGTGTATCGCTTTCTAGACTTTAAACCTGACGAATTCTTAGCATTGGAAGGGGGAAGAGAATATGAAGCTGGTCACATTGGCCCGAATCCAATGATTGGTTTTAGAGGTCAATTCCGATACGTAAAGGAGCCAGATGTTTTTCGGCTGGAGTGCAGAGCGGTAAAAAAGGTTAGAGAAACATATGGATTGAAAAATCTTTGGGTAATGTTGCCCTTTGTTCAATCCTTAGAAGTTTTCAGAATTGCAAAGCAGATTATGAAGGAAGAAGGACTGGACCCCGAGACAGACCCAGACTTCCAGATCTGGATTATGGTGGAAGTCCCAAGTAGTGTACTGTTGATAGACAAATTCTGCCAAGAGGGAATAAATGGAGTTAGCTTTGGAACAAATGATCTAACAATGCTAATTCTGGGGGTAGATAGGAATGATGCTAGTGTTCAGGAGCTTTATGACGAGCGTAATTTGGCAGTTCTACGCGCAATTGCATATACTATTAAAATATGTAAAAAGTATGGAGTGACCACTTCTATCTGTGGACAAGCGCCCAGCGTTTATCCAGACTATTTAGAGTTTCTAGTTCGTATGGGTGCCACCAGCATCAGCGTTAACCCTGACGCAGTCACATTCACCCGTCAAATGGTTGCCAAGATTGAGCAAAAATTACTATTAGAAAACATCACAGGGCCTACGCGTATACGTGTGGGTAAGAACTTTATGGATGAAGTAGAATTCTGGAAACTGGTGGAGGACAAGTGATTACCCGTATTTGAAAATGAAATGTGTGTTTAAAACTGGTTTTGGCTGGTGAGCAGCCACCAGAACCGCAATGCCGCAGCCCTGGACTCTTTTCCACTCAAAGAGAGGCTTTCTTCAAGAGCCTTCCAGCCCTCCTAACCAGTAAAGCTACACTCATTCAC
>JAHAWU010000149.1 GCA_018383815.1 Candidatus Jordarchaeia archaeon | reverse complement strand
CCACCAGCCAAAACCAGTTTTAAACACACATTTCATTTTCAAATACTGAAAATCCGAAAAAATTTTATATTCCCATGTGTGATATCAAGCTCAGCATAAGAAGAGGCCCAAGTGGGGTAGTCGCAGCGTGGCTACACGCTGGGCTCATTGGTTTATCCTCGGGGACTGTGGGCCGACTTGGATGTGTCTCCAAGCGGATAGATATCCCTTGACCCGGGTTCCATAGCCAGTTTGGCTGGTTCGGGATTTCAATTTGAGGATTAGCCTTTGGCTGTTCTCATGAATATCCCGGCTTGGGCCCTCAATCACCTTTTTTACTCAAATCGCTTTTTGGGGATAACTATAATACTTTATGCCTTATGTTTTTTATTAAGTATTTATTGTTTGGAGGGTTTATTTTGGTTGTGTTTTTGACTGCGGATTTGTTGGATAGTTTGAGTGATACCCCATTTCCTATTGAGCGGCGGGCTGATTTTATTAAGTCTTCTAAGGATGAGGTTTTAAGGGAGTTAGGTAGGGTGGAGTTTGATGAAATTATCGTGCGTGAAGATTATCTTGAGGCGTATAAGAAGAGACGGCATGTAATTTCAATTGTTAGGTCTGGAAAATTTTTTTATGTTAGAAATGAGATGAAAGAGAGGAAGATTGGTACTTTGACAGCTTTGGCTTTGACTCTAACTGCTGGTATTCGGTGATATCTCAAAGACGTTACATTCATGGTAGGAGTGAGAGGATTCACAGTAATAGTATCTAATAATTATATGAATTATGTGTACAACCTTAAAGTGTCAGGCTTAGCTCTAAGTCCCGAAAAACACAGTAGTGATGAAGGTACTGAAAATAGTCGTCTTCCTGTTGGGAGGTTGTGATAGGGGGTGGTGACATATTCCCTTTGGTTGTGAAGCTGTTTTCCAGTAGGAGTCGCAATGGAAATATGTGCTTCAAGGAAGGGAAAGTGTCAAATATTATTTGTGCTATAAGTGTTTCATCTTGATTTGTAAATCAGTTAGGAGGGTTTGTCCTGCCATTTCTGATTATTAGGGGTAAAAAGATTTTTTATGAGTCTGTTGGTCAGGGTTTACCGGTTGTTTTTATTCACGGTTCTATGGGTAGCCACATTTCTTGGGATTTGCAGAGGTCACTATCCGGTAATTATAATTTGATTTTTATAGACTTGCCGGGTCATGGTATGTCGGATCCGATTGAGGATGAGGTTTCTGTGAAGCTTTTTGCTGATTATGTGGCGGAGTTTGTGAGGGGCCTGGGTATTGAGAGTATGGTTGCAGTGGGGCATTCTTTGGGTGGTGCGATTTGCATACAGTTGGCTCTAGATTCTCCAGAGCTTGTGAGGGGCTTGGTTCTGGTGGGAACAGGAGCCAAGTTGGGTGTGCTTCCCACCATACTTGAGGCTTTGAAGACTAATTTCAGGGAGAGCGTTGATTTAGCTATTGGCAGTATGGCTTTTGCGGAGAATACGGATCCAAAGATTGTGGATCTGGCAAAGGAGGAGTGTTTAAAATGCAATCCAAAGGTGGCATATTCAGATTTTGCGGCTTGTAACAAGTTTGATGTGCGGGACAGGATTTCTGAGATTAGTGTACCAACTCTGATTATTGTTGGTTCAGAAGATAAATTGACCCCTGTGAAGTGGTCTCGTTACCTTAATGAAAAGATTTTGAATTCCTCTCTGAAAATAGTTGAAAACGCAGGCCACATGGTAATGATTGAGCAGCCAGAAGAATTCAACAGGGCTATTATAAACTTTTTAAATGGTTTACAAGATTGATCACACTTACAAAAACCGCCTTCATTCCTCAGATGCATAAGAGAACCCATTTTTAACTATGAATTCCCAGTCAAATTTAGAAGATTTCGCTGCTTACTATTACTTGAAAGCTTTAAAGGTAGTTTTGGTCTTGGATCTGAGAACTTTTTATAAAAAGGCGGTTAGTGACTTGTTCGGGGTCATAAAGACCGAAGATTTTAGTGGGGAGTTCATTGATCTTTTTGAGGAAACCGAGAAAAGCATACACGTACTAATTAGTTCTTCTCCCAACATTAGCGTTCTTAACGAAATTTTGCAGGATGCTTATACCTTGGCTGAGAAGGTAGCCATGATAAAGCCTTCTGCTTTGAAAAGATTGATGCGACTCAGAGACAATTACCAAGACCTAATACGCAAAGCTATAAACAAGTCACTAATACTCAGCGAAGCACTAAGGTTAGGTGGAAACGTTGCAAACTTAACCTGCCCAGAATGCAGTAAGCTTTTATTGAAAGATCTGGATTTCTGCCCTTATTGTGGGATAGAGTTACTTAAGTGTACGGTTTGCGGTGCAGTTATAGGGGGAAATCGCGGAGTCGTAGTATGCCCCAGGTGTGGGGAGTATACACATTCCAAGTGTATATCTGAGATTAACAATAAATGCTCCAAATGTGGATCTAACTTAACTGAAAAGAACAGTTTACCATAAACGAGTTCTAGATTCCCCCCTTTTCAAATCTCTTGATTCTAAAATAACTTTTTAAATTTCATTTCACTTAGGTATTAACATCTCAGAATTGCTATTCGCATTAGGAGATTCGATCTTTATGGCGAACTACGTTAAGCTTAACTGTTGCGACGAATGCTTTATGATTGAAACTTGTGATAATCACGAGATATGCTGCACTATTTGTGAATTTTACAAAGATGGAGTATGCGCGTTGGATGAAGAAATTTTGTGGATAGAAGTTGAGTGAAAAAACGAGAATTAAAAAATTAGGAAATGTAAATACCTTTTTGGGTTGGTCTGCAACTGATTCTATTTCCAGAATTGGAGTCGTCAGGTTAAATTAGTTGCGCGCAGCACCGAAAAAAGGTGCTTTTAGCTTTTAAGGCCCTTTTTAAATTCTTTCACCCTCTGCTCTCTTCGCCTCAAGTTTAGAACCCGGTATCTTAACCATATCCTCTAACCCTAAGGCTCTAAGCGCCTCAAAAATAGCTCCCTTCTCGTCACTTGATAGATCTTCTGCGGTTGTCTGAGCTACTGCTACCTTGGGTGTTGGAACTTGTACTTGGGGTGTTGGAGCCCGAGGTTGGGTTGGTGCACTTTCACTTATTTGGGGTGGTCTTAGGGGTCTAACTGTAGAAGTTGCGATAACTGGCTTGGGTGTTGGTGGTGTAGGCATAGTTGTTGCTGCGGGTATTTTGGGCGAGGGGAGTATTTCAGGTGCAACTCCAATCATTTCTGAAATCGATTTAGCGTATCTCCGCATAACACCTAGATTAAGGCCTAGTTGTGAGGTGTCCTTGCTTGCTGCCACCAACATGTGGTTGGGTCCAGCTCTTGTGAGTAGAATGTGTCCGTTGTCCCCCCTGATTATTATATCTGAAAGGCTTCCGTAATTTAGTTGCATGGAGGCCATTTCGCCTGTGCTAATCATGGCTGCCGAGGCTGCAGACAGCATATCTGCGTCAACGGAAGCAGAAGCTGAACTAGCAATTCTTACTCCATCTCTTGTTATTACAGCTAGTCCCTCAAGCTTGGTGGTATCCTCTATCCTTTGTAGTAATGTTTTGATTTTTTCTGAAGTTTGTTCACTTATGGACATCTTACTACACCATCATTTGTGGTGTTACTGTAATACTTAAACTGAATGGTGCTAAATATTTTTTTCCACAGTCAGACCACAATACTTTTTATTTATTAATAATTTATATAAAAAATAAACTTATTAAATTTGTTTACAACGCTTCTCCCGGACTGACTTTTTAGGTAAACCGTTTTCTGATTAAAACCACGTTTGCCTACAAATTTTAGACTGAAAAATAAACCCGCTTTCATAATACTTTCGGTCAAGTGTCTCCCCCCTCTATTCTCATATTTTTAAAAGTATTTTTTGTGGGGTTTAAATACTAAACAAAAAATAGAAATATAAACGGTTGAGGTTTAGTGAAATGATTTCTCAAAGTGTAGCTGCGATATACGATCCACTTTATATTCCTCCAAAAATTTGTCATAGGGAAAAGGAGCTTCAGGAACTCCACAAAATACTATCTGATAATGAAAACAGTAATCTTTTGATTTACGGGCCTTCCGGAATAGGAAAAACGGTGCTTTCCAGATACGCTGTAGCTACACTCAATGAAAGCAAGTCTGAGTTCACTCCCGTTTTTGTTAATTTTTGTTATAAGCGTTTTAGAGAAATAATGTACCAAATTAATTCTTCCATATGTGATGCTGCGCACTTGGGGCTGATTCCTACTGGTGCTACGTTGCCCGAATTATGGAATATTTTTCGTCGGTTGAGAAGGTCTATAAATAATAAATTGGTGATTATACTGGATGATGTCGATGAAAACAATCAGCAAATTCATAGAAAATTCCTTCAAGAATCTAAAGAACTCGGCATAACTACTATAGCAACTGCAAAAGTAGGCTATGCCAGAAAAATCAGGAGAGAATATGGAACAAGCTTACAAATAGATTTCACCCTTTTCCTAGATCTATATTCCAAAACTGAATTGATGGACATAACGCATCAGAGGGTAACCATAGCTTTCCCCTCTTTTATTCGCCCCTCCATAATTCGTTTTTTAACTGACATCGTTTTGGAGTTTGATATTGGGCGACCGAGCACGATTATCGAAATATTAAAAAGAATTTATCCTATTTCCCTGCGCGGTGCAGACATACTACCTATTCACATTCAAGAAGCAAGTTCAGACATTTTCACCGTGCATGATGAGCTTTCCATAATAGACTCCTTAGCACAAATCAGCTTAATAACCCATCTACTCTTACAAAAAATTGCAAGAATGTTCCAAAAATACCTCTATGAACCTTACATGTCTCTCAACGAAATAAAAAAGGAGTACGACTTACTTTACGAAGAATTAAAGGTGCAAACAGACCCGGGAGAGTTAGATGAATCGCTAAACGACTTGCTCAGAACAGGGTTACTGTATCAGTCTCACTTCGAACCCGACATGTTCTACATTGTAGTTCCCCCTCAAAAAATACTCGAAATATTAGATTTAGCATTCGACGGAACATTTGAATAGGTTACCGTCGCAGAAGAGTTAATCATTCCATATTCCTTTAGAAACGATGTTTCACCTTTTTAAAGAATCACGTGGTACCTGTTATCCTTCTTTTCGAGTAAGCCGTTATCCACCAGCAAGTCTAGGCTTCTTTGAGTGACCTCATTTAGCGAATTAGCTGTTCCCCCTCGAAGATATCTTACAATATCAAAAAGAGTGAAATTTTTGACATTCTTTTCTCTTGCCATGTCTACGATTAACTCATAAAGCTGAAGGGATTGACTATCAAGAACCACCAAGTCTAAGGGTAGGTTTTCAAATTTCTCAGGGTCTTCATCACCCTTTATTGAAATGATGGGTATAATGTTATAGGATCTAACATCCTTCATTATCTCCTTAAAGCCCTCTAATCTGTCAGGATCATAAATTGAATTTAGATCGATATAGTACTCCAAAAAAATCATACTAATCTGACTATTTGTAAAGAGGTCAATGACTTGGCCAAAATATTTTTTCCATTCTTTGATAAGAATATTTAACCGTTTTTCTGGTTTCAGATTTAGAATTTCTTTACCAAACACTATTTGCAGTTTTTTTAAATTCAGAATAGATTCATCCAACTCGCAAAAATTAGAAACATCATTTAAAAGAACAGCTGAAGAAATAGTTTTCAAATCTCCCAAAAATTCACGTAAAGAAGGATAGGAACGAATTTTTTCAAAATCCTGTCTCTTGCTCTCCTGTGCTAAATTATAGATGAAAGGCATTAGCGAAACTATTACCTCCGTAAGCCCCCTGTATAGCATACGCTTGTCATCAAAGCGATTAAAATTATCAATTCGAATCCGCATTTTCTTGCCCGTTATATTCACGTCCCAAGAAAACTTGAATGATGTTAGTGTAGTTCTGCCGCTTTTCTGTCTTAAACCACAAACCTTAACCTCGGTTTCGTTTTTCAAGGTGGCTCGTGTGCAGACCAGGGCGACTCCATAGGGCAAATAGACCCTCCAATGAGAAAGTTACTATTTCAAAAGAAATAGAAACAACTATATAAAACTTAAGCATAACCTTTTTTAATAATATTTGAAAAATTATAATTACAATACATAAAAAATTGTTAAATATAATAATATTATTAAATATAAAAACTCATTCTATAAAATCTCGAAAAAGGATTAATAGACCCTAAATAGAATATTTCACAAATCTTATTTGAAAAGTGGGAGTGCTATTAGGGATGTCACTAACCGAAAGTCAAAAGAAAGTGTTAGAACGATTAAACAATCAGGTTCAAGACCTAAGCGACCAAATAAAAAAGAAGGACGAAGAACTAGAAAAAAAGGAACAAAAAATAGGTGAACTTCAAAAAAGGATAGTCGAGGAAAACAAAGCAAAAGAAGAGCTAAAGGCAAAAATAGAGCAAGTAAGTCGCACTTTAGAAGAAAAAGTTAAGGAAATAAACAAATTAGAAAACAAAATCCAAGAAATAGAACACAAAAACAAAGATCTACAAAACAAAATCAAAACACTAGAAGAAATAAATGAAAAACAGACACAAGAAATAAGAGCAAAAGAAACCCTACTCCAAAAAGCCCAAGAAACAATATCCGATAGAGAAATGAAAATAAAAGAACTACAAACCCAAATAAACCATTCCGAGGAGAGAGAAAAAAGAACAAGAAGCGTTTTCGAAAAAGACCTCAAATATAAAATCTTCTATATACTAAAAGACTCAGGAAGCAGAAGCTTCGAAGAACTCAGCAAAACACTTGGAATAACTCTAATCCAACTTAAAACATACGTTTCAGAGCTAAAATCCCACGGCCTAATCGAAATAAAAGGAGAAAACATAGAAGTAGCCAAAGATTACAAGTAAAAATAAAAATCCCAAGGCCAACCAAAACCATCCTCTCCCTAACACACTATTTTTTCACCCAAACCTCTAGGCAAACAAACCATACCTGCAGAGAACAAATGGTTCAAAAAAGTATTTTATAATGGCTATTCAAAAAGAAAAGTAGAACGAGAAATTATGTGTAGTACGAATCTATTTGGTCTTGGCCTGCACGAGGCTCTACAATACCTTCCGGCTCGGTGGGTAACCTCATCCTCAGCTTCTCAATTTCCTTTTCTAACTTTTCGCTATAAACATCTAGAGCCCCTGTATCAATATTCAAATCATAATGTGCATTCAAAACCTCAATCAACGCCTTGGAAGAACGTGGATTAAAACTAATACGAGACAACCCTTCAGCAAGAAGGGAAACCCCCAGCATATCATAGCTGGATGCCAATAAAGGCATTACGCCATTCAAACCAGATATCCTTCCATCCCTTAAAGCAATCACATTAGGAATACTCTCAAATTCATTTAACACCTTCTTACTCGTAGCGGACACGTAGACCTTAGGATTCCTAACATAATTGTTGGTTCCAAAACAACCCAAAGAAACTAAATCCTCCACACCCATATCACTGAGTTTCCTCAAAAGCACATGGGCAATAATATTGCTGCCCAAAGGAGTCAAAGGTTGAGTATAAGAACAAGAGAATAGAACATCCCTTCCTTTTGGCCTCCTCCACAAATACACCATAACCGAAAAAATATTACCCCAATCTGTAAACAAACCATTTTCCACAAAAGCCACCGAAGGCATATCCAAATTCATAACCTCAAACAAAGGCCGCGCCCTGGCTTCAGTCAACATGTGGCGAACCGCAATAAGTCCCACATTTCCAATGCCTGAAAATCCCTGTATGATTAGTGGTTCTTTGAGGTCTAGTTTTTTTAGATCCAAGCCTTTTTTGTATAACTTTACCTTTATTATATCTCCTATTTCCCAGTTTATTTCATAGTCTTTCAAAAACATACACCATTATTGATTCACTTTTGGTAAACATTAGACGCACAGGAAATTTCAATCTTTCCCTTCTATCATTAGTTGTAGTGAAGAATCTTTTCATAACTTGTTCAGAGAAGTTTTATGTAGGCTTTCTATTCCTGTTATTTTTGACAATTTTTTGACAATTATAGTTGTAGTACGGTCTCCTAAGCTCAAATATCCCTATCAAATTATTTGAGACGAACTTCATCAGACGCTTTAATATGATTGCTTTTCAAATTAATACGAGTTAAATTATGTAAACCAAACTGAACAAGTACCGTGGACAAACGCCGTGGTCCTTAGTATAATCTCAATTACTTTGCCACCGAACCATAAGTCCTAACAACTAGAATATGAACAATCTTCTATGGTATTTCGGAAAATTATCCAAATTAAAAGAATGAGTACTGGAACTGAAAAGAGTAAATCCACTTTTGTATAGTCCTCAACGAGAGGTATGATCTTGATTTTAAATATATCTTGAAAATGTTAATTTAATCCCACTTTCCGCACCCTTACTTATATTTTTATTAATTTCAAG
>JAHAWU010000029.1 GCA_018383815.1 Candidatus Jordarchaeia archaeon | reverse complement strand
GTCCAGGCGACATATCCCACTTTATTGGTCCAAAAGGCAAAATTGTTAAAGTTTTAAGCGACGAATTAAAGAAAAAAGTTAGAGTTATAGAGGCAACTTCCTCCACCAAAAAGACCGTAGAAGATATCTTATCTCCAGTCCCAGTTTTGGGCGTGAACACAATTTGGCTTCCAGACGGCACTCTGGAGAAAAAGGTAAGAATCAAGAAATCAGATAGCAGAAGACTCCCTACAGACGTACCCACCATACAAAACATTGTTTACAAGTTAACCAAGGAGAAAATCAGAATAGTTTTTGAGTAGCCTTTTTGATATCCCCCAGGCAATTATAAGTGGAAGCTTATCCGCCGGCGGCCTTTTCCTGCGGTTAACTATTTTTTAGGGTGTGAGGCGGTCTCTGTCTCGGGGATATAAGACGCAGTCTCTTATGTTTTCTGCCCCTGTAAGAACCATAACCAGTCGATCTAGTCCTAATCCCCATCCTGCATGTGGTGGCATTCCCCAGTCGTATGTTTTTAGGTGGAATGCAAAAGATTCAGGATTCAGTTTCTGCTCCTTTAACCTCTCAATAAGCATGTCCTTCTTGTGTATCCTTGTTCCTCCCGACGCCAGTTCCAGCCACTCATACATGAGGTCAAATGATTCACATATTTCAGGCTTGTCTTTTCGGGGCATTATGTAGAAAGGCTTTCCTGCAGTAGGCCAATCTACTATGAAGTATAGTCCCCTCAACATCTCTCCAAGTTTGCGGTAAGCCTGTGTTGAGATGTCCTCTCCCCAGTTCATTTCGATTCCCTCAGCCTGCAGCTTTTCTACAATTTCAGTATAGGTGTAGCGGGGAAAAGGAGTTTTGGGAACGGGTAATTCTCGATTTAACGTTTTTAATTCTTCAGAACAATTTTTCTTTATGTGTTTAAACACGTGGGAAATTAGTTCTTCGAGAAGACTCATCACGTCAAGATAATTGTTAAAAGCTACCTCCACATCAACGGTATAAACCTCGCTTAGGTGTCTGACTGTACGACTTAACTCAGCCCGGTAACAGGGGGCAATCTCAAAAACCTTCTCAAAAACGCTGGACATCTGCTCCTTGTAGAGCTGAGCTGACTGGCTTAGAAAGGCCTCCTTCTCGTAGTACGAGATGGGAAAGAGGTCAGCTCCACCCTCAGAAGCGGAGGCAATGATTTTGGGGGTATTAATCTCAATGAATCCCCTCTTGATTAGAAAGTCTCTGATGGCCTTACTTGCCTCGTGGCGAATAATAAAAATAGCCGTTTTTTCTGGTCGCCTAAGATCCAGCACCCGGTTGTCTAGCTGAGTATCAAGATTCGCATCAACCTTCCCCGACGGATCTAAAGGAAGAGGAGAAACCGACGTGTTTAATACCCTTATTTCTTCGGGGATTATCTCGGCTCCTTGGGGCGCCTTTTCAATCTTTCTCACCTTCCCGCGCACTAGGATAACGTATTCCTTGCCTAGTTTGTCTACCTCATCGAAAACTGAGTTGCTCTTGGGAACGGTGATCTGTGAACGCCCCTCCTTATCCCTCAAAATGATGAATTTTATTCCACCCAATTTTCGGATGCTTTCTACCCATCCAGCTAAAACCACCATTTTTCCATCAAGTTCTGGGCCTATCTCACTGGTAAAATGGGTCTTATGAATATCCACGGAACCATCTGACATTATGCTTTACCTCCGACGGATTGCTGCTTTAAATTCCTTTACGGTCTCCAATGAGAAGTATCGATTACTAATTAATTTATTGTTCCTTGCTTTTTTACTAATACTTTGTGGGTTCTGTTTTCATAAATTCTCTGAGCACCATTGTGGCATAGCTGCCCTTAGACAGCGAAAAGGAAATTGTAAGTTTAATCGCGTTTTCATTATACTCATCTTCACTTATGTCCAATACTTCCAAATCAGACACTTTTGATAGCACTAGTCGGTATCCCCCTTTTGAACTTATCTCAGGTATAGATGGAAGCCTAAACATGTCAGGATTCAAACCCTCTTCCTGTAAAATTTTTTCGACCAGCTCCCCTGGTTTAAACATGGGGAGAGTTGTATCGTACCCTATTAAGGGTATTGCAACGCCCAACGTTCCGGATTTAATCTGTTCATTTATTTTTGAAATGTTTTCTTCCGTAACTATCATATGGTCCCTCGGTGAAGCATTCTGAACTGGTGCCACAATATCTCCCACCACGGCACTGTTTAGTGGGAGACCACACTTATACCTTAAACTAAGAATTCTATTAAACAGGTAAGACTGCGCGGCATGTATAAACATCAGGAGCAGCCCTCTTTGAATCCGCCTAAAGGCGCCCAGAATATCATTGGGATGCTGAGACAAATGCTTTAACATCGTTCTCTCAAAAGTTAGGCGCTTGGGAAACTTTTCCAAAGCCCCAGCAAAGTCTCCAGTCTCAAACAAATAGTTACGCGCCTCTTGAGCGTCCGCTCCTTCAAGGGGATAAGCCTTTGCTAAAAATAGCATTGCAGCCTCTCTAAACTCGTTCTTAACCAGCTTAATTCCCACAAGGTGAGACAAGGGTCTCCGAAGTCCAAATCTTTGATAGCCAAAAAAGTTGGGAACACCACCCAACTCCTCTATCTCATCACAGGTTTGCTTAACTATTAGCTCCACCTCCGACTTTTCCAAGCGTATACCTCTAACAGTGATGCGAAAGTGGTTGCCCCACAAATCACCAAGCTTAACAGCTTCTGCACTCCTACGCACATCCCTTATGTAAAGTCCCTTAATATTCAGTTTTTTAAGCCTCTCTGGGTCAACCCTCCAAACACTAACCCTTTGAGTCGTAACCGCTCTTTTATCCTTCACCCCCGCATAAGAAAACCTTTTTATTCCAATCGCTAAACTATGAGCAATTTTATCCAAAGCCTCAAAAGTATTGTATAAACCGTGCCTCTCAAGAGTAAAAATAGTATACTCCCCCACAGCCTCTCCTCCATTTCCATGCTCAACATCCAGTCCGCTTGTTTCAGAATTGGGGCCTAGAGCGTAAAGTATCTCCTTTTGGGGGGTTATTTCCTCCACCACAAAGTCCTCCCACCTCTTCCTGAGCTCTCCTCCTATTCCTTTAGACTTGGTGGCGAAAAACTCTATTCCAATGATTTTTTCCAGCTCACTCATAATTCTCACCCAAAAATTTGTTAAAGCAGAGGCAAACCGCCCGTAATAGCGTCTATGAGTGACTCTGGCGCTGGCCCAATGGCAAGAGCAGTAACAGTGCCAGGTGGTACCTCAGTTAGGCCCCTATCAATTATTAAAGAATGGGGGAGCTTATTCCTAATCGCGTGGTATTCATACTTTTTAAGTTCATCCAAAGATTTTACCTTAACCACAACCTTCTTCTGGCCCTCATCCATCCATTTCCCCCACCAGTCCGGATTCCTCTTCCTAGCTTCCTCTGAAGCTGAAACCGCTGCATGCGCCACCTGTACCGCGATTTTTCCCTTACTCATTTTTAAATCGGTTCGTATCAAAATTGCCATCTTGTATTCGAACATTCCAAAGCGACTCCTTCAACAAAGAGAACATGTGGGAGACCAGCACATCCAAATAATTTCTTTAAACTGTCATGTCTGTTTCTTTTTTATACGCCTTAGAGTTTAAAGTGTTTTATGTAACCCTTAAAAATAACCACACTTAAACATTCTTAACCAAAAAATGCAACAAGGTGGGATGAAAAATCGCTCCAGAACAAGACTTTGACATCATAGTGATCGGCTGTGGACCATCAGGAGCAATAGCTTCTCAAAACGCCGCCAAAAAAGGCGTAAAAGTTGCAATAATCGAGGAACACCCTCATGTGGGGCTGCCGGAACACTGTGCAGGCCTAATCAGTACATCCGGATTCAGGCGGCTCAACATAAATATCCCAAAAGAATGCGTCCTAAATAGGGTTAATGGTGCCACATTTTACTCCCCCCAAGGCACAGCCTTCAGCGTTTCACGCAAGACCACTCAAGCGTATGTTGTTAACCGTCCCCTTCTCGACCAGTACCTGGTAAGCCTCGCCCAAAAAGAGAACGTATCACTATTCACAGGCACCAAAGTCTTAGCGGTAAAAATGGGCGAAATCAAAACCCTAAAAGTTTCACAGCAAAGGCAGTCCCATTTTACCGCCAAAGTCATAATCGACGCCGAGGGAGCAAGAGGAAAATTTGTCCGAGAAATGGGACTAACCCCCATATCTAAAGGAATAATACCCGGAGTTCAAATTGAATTCAAAAAAGTTCAGGTAAACCCAGAAGAAGTGGAAATATTCCTAGGAAACAAGGTGGCACCAGGATTCTTTGCCTGGATAATCCCTACAGGTGAGAACACTGCGAGAGTGGGACTTGGCGCCCATCACCACGCCCTGAAATATTTAGAAGAATTTATTAAAAACCATCCCATAGCCTCCAAAAGACTTTCAAACGCAGTTCCAGTTAAAAAATTCGGCGGCAGCATTATTCTAAGCGGCCCCATCCCAAAGACCTACACCGATGGATTCCTAGTTGTAGGCGACGCAGCTGGACAGGCGAAGCCAACAACTGGAGGAGGCGTAATTATGGGGGGACTATGCGCGCAAATTGCAGGTGAAGTCGCCGCCCAAGCAGTAACCGAAAAAAACGTAAGTGGAGGGAGACTCTCCGCATATCAGAAAAAGTGGAAAAAACTGCTCTCCACTGAATTCAACTCCATGCTCTTGGCCAGAAAAATCTTAAACAGAATGGATGACAGAACGCTGAATAAGCTTTTTGAAATCCTTACCAAAAGGGAGTTCTATAGAGTCATAGAAGAAGTGGGAGACATGGACTTCGAGTCAGAAGTGATTAGGAAAATACTCCTAAAACCCACGCTCTCCATCAGCATCCTCCTAAACTTCCTGGCCTCATTCATACCAATAAAAAGAAGACAAGAAAAATATACAATAAACTAGAAAGTTTGAATAAATATTTTAAGTAGAGACAACATATATTTAAAAACCCTTAAGGTCTAAGTGGAAACAACAAATAAACTCGGAAGACAGGAGGATAACTAACTATGTCTGAAATCAAACCGCAACTGTGCACAAGCTGTGGCAAAGTGGTGTCACCTGAAAAGGGAGCAGTAAGGTTCCCCTGTCCCAACTGCGGCAAATACACTATCTGGCGCTGTGAAAGGTGCAGATTATTCTCAAACGCTTTTAAGTGCCCTCTATGTAATTTTGAAGGTCCATAAAAAAGGAAAGAGGTGCAACATTTGGCAAAAGTCGTAGCCACCATAAAAATATTCCCGGAATCAACCGAAGTAAATCTGGAAAAACTAAAGGAAAAAATAGAAAAAAACCTCCCCCAAGGAGCCAACATACACAGCTCAGCAGAAGTCCCAATCGCATTCGGACTAAAAGCCCTAAGACTAAATATAGTACTACCAGAAGCTGAGGGGGGAACAGACCATGTTGAAAAAGCAATATCAGAAATAGAAGAAGTCAGCCAAATCGAAGTCGAAATGGTAAGAAGAGTATAAATTAAATAAACACAAAACAAAAACCAAAAAAACCACAAAAAACCCCTTCCCAAAAACCAAACAACCAACCAAAAACAACCCACAACTTATTTTCCCCCCCAATAAATACCACGACCCAAAAGAAATCACCACATATACTTGAAACCAGACCACATAAACCGGAAAAAAGCCACAAACACTAGTGCGACCAAGACAATGTTTTTAAATCTAACAGAATCAAATGTAATGAGTAGAGAACACCCCCTTTACAACCGAAGCCCAAAAAACCCTCCAAAAAATTTGAAGTTGGTGTCAAATTGGTAGATATAGAGCTACGTGTAGAAGAAGCGCAGAAGCGCGACGCAGGAAGATTCATAGTAAGAATAGATAACGCCGCAATGGAAAAACTAGGCATCCAAACAGGGGACATAGTAGAAATAAAAGGCAAAAAAACCACCGCCGCCATAGCCTGGCCAGCATACCCCGAAGACAAAGACAAAGGACTAGTCCGAATGGACGGATACCTGAGACGAAACGCTAACGTAAGCCTAGGCGACAAAGTAATCATCAGGAAAGCCAACGAAAAACCAGCCACATCAGTAATCCTAGCCCCAACCAGCGTAAGATTCCCAGTAGAAGAACGCTTCGAGCGCTTCGTAAAAAGCAAACTCGTAGGACACCCTGTAAACCAAGGAGACACCATACACATCACAGTCCTAAGCAGAGCCATCCTCTTCGTAGTAGTAAAAACCACACCCAAAGGAATCGTAATAGTAAAACCCCAAACAGAACTACGCATCAGCGAAAAACCCCTCACAGAAATCCCCACAGGAATACCCCAAATAACATACGAAGACATCGGAGGACTACATGAAGAAATACAAAAAGTAAGAGAAATGATAGAACTACCCCTAAAACACCCCGAACTATTCAAAAGACTAGGAATAGAACCACCAAAAGGAGTACTACTACACGGACCCCCCGGATGCGGAAAAACACTCATCGCCAAAGCTGTTGCTAACGAATCCGAAGCCCACTTCATATCAATAAACGGACCCGAAATCATGTCAAAATTCTACGGAGAATCAGAAAAGAAACTCCGAGAAATATTCAAAGAAGCCGAAGACAACGCCCCCAGCATCATATTCCTAGACGAACTAGACTCCATAGCACCAAAACGTGAAGAAGTAACAGGAGAAGTAGAGAGAAGAGTAGTAGCCCAACTACTAGCACTCATGGACGGACTAAAAGGCAGAGGAAGAGTCATAGTAATAGGAGCCACAAACAGAGTAAACGCACTCGACCCCGCCCTAAGAAGACCCGGAAGATTCGACAGAGAAATCGAAATTAGCGTACCCGACAAACAGGGAAGAATAGAAATCCTACAAATCCACATAAGAGGAATGCCCATCGCAGACAACGTAGACATAATACAACTAGCCCAAACCACACACGGATTCGTAGGAGCAGACCTCGAAGCACTCTGCCGAGAAGCAGCTATGAAAGCACTAAGAAGATACCTACCCAGAATCGACCTAGATGAACAAACCATCCCCACCCACATCCTCGAAACCATGGAAGTAACCCAAGAAGACTTCATAAACGCACTCAAAGAAATCCAACCCTCAGCCATAAGAGAAGTACTCATAGAAGTACCAACAGTACACTGGGAACAAATCGGAGGACTAGAAGAAGTAAAACAACAACTCAGAGAAGCAGTAGAATGGCCCCTAAAAAACCCCGAAGCCTTCACAAGAATGGGAGTACAACCACCAAAAGGAGTACTACTATACGGCCCTCCTGGGTGTGGAAAGACTTTGTTGGCACGGGCAGTAGCAACAGAATCCGAAGCCAACTTCATACCAGTAAAGGGCCCTGAGCTGCTAAGTAAGTGGGTTGGTGAGTCTGAGAAAGCGGTGCGTGAGGTGTTTCGTAAGGCACGTCTTGCTTCTCCAAGTATTATTTTCTTTGATGAGTTTGATGCATTGGCGCCTCGCAGGGGTATGGGTGCTGGTGATTCGCAGGTTACTGAGCGCGTTATTAGTTCTTTATTGACTGAGATTGATGGCTTGGAGACATTGCATGATGTGGTTGTGATTGGGGCGACTAATCGTCCTGATATTTTGGATCCTGCGCTTTTGCGTCCGGGTCGTTTTGACCGTTTGATTCTTGTTCCTGCCCCTGATGATGCTGCCCGCTTGCAAATATTTGAGTTGTATACACGGGGTAGGGGTATGCCTCTTGGTGAGGATGTGGATCTTGAGAAGTTGAATAGGGAGGCTAAGAACTTTGTGGGTGCGGATATTGAGGCGGTGTGTCGTGAGGCGGCTATTTTGGCTCTGCGGGAGGATATTAATGCGGATAAGGTTTGTATGCGGCATTTTGAGGCTGCTTTGAAGAAGGTCCATCCGACTGTGACACCGGAAATGATGCGGTGGTATGAGAGGGTAGAGGAAAGGTTTTACCAGGCGGCTCCTCCAGTATCTCATGTAGTTTAGCCCTTCTTTATCGGCTATTTTTAAGGTAGGGTGCCTCCTAAATTTCTATTTGGCTTGGAATTAAGGTCTCCCCATTCCTCATTTTTTTCCATCAAAACTTTTATTTTGTAGAATTTGAATCTACGCTATGGAGAATATTTTTTATATTTCTTCTTGTATAACTCTATTATGTTGGTTTTTGGGAGGTTTTGTTATGGGTAAGCTTAGGTTTATTGATTTGAGTGTTCCTATTGAGGCTGTTCCGAGTGAGTTTGTTTTACCTGAGATTGTTCATGAGGATCATAAGAAGGGAGCGGAGCTGATGAGGTTGGTTTTTGGTGCAGGGGACTCGGATTTGCCCGATGGTTTGGGGTGGGCTAATGATACAATTAAGTTGCAGACTCATACAGGCACTCACCTTGACGCACCGTGGCATTATTTCCCAACGTCTGAGGGTAAAAAATCAAAAACCATTGATGAAATTCCCTTGGAGTGGTGTTTCAGTGATGGTGTAGTGTTGGATATGAGACACAAACCTGACGGCTCCGTCATAACCGTTAAAGACATTAAAAATGCCCTGAATAAGATTAAGTACAAGATCAAACCTCTAGACATTGTACTAATCATGACCGGAGTTGACAAGTACTGGGGCACCCCAGAGTACCTTAATCGAGGCTGCGGTATGGGTAGAGAATCAACAATTTGGCTCTGCGACCAAGGCGTCAAAATAATGGGAATCGATAGCTGGGGATTTGACCGCCCCTTCGTGTCTATTAGAGCGGAGTTTGAGAAGACCAAGGATAGGAATGTGATATGGGAGGCGCATTTTGCGGGTAGGGATAGGGAGTATTGTCATATTGAGAAGCTTGCGAATTTGGATAAGATTCCCAGACCGTTTGGATTCAAGGTGGCTTGTTTTCCAATAAAGATTACTGGTGCATCGGCTGGTTGGTGTCGTCCCGTGGCTATCGTGGAGGAGTGAATTGATAGGCCTTCCGAATCTCTCCCAATTTTTTGTGGGATGACGCAATGCTAAACATTACATTTTTGTTTATGCTTAGTTTTGGTTATCGTCCATTTTTATTGTGGCAAGTACTTGTTCTTTTTGGGTTTTTTGGATTCTTAATTTTGGATCGTGTGGTGGGTTTGGCTGTGTATTTTTGTTTTGGTTCTTTGGGATTTTGGTGGTGTGGAATGGTGGGGCTATGTGGGTGGCTGAGCGCCTTTTGTTTTTTGCTGTTCTATTGTGGGGATTTGGGGCGGTAGTAGTTCAGCCAAATTTTTATCTTTTTGTTCCTGGTTGGGCCGGAAAAATCTGGAAATAATAATCCTTCTTTAGCCGTAAAAGAACACAAAAAAGGGAGTATTCCAAGACCAAAACGCCGCAAAAAAGATAAAAATTTTTATGAACCACTACGGGGACTGTGTTATTCTTGGATTGTTTGTAGAAAAGTTTTAATGTAGTAGCTGTTTTATTAAAATTGGATTTTTTGTGTGTTACTTGACTAACGTATTGATGGTTTTCAGGAGGACTTTTTTTGGGCAACGGTCTGTGGAAAAGTATTCCTTTGAAGAATATGATTATTGCCATTTTGAATAAGCGTCAGGGAATAATTTTGGATGATGAGCTAATGGCTAGTCTGGAAAAGGAGAATATGCCGGTTTCTGATACGGAGCTTAACGATGTTTTGATGTCTCTTGAGATTGAGGGAATAGTTCATGTTTCCAGAATAACGAAAACCAAGAGAAGAGTGGAGCTGATTAAGCCCGGGCAGGAGTTTCTAGCAATTGGGGAGGACTAAGATAAACAGTTTGGGGGATAAATTTGTCGCAGATATTCTGTTCATAAAAAGTGTTCTGGCTTCCTCTGCCTACATTTTTTGGGGGTCTGATTAAACTAACGTGGATAAGTTTTTTGAGTGACGGCTTTTTTGGTAAAAAAGGATAAGTAGATATGTTGTAATATTATTTTTCAAAAAGTTTATTTCTTTAAGGTAAATTGGGTTTGGGTGTTTGGTTATGGGAGTGAATCTGAGGGACTTGTTGTCTTTTCGGCAGATTGATTTGAAGGATCTTTCGGGACGGGTGATTGCTATTGATGCCATGAATGCGCTTTACCAGTTTCTAGCGATAATTAGGCAACCTGATGGTACCAGTCTTATGGACAGTAGGGGTAACATTACCTCTCACTTGAGCGGTATCTTTTATAGAACGATTAACTTGTTGGAGGCGGGGATTAAGCCGGTTTACGTTTTTGATGGTGAACCTCCAGAACTCAAGTTGGAAACTGTGGAGGAGAGAGTGAAAATTAGGAAGGAAGCGGCCAAAAGGTGGGAGGAAGCTATTGAGAGGGGGGACTTGGAGGAAGCGAGAAAGTTTGCTCAAGCCTCATCAAAGCTAACAGACGAGATGGTTGAGGAAAGCAAGAGACTGTTGGAGGCTATGGGTGTACCCTACGTGCAAGCCCCTTCGGAGGGGGAGGCTCAAGCATCCTACATGGCTCGTCGGGGAGACGCGTGGGGAGTCGCAAGCCAAGACTATGATTCTCTACTTTATGATTCTCCCCGCTTGGTTCGAAACCTCACCATTTCTGGGAGAAGGAAATTGCCCAAGAAAGACGTTTATGTTAGGGTGGAGCCGGAACTTGTATTGCTTGATGAGAACTTGGAGAGTTTGGGTATCACACGTGAACAGCTGATAGGTATAGGAATCTTGCTTGGCACAGACTATAATGAGGGGGTTAAGGGGATAGGTGTGAAAACTGCGCTAAAACTGATAAAGGAGAAGGGAAGCATAGAGAGGGTGGTGGAAGAAGAAAGACTGGAGATTTTTCCGCCAGTGGAAGAAATTAAAAAGTTATTCCTTAAGCCCCAGTTAACTGACAACTACAAGATAAAGTGGGAACCCATAGATAAAAATCAGGTGTACTCCATACTTTGTGATGAGCATGACTTCTCCAGGGAAAGGGTGCAAAAAGCGCTGGAGCGCATAAGGGAAGAGGAGAAGGTGAAGGCTCAATCCCGCCTTGAACAGTTCTTCAAACCATAATCGCATTCCCAAAATTAAAGGTGTAGAGAGCCGGAATCCGTGCTGAATCCCCATTTTCCCACTAGTGGTACGAAGGCTACTGAGCCGAATCTTTGTTTTTTAGTTTTGCCCTCCTCCAATTTTTCTATTACTACTAGCTCTTGGTACATAAAGAGGCTTCCTAGGGGAATGGCCATTCTTCCCCCTATTTTTAGTTGGTCAACTAGGGGTTGAGGAACTCTGGGAGCTGCGGCTGTGACGAGTATAGCATCGTAGGGAGCCATTTCCTTGTATCCTTCCGAGCCATCCCCAGTGATGACGGTTACCCGGTCAAGGTACCCCGCCCTCCTCAAATTATCTATGGCGAATTCTACCAACTCTGGAATCCGTTCAATAGTGTAAACATGGCCCTTAGCATTAGAGCCAGTGGGCGCCACTATTTCAGCGCATAGTGCTGCGTGGTAGCCGGACCCCGTACCCACCTCTAGTACCTTCATACCCTCTTCCAATTCTAGTACGTCACACATCATTACAACCATGTCACGCCCAAAAAGCAGGGTGTTTGCTCTTTGTGTGGCGCAGATATTGTCTGACCTCCAGGAATGGGAAGAGGATGATCAACGTAAGCCTTGCCTCTGAAGTTCTGGGGCACAAACTCTTCCCGGGGAACCTCTAGGAATGCGCGCATCACATTTTCTCGGGTGACGAATCCTGAGCGTTTCAACTCTTCCAGAAGCCTTTTCTTTTCAAACAGTAGATCTTTTTTTGCCAAAAGTCTCCACTCACGCAACTCTTTTTGCATCCTCTCTTAACATTTAATTGTGCGTCATACAGAAATAATTATCGGTGTAAAAAGACTTGACCAAAAAAGCAACAGAAACAATCCATGCACGGGGCCACCCTAACGTTTCCGCCACACATAGAACAACCCTAGAAATAACTACCAGAAACGAGTTAACAATCAGGGGAGACTGCATAGTAGCCGTATGTGCAGATAAGGGAGCCGAACAGCTCAGTGAACCGTTTAAGGAGTTGGCAAGAAAGGAGAATTCAACCATCACCATGATATTAAAAGTTAACGACCAAACCGAAACCATCAGGGGCCAAGGGAGCCCACACCTAACACTCACTCATCCCCACGACATAGTGGCGAGAAAAAGCACCTACCACAGTGATAGAACAATAATGATAAAAGCTGACAAGGCAGCAATGGACCTGAACAGAAAACTAGTCCAAAAATTGAAAGACCCCCAAACAAAGGTTGAAATAACCCTAATCGCGGAAATCCCCTAAAAAAGGGCTACTGGTTTTCCACCAAAAACTCAAATTTGTCATACATTTTAGCATATTAGGAGGTTATCTTAACAAAAATTGAGGCAAGGAAGACACCATCCACACTATGTGTGGCGTGAGAGCTTCCAGGTGATTCAATGTGGAAATGTGTCATTTGATTTGGGCGTCTACAACTACTTGCCACTCTCGTGGTGCGCTGGGCCGCACCTTTCTTGAGCCAAGAATTTTAACCACACTTCTAGAACTTGCCTCAACACCTCTAACTAGGGATTCAACCGCCTCGTCTGCAGACTCGGAGGCAGAGAACTGGTAGTAATGGATTATTCCTCCCTCGGCCTTAATTGCGCGACACGCAACATCAATGTAATTCTTAGCCTCGCCTGGAAGATTCATAATAACCCGATCGGCTTTGGAAGAAAGCCTTTCCTCCACCACTTTTCTAGCGTCACCTAGGATTGGGAAAACTCTGCCATCAACCTTGTTCAAATGAATATTCTGCTTCAACAATTCCACTGCCGACTCGTTAATATCAATAGCATACACGTATGCTTCAACCCTTTTGGCGATTTGAATGGAGAAGGGCCCCACACCCGCAAAAAGGTCCACCACCACCTCTCCTGGGGAAACTTGTTTTGCTACGCGGGCATGCTCACTCACAAGGCGTGGACTAAAATAAGCCGAAGATAAATCCACCCTAAAAACGCAGCCATTCTCCCTATGCAGTGTGGTTGTCCTGTTCTCTCCCGCAAGATGGATAAATCTTCGAACGCGGGTTACACCATTTACCCTTCCAGCCTTAGCCAAAACCACCCTCACATTTTTGTGTACATTTAAAACTGCATTACCTATGAGGGGACCTTTATCGGAAAGCTCTTGGGGAATCTCAAGTACTGCGATGTCTCCTACCACGTCATAGGAGTGGGGCAGTGAAGCCAACTGGCTGGGAGAAAGTTTCTCGTATAGCTCCTCCAGAATATTCTTGGGCCGCTTCATCCTAAGCTTAGACTCGGTGTGAGCTAACTCAAAACTGCCCAGCTTGCCCTCCAAGATTGACCGCTCACTATCTGAAATCTCTCTAACCAAGGGCCAAAAAATATTTTCAGAATCGCTTGACACACGCATATTAGTATCAAGAAGACCCAGCTCCGAGAGAACAATTTTGGCCTCTTGTCCCCTCTTTTTAGAGATTACCAGGCAGGGAATTAGATCCGCCAAATAAACCATAACCCCTTCGAGAAATTTAAAAAACAGAATATTCATTAGAATGAAGTGTTTAGGCGGGCTGCACGGGATTCGAATTCGCGAACCAGAGTATGCCTCTGAGGGTTTCCCGCGACCACCAAGTTAAGAGCCTGGCGCTCTACCTAATTGCTCAGACGAACAATACTGATTCATTCTTCTGAGCTAGCAGCCCGCTATTATTTTTTTGGACGGTTAGAGAATTAAGCATTTGAGTACATAAATTTTTTGCGGAGAGAATAAGTGCATAACTTGCCTGTAGGGAACATTGGAAACATTTTGCTCTGGGCTTTCACTATGGGAATCGGAATCGGACGGACCTTAAAGAGCCAGGCTTTCTCAAAGGAACGAAGAACACCTAAAAAAGGTATCATACATTATTCTGGGTGGAATGTTTTTGAAAGCTTGTTCGCAGGCAAGTCTTAAATAGGGTGACTGAACTCTTGTTTTAAAGATTTGGAGGAGAAATTGTTTTGAGTCAGGCACCTGGTTGGTATAGGGCTCTGTTGGTTATACTGGGTTTAGTGGCTATCATGTTTGCAGTGGCGGTTTGGCTATATTACACTGTTGCCATTTTCACTATGATTCTGCTTTTCGCATTTTCACTTATAAGCATAGGACTGGTGGGAGTTTCTGTGGGACTAGAGAATAAGGGGCTTCCCAGTGGGTGGCGAATTTTATGGCTAACACTAGGAATAATATCTTTAGCTATAGCAGTTATAGTAATAGCTTTCCCCCTAATTGGCATCTCGATTTTGATTATACTTCTGGGTGTAGGTTTACTTTTTAACGGTTTTAATGGGATAATTCAAGGAGCATTAGATTCGGAACTCGACACTGGTTATAGGGTTCTTCTCCTGTTTTTTGGCATCTTGATTGTCATAGCATCCTTCTTTATTCTGTTGAATCCTACATTGGGAACCATCCTGTGGTACTGGCCACCCCTCCTACTTTTGCTTAACGGTACCTACATTCCGCCCATAGGCTTTTACACCATAATCCCCTCGGCGGGCTACTTGTTGCTGGTCTTTTTCCTCTCCTTGGGCTTCATAATTCGTGGAATACAAGCCATCCTATCGGGAATAAGAGAAAGATAGCTATCTAAATCTTCAAATATCAAAAAGGTGTCTCTTTTTTCCTTTTTTAAATAATTAGTTTGGAAGAGTTTAAAGATACAACTAGGTCGGGTAGGAAGTGTGCCACTGCTGCTAGGAAGGGTGTGAGGAAGCCGAATGCCGCCAAACCTACACCAATAATATTGAAAAGTATCCCAATGGTGATGTTTTGTTTTATTGTTCGAAGGGTTTTTTTGCCCGCCTGGATTATTTCTGGAATTTTTGCCAAGTCATCTGCCATAAGTACAATGTTTGCTGCTTCCATGGCGGCGGCGGTTCCCGCGGCTCCCATGGCTATTCCCACCGTGGCCTGGGCTAGGGCGGGTGCGTCATTTATTCCGTCGCCCACCATGGCCACTCTCTTTCCAGAGTCTTCTAGTTCTTTTATTTTTTTGGCCTTTTCTTCAGGTAACATTTCCGCTATTACCTCATCTAGGCCCAGCTGGTTTGCTATGGCTTTGGCGGTTCGGGGATTGTCGCCAGTAAGCATTATTGTTTTCACACCCAGTTTTTTAAGTTCGGCTATGGTTTCTCTCGATTTGTATCGAGGCGTATCTGCCACAGTTATTACCCCGCAAATATGACCATCGTGGGAGATGAGCAGTGCGGTTTTTCCCTCCTCTTCCCTCTCCCACATATATCTTTTTACTCCGCTGGAAATCTTCACATTATTGTTTCTCATAAGTTCCATGTTTCCCAGTATAATTTTTCTGCCGTTGCTTTTCACAATTATTCCCTTGCCCCGTATGATTTCTGACTCTTCAGGCGCTGGAACAGTTATTCCCTGTTTTTCCGCCCTCTTCATTATTGCAATTGCTAATGGGTGTTCTGAGCGTTTCTCGGCTATTGCTGCCAGCCTAATTATTTCTTCTTCACTGTGACCGTCAAATCCTTTTATATCTATTACTTGGGGCCTGTTCATAGTTAGGGTTCCAGTTTTATCCATGGCAATAATGTTCACCCTTCCTAACGCTTCAAGATAGTTTCCCCCTTTAATCAATGCTCCCCTTTTGGAAGATTTTCCAATTGTGGCTACCACAGCAAGGGGTGTGGCTAAAGCTACAGCACAGGGACAAGCGACAACCAATACTGTAACTGCAGTTATAATACTGTTAGTTAGTAGAAATGTGAGGAAGGATATGGCTAGAACCAGTGGTGTAAAGTATGTGGTGAATCTATCGGCAACTTTTTGTATGGCGGCTTTGCCCTCTTGAGCCTCCTCCACCATCCTAATTATTCTTCCAATTGTGGTGTCGCCTCCAGTTTTTTCCACCCTTATTTGAATTACGCCCACCTCACTTATGGTTCCCGCAAAAACAGGGTCTCCCACGCCCTTCTCTACAGATAAGGATTCTCCGGTAATTGCCGCCTGATTAACTAGAGCCTGCCCAGAAATTATCCTACCATCCACAGGGATTTTCTCCCCAGATTTGACTATCACTATGTCACCAGTTTTGATTTCCTCTATGGGCAGCAGTGACTCCTTACCCTCTCTTAGTACAAGTGCATTCTTGGGAGCTATCTCAAAGATTTCCTGTATAGCTCTTCGACTCTTATCCACAGTAAACTCTTCAACAAACCAAGCTGTTAGGACAAAAAATGTTATTGCGGCAGCTGACAGAAACTCCCTCAGAATAACGGTGGCAACGAGAGCTATGCTTATAAAAACGGAGACCTCAATCTTTCTAGCTCTTAGGGAAAAGAACGCATCCTTCAGTATGGGATAAGCACCTACAACTACCGCGACAAGTGACGCATCATAACCCATATATGAGGGAAGCAGATTTGCCCAGCTAACAAACATCAGGAAGCCAATGAAACCAATCCGCAGAATATCTAAAACATATTTTTTAGTTTCCAAATTGGGTTTTTCGTGGAGCCTAAGATTGTAGCCTATCTTCTTGGCTGTTTCCTTAATTTCGTCGATACTAACCTTTTCCTTATCATAATCGATTGTGAGGGCTTTCGCAGCAAAATTCACCTCTGACCGGGTAACCCCCTCTAAAGTAGAGAGCACCTTCTCAATTCTCTCCGCGCACTCAGCGCAATGCACTCCTTCTATTTCGCAAACCTCGTGGCACTCTGTTCCTTGGTCTTGTATTTTTTCCATGGAGATTCCCAAAAAACTAATAAATGACGATTATATTAATTTAATGCCAAAAAATAATGGAAAAATATTAATAAAATATTAATTTTAATGTAATTAATTAATATTGGTGATTTTGAATGACTGTGGTTAGCATAACCCTGCCTGAAGAGTTATTGTCACAGTTTGAGAAATTCATGGAGAGCAGAGGATACTACAGCAGATCCGAAGCTTTCAGAGACGCCATACGCAACCTAATAGCGGAATCAGAGATTAACAAGTTGGGGGAAGAAAAATCCGCGGCCACCATAATGATCACCAGTGAGTATAAGAGGAAGGACGTAGAGAACAGAATCTCAGAGATTCGCCACGAATTTGACGACATCATAATTGAGAACATACATAGACATATAAAGGATCAATACTGTTTGGAGATCCTCATTGCCGAAGGCGATTCCAAGAGACTCCTAGATTTAATGGGCAGAGTGAGGGGAATCAGAGGAATCCAGCAGGTGAAAGCAGTCTTCATGCCTATATTAGAGAGTTAGCTGTTGAAGCAATGATTAAATCCTGATTGTTCCAAGTATTTTTGCGATTACCGGCTTGTTTAGGTGTTTGAGTTTGGGTAAGCTGGTGTTTATTGGTTTAGGATTGTGGAATGAGTATGATTTGACGCTCAGGGGTTTGGAGGAGGCACGAAAAGCCGACAAGATTTACGCTGAGTTTTACACCAGCTTTATGGGAGGCCTTAACTTTAAGAACTTGGAAAAGCTGGTGGGCAAGAAGATTAACGTACTATCAAGAAGGGAGGTAGAGGAGAACCCCCATGAATCCATTTTGCGCGACGCACAAGAAGGATACGTCGCTTTTCTGGTTCCAGGCGACCCATTGATATCCACTACTCATGTTGATTTGAGGCTGCGTGCAATAAATATGGGCATAGATACCAAAATTGTTCATGCGGCTTCGATTCTCTCTGCTGCCCCCAGTGTTTGTGGATTGGCTAATTATAAGTTTGGAAACTCGGTCAGCATACCTTTTCCCGAAGCCAACTATTTTCCCGAGTCCCCTTACCTTGTGGTTAGGAAGAACAGGCTCAGAGGACTCCATACGCTTGTTTATCTGGACATTAGAGCAGACACATCCCGCTATATGACGGTCAAGGAGGGCTTGGAGTTTTTGAATTATTTTGACAGTAAAAAAAGGAGGCGGGTTCTCAAAGAGGCTGTTTTGGTGGGAGTCGCTAGGGCAGGATCACCGGAGCCATTGGTGAAAGCTGGTTTTTTAGATGATTTAATTTCTTTTGACTTTGGTTCCCCTCCCCACATTCTCATAGTTACTGGGAAACTACATTTTAAGGAGGCTGAGGCGCTTGTGAAGCTTGCGGGGGCGCCGAAAATAATTCTTGAAAAATAGATAAGAGTCATTTTTTCTTTCCAATTATGATGCGGCGCTCTCTGTTGCCAGTTATGAGACGAATATTCTGTACACGTAATTTCTCCTCCTTCATGGCACGCGCTATGCATTCTGCAACTGTTTCCTTTTTCATAGGTATGATTAGTCCTATTCTACCGCCCCTTTTTAGGTGAGGGGCTCCCTGTTTTATTACTTTTAGCGAAAACTCGGCCCCCGTTTTGCCACCGCCTAATAATTCTTCTGCGCTACCCCCAAATTTTTTGCCCAAGGGTTTTGCTTTTGAGGGGAGATATGGAGGGGTACTTATGATGGCATCGAAATTCAATTCTTCTGGGATAATTCCCTCAATGATTTGGCCTGAGGACTTAACTAGTTGTATTCTATCTTGCAGAGAGTTCTGGACTATGTTTATGTGAGCATTCAAGTAGTATTCTTCAACCATTTCTGTAGCGTAAACTTTAGCACCTAATATTTTAGCGGCTATTATGGCACATATCGCAGTTGACCCCGTTCCCACATCTAGCACAGTTTCATGAGGTTTCACAGTTAGTTTAACGAATTCCAACCGGCTCATTATGGAGGGTACCAAGGCTTTTGGATGGAGGGACAGTTCCACGCCCAGAATTTCACGAGCGACTAGTTTATTGTATACTGCCAAGGCGTCTCTGTTTTTGAGATCAATTTTTGAGGGATTCTGGGATATTAAATAGGGGCTTACCAGATCGGGATACTTTTTCAAAATTTCGGATATGGGTAAGCCTTCCTTAACTTTTATGGTTTTCAAGAATTCTCCCACGAAGGTTGAAATGATTAATCGTTAAACAAAATAAAGGGGAATGGGTGATTATTTCGGTTTGATTGATTTTGGGGATTTATTTTTCCCCGTTTTTTAAATTGTTTTTGTTTCTTTCAAGTATTTTCTTTACAATGATGGTGGAGCTGTTTAATCCAGTGCCGTATTTCGGGAGGCGGACAACTTTAGCGTTGATTCCTTTCTCTTTTAGCTCCTGCTTGAATTTTTGAAACTCTTCGGGATCTATTCTTTGGTCGTAGCCCAAGACTATTATGTCGGGGTTGTTCTCTTTAACGATCTGGAGCATGTCTTCTCCTTCGTGTCCCAGTATTGCCTTATCTACTGGTTTTAGTGCTTGGACAACAGTCTTTCTCTCCTCCTCGTTAAAAATTGGAGGGCGTTTTTTCATTTTTAGAACATTGCTATCCCTAGAAATGACAACTATTAACTCTGAGTTTTTCCCTCCGAGTTTCTTGGCTTCTTCAAAGAACTTTATATGCCCCACATGCACTAAGTCGAATGTTCCAAAGGCCATAACTCTCTTTCCGGGATTACTCATTTTTTTCTCCCTGCTTTGCCCATGAAAATTGCTGGAGTTTTTGCAATTAGACTGAAGAATGTTTAATTGTTTTATTTTTTGTGGTGGATTTAGCAATTTGGGGGGTTAGGTTAAACTCCTCGTTTTAGGTGAGAGATATTCTTAGTCGAATTTTGTCTCCGTCTTTGAGGTTTAATTTTTCCCGGAGATATTCTGGTGCCACTACCTCTAAAACATCTTCTCCATAGTGGGTGCGTTGAATTAGTAGCACCGCTCCCTCTACTTTTTCGTTGATGAGGGCTTTGAACATTTTGACCGCGCCAAAGGTTCTACCCTTATTCTCAAACTGTTCAATCATAATTCCGGGGTGTTTTTGTAGCATTTTTTTGGCTTGGAGATCCGAGTAGGATTTTAGCCTCAGATTTAGAGTTCCTGGGTAGGGTTCGAAGCCCAGTTTTTCCTTGAACTGTTTCTTATAACCATTAACAGAGATATAGTAGCCTCCTTCACGCATCCCACTGAATAATTCACCTTCAATGATGAGAACCGGGGGCTTCTTATCAAAAATTGTTTGCAGCCACAAATATATTTCCAAGAGCATGTTCATTCCCTGATCCGTTAGCCGGACAAACTGGCCTCTTCTCGTTATTTCTCTGGTTAGCCAACCTTTTTCCTCCAGCTGTTGTAAGCGTCGGGAGGCAGTTTGCTGACTTATATTCATTTTTTTACCCAGCTGGGTGGAGGATATCTCTAAGGCCTTTGACTGGGCTCCCATTCTTGCCAGTGTGAATAAAGTAAACCAGAGCTCCTCTTCCAAGGATTGACCCTCATTCAAATCGTGTCTTCCAAACATTAAACAGAATATTGCTTCTGAGTTTAATACCTTTTGCATAGCTTTCTGGCGCAGTTAACTGGGTGTCGCCTTCTGGGTGTAAGCCTGTTTTGGTCCTTATGCCCCGGATTGAAGCTCATTTTGAGTTATTCTGCATGGCAAAAAGCCGAAAAATGCACCTACAGGAGGAAGTAAAAGACGAAAAACAAACAACACGCAGCAGGAGACTCCAGGTTAATTGTGCCAGCTTTCTGAACAGAATTCATTTTAGGAAGGAAAAATTTTATCTATTCTACAGATGCGGATACAGTGAAGAATACTGGTCCTCTTATATCTATCTTTTTGCTTTTTGAAGTTATGAAATGCCTTACTGGGGTGGTTATTCCTATGTTGACGTCGGAGGCTTTTTTCGCTATTCTTATTCTCAGATCTAGGTTTTTCTCATTTTTTTCAATCATTTCTTCGATTCTCCGCGCCGCATAAGCTCCTAAAGCGTCAAGATAGCGGATGTCTGTTGGCGTTCCCACTGCCTTTTCTTCTGGGAGGCCCAGTATGTTTCCGTCATAAACGTATATTCGGTTTAGGATGGCCGGCCCCAAAAGTTTGGTATCCTTATCTTTTTCCACTATTTTGACTGAAACCTTTTTCCCATCAATTATTCCACTCCAAGCTACGAATTCACAGGGAGCCTCCGCATCTCTGTGAGTCTCGGCGGTTTTAATCAACTCTTGCATAATTTTTTTGCCAATCTCGGTTTGCGGCTTCTCTTCGATGTAGATTCCCTCAGCTATTTCCTCATCAGTAAATCCTACATCTTTGTAGAAGTAGGGATAGGAAAGCCTTCGGATGTCTGTTTCTCCAGTTTTTATCATGACAAATCTTTCTATTCCAAAGCCGGCATTTAGTACTGGGTATTCTATACCAAACTTCGCGAGGCTGACTGGAGAGTAGAAACCGCTGTCCCCCACCTCCAGCCAATCTCCAGATTTTGGATGCCTGACAAATATTTCAAACTCTGTTTGGGGAGCATAATACTTTGAGGTTGCCTTTTTAAACCTGAAATCTACTTCTTGGAAACCTATCCTTCTCAGAAAGTCTCTAACAATTTCCATACCATCCTCCAAGGTTATCTCTTCCGCCATAATTACAAAGGATGCAGTATAGGAGGAATAAAGGTGGGTGGCGTCTAATCTCTGCTCTCTCCTGAATTTTCTTCCTATGGTGAAAAGCTGTATTGGGAGTTTCCACTTATTCATAACCGCAGAGAGGACTGGAAACCAAAGCGCAGTCATATGCGACCTTAAAGTTAAATCTGTGGGAACCGGTTTTCTCTCCTTAAACTCCAAAAAAACATTATCCAAAATACTCGTGGCCTGTTCTTCTCTGACTCCCAGCTCCGTAACCATAGTTTCAACCAGGTCGTCTGACTCTATCTCATTCTTTTTGTACCGTCTCAGAATATCCTGTAACTCCTTAACTTTATCAAAGTCAGGCACGATTTCCCTGATTTTTTTGATTGAATCAGCACCTAGACCAATGTCGGGCCTCGGGAGTCCGGCTAAATAGAAGAGTCTGTCAAGTATGACTGGAGCCTCTGGACCGTATTCTTGGTAGACGTCGGATTCCTTAACTATCATGGGAAGTACAACTTCCTCGAATCCCATTTCGATTAGAACCCTTCTAACCAGACTGTTAAATTCAATTATGGGATTTGGTGCACCCTTAGGCTCCAATTTGAATTTTCGGCCCTTTAGGGTGAGTAGATTTTTTGTTTCAATCCAAGCCTTTTCATAGTCTTGCTCTGCTTTTTCCAGAATACCTTTTATGTCAAATTTCGTCCTTTTTCCCTCCGAGTAGCTCTGATAAATCTTGCATCTTCTTTATGAGCTGCTTGTTTTGGATTGCCAGGGTTATATCGCCGCGTGTTTTTTCAACTAGGCTTCGGGCAACGTCACATTTGCGCCTTAATCCCGAGGTTAAGGCTTCAGGATAATCGATGGTCATAAGAAGCGTGTACACTTCCTCCATAAGGTCAAGTAGGGATTCGGCTTTCTCTATATCTTCTCGCCTTATGGAGTCCAGAATATGCCTTCTCAACTCACCAATCAGATCTCCCAAACCCAAAAGATAGGAAACACAGGGCACATCCAAGGCCTCGAAGGAAACAAATTTCTTATATTTGAGAAGAGAAAAAAGAAGGTTAGCCTCCGCATACTCCTGATAAGCTGAACTAATGAAGCCCTTATCCTTAAGTTCAGGATACTTCTCAAGCTTTTTATTTATCTCGTCCACTTTAATTTTGGCTTCTTCAATTTTTTTCAGGGCTTTATCAAAATCCAGACGATGAATGAATCTAACAGCTTGTCCCGAAAGCCTAATTATGTCGCGGGACAGAGTGAGGGTTGACTCCCTCAAATTGTATTGCTCATTGAGATAACTAGCAATACGGCTCACTATACTCTCCAAATCGCCTGTTTCAAATGTTTCATCATTAGTCAACTTATTCTCCTCATCAATCATGCTTCTGGAGGGCAAAGGAAACAATTCAGAATTTTGAGAGGATAATGTACACGGCTAATTTGAATCTTTCTCATTCGTTTCCCACATAACACAAAAAACAGTTAGACACAACACAACGATTTTAAATATAATTAATAAACATATAATTAGCTTGGTCTTGAAAACATTAAAACTATTCCTGTGCTGAGCGAGCTGATAGAGGAATGGGACAAAACTCCAAACATTATGGAGAAGAAATTGAGGACGCAGCCAGAATAATTATCGCTTCTAAATATGCGGTAGCTCTTACAGGAGCCGGAATATCCGTAGCCAGCGGAATACCACCATTCAGAGGCCCAGGTGGACTTTGGACAAAACATGGAGAACCACCACCAAATGGTTATCAGAGATTCCTTGAAGACCCCGTAAAATGGTGGAGAGAAAGACTCACCAAAACTGGATTTTACCGGAATTTCATTGAAACACTCTCAACAGCCAACCCAAACCCCTCACACTTCGCCCTGGCCGAACTCGAAAAAATGGGATTCCTAAAATGTGTAATCACACAGAACATAGACAATCTCCACCGAAGAGCGGGCAGCCAAAACATCGCCGAAATCCACGGAAACGCATTCCTCCTAAGATGCATAGAGTGCGGCCAAAGATTCGAACCCCAAACATTTTCCATAACCATCGACAGCCTACCACCCAAATGCCCAACATGCAAAAGGGGAATAATTAAAACTGACACCGTATTCTTCGGCGAGCCCATTCCCGAAGACGTACTCAAAAAATGCTTCGTAGAAGCCTCAAAATCAGACTGTATGCTCACCATAGGAACAAGCGCACTTGTGTATCCCGCTGCGGGATTACCTATCAGGGCCAAACAGATGAATAACGCTTGGTTAATTGAAATTAATCCCCACGAAACTGCCATCTCAGACTTGTGTGATGTGGTAATTAGAAGACCGGCAGATGTAGCTTTGCCCCAAATTGTAAACAAAATTAAGGAGTTAAAGGGCCTCATTTAAAAGCCTCACAGTCTCCGCATTTTACTGGGACATATTTAAGTCCGAGTAAACTATATATCTTTCTTTTTCTTTTTATGTGTTATGTTTGCGCAGAAGTTAATCCTGTCCAAAAAGGAAGAGGCGGAAATCAGGAAATTCATGCAAGAAACCAAAAGTAAGGGAGAGTATCGAAGGGCGGAGGCCGTCCTGTACAAGGCGGAGGGCCTCTCCTACAGGGCCATCGCAAAGAAGATGAATGCCGCGTACCTCTCAGTCTACCGGTGGATCCAGAGATACAAGGAGGGAGGGGTGAATGCCCTCCGAACCAAAACCTACCCCGGAAAAAAGCCCCGAATAACCCCCGAACAGAAAAAGGTCATAGCCCAAACCGCCCTCCAAAGCCCCCAGACCTTCGGCTACCTCAAAAACGAGTGGAGCGTAAGGCTCCTGGCAAAACACCTCACCCAGGAGATGGGAATCAAGATAAGCAAGAGCCACGTGTGGGAGATCCTCCAGGAGCTGGGCATAGTGTACAAGAGAGCCAAAGCCGTGGTTGAGAGCCCCGACCCCCACTACCCGGAGAAGGCCCGCCGGGTAGAAGGCTACAAGAAAATCGCCCCGGCCCTCCTTAAAAAGGGGTTGCGGTAGCCCTCGAGGACGAGAAGTGGCTGGAACTCAACCCCACAATAGGGGTGGGGATGGATGCCTAGGGGGGAGCAGAGGAGGGTTCTCACGCCAGGCGTTAATCGGGGGATAAACGTCTTCATAACCCTGCTTTGGCCCTCCAAGAAGAAGCTCTACCACATCCGCAAAAGGAGGAGAAGCCGAGAGTTCAGGGAGCACCTACAACAATTGTTGAGGTACATGAAAAAGCATGGACTCAAAGAGAATCATCCTCATTGTGGACAATGCAACCATTCACCACAAGCCGGGAGACCAGGCTGTTCTTTGAGAAACACGCGGAGAAAATAACTCCCTTCTATCTGCCAAAGTATGCTCCCCGGCTCAATGAGGTTGAGGGTCGGGTGAACAGGCACCTCAAACGCGACCTGTGCACCAACCACAACTACCGAAGCATAGAAGACCTAGAGAAAGCGACAAGAAAATATATAAGAAAGCTCAATAGTTATCATAAAAAATCGGACTTAACTTAATATCTCCATTGAGTAATAGATTGGTTGGAGAGTTAATTGTGCCAAAAATTTTGGAGGGAAAATAGTGATAATACTAATGGGAAGAGTTGCGGTTGGAAAGGAAATGAAGGTGGCTCAGGACTTAGCGAAACTGGATGAAGTTAGCGCAGTTTACTTGCTCACCGGAGAATACGATTTTCTGGCAGAAATCAACATAAAAGATGTGGAAGCGGGCATGGATTTCGTGCTAGAGAAGGTTAGAAAAATTGGAGGAATCACGGAGACCAGAACAATGTTCGCAAAAAAGGTAAAGTGACAAAGAAACACCCAAAAAGGGAGAGCTAAAAACCAAAAATCGGAAAAGAAGTCTGGTTCACTTTTTTGTCTGCTGCCTCCAGTTTTGGAAAGGTGTATTGCTACCCTCACTTTTGATTATCATGTAGGTGGCTAGGGCTTTACCCACAAGTCGGCCCTCATTTTTAACATCTGCCTCCCCCAGAGCTATTCTGGACCCTTTATGAATTATTCTTCCTTCTGCGATGATTTCTCCAGATTTTACCGGCGCTAAATAATTTACCTTAATTTCGATTGTGGATAAAATATCTCCCAAATCAACCAATGAGAATAATGCTATGGCTACGGCTGCGTCAGCAATGGAAGCCACAACTCCCCCATGTACGACCCCCTGTATCTGGAGCAAATCATTTTTGAAGGGTATTCTTAGTTTGGAGTAATTTTCGTTTATGTCTACGACTTCCATTCCTAAAAGTTTATAGTAGGGTGAAGAGTTCAAATAGTTTTTTATTAGCTTAATGTTTTCCTCAGTCAGCTCGACCAATTTTGACTCCTCCAATTTCAGGTGATGTCTTTACAAAACTGTTTTGGAAGATTTAAAAATTTGGGAATCTAACCCGAATCTTTTGAAGCCAGCAATTATTTCTCTTTAAAGGAGTGGTTGTATGTAGTTCTTCACTATGTTTTTCAAGGGCTCTATTATTGCTGAGTTCTCTGGGAGTTCCAAGATGGATTTTCCCAGTAGATTAAACTTTGAAATGTTCTCATCGAGGGGTAGGGAGGCAATGCACTGAATTCCTATCTCCTGGGCAAAGTTGTACAGCGTTTTTTCGGCATTTTTCGGGAATCTGTTACCTACAAGGTATACGTCTTTGAAGTTGATGTGTAGTTTTTTTGTGAGATCAATTATCCTTGAGACTGTGAGGAAACCCATCCTTGAGGGATCAGTTATTATGAAAAAAGCGTCCACATCCCTGTCAGTTCTTCGACTGATGTGTTCTAATCCCGCCTCAGTATCAATTAAAACTATGTCGTACAGCATGGTTAATGAATCTATTATCCGGGCTAAAACACGGTTTACGGTACAGTAGCACCCCTCTCTCTCGGTGAAGCCCATCGAAAGAAGGTCAAAGGTCCTATTTTCTGTCACAATTTCCCAAATCATTTGCTCCAGTGTGGCGTCAATTTCTTCTGAATCAGTTTTTCTACCGAGTCTGTCAACCAAGTCCCCAACTGTTTCTCCAACCCCGCATCCAAGAACAGTGGATAGATTCATGGAGGGATCAGCATCAATGGCAAGCACTTCATATTTCCCTAACCCAATGAGCTCTCTCAGTAGCAGGGCGGTGAACGTTGTTTTTCCCACACCTCCTTTGCCTGAAACAGAGAGAACTATACCACGAGACAAAGTCAAAGACCTCTAATTATTTTTCTCCTACTCTATAACGCAGATTTTCTCTCAACACAAACTCGCAGAGATAGCGGAAAGATCTACGGTTCTTCGCCTCTTCAAACTCAGCGGGAACAATTTCCTTAAGCAAACCCACTTCCCGATGAAAAACCTGGAAACCAACGCCACTATCCACACAATGATCAAGAAAATCCTCATCAACATAAAAGGGAAATACTAGGTATGCCCTATTGCAGCAGTCTCTCAGTTCTCTAAGTGTGCGCACAGCCCTTATGGGATTTCCGAACCCACAATTAACCATTACACACTCCCGAGACGGAACATGGTAGTCTCTCAAACGCAAATAAACAGATTCACCATCAATTCTTTTCTCCACCCAAGTGGAGTTATCCAAAAACTCTCTAAAAGAAAATCTATCCTCTTTAGTTTCGCTTAGGAGGTTTGCCTCGCCAGTCCACAGCTCATCGTCCAGATAGTAAACAATTTCTGGGGGAATAACTCCCCTCTCAACACGTTTTTTAAGCTCGCTTAGTGTGGGTTTAATGGCCGCAACACTCGGCTTGTACCTCTTGCCAAGAACCTCCGGCTGTAAACAAACATAGTAGCCCTGAGAGGCCAGAGTTGCAGCTACAACTAGACTTAGAACTTCCTCGGTAATATCACTCAAGCCGACCACCGAAATCAACTAAGCCACTTTGATTGGCTTCTCCAACCTGCTCAGAAGTGTGACCCTACTGGGAACAGAATGACCAAGAACTTTGTACCCGGAAAACTCGGCAATTTTCTCCGCGAATTTTTTCACGTCGTCAGCCCAAATCATGTTATCTGCATTCAAACCGCGATAGAGGGAATAGCCAACAGAAACGTAGCTCTTACACTCCACATATGTGGGATTAGCCCTATCAACCAGTTTAGCGTAACCCTCCGGATCCATAAAGTTCAAGCCTTTGGTTAATGTTAGCCGCATAACCGTGGGACAACTGAAACTGCCTAAAAGTTCCAGAGATCTCATCAGTCTCTCCCAAGCATCGCTGAGGAGGGGGCGGCAAACCCTTTTGTAAACCTCTTTATTTGGCCCGTAAATGGAAACATATAGTTGGGTGGGTTCTGTAATCTCTGCTAGTACCTCGGGAAGATTTCCGTTGGTTACAAGAAAGGTGGTCATTCCTCTACTGTGAAATTCTTCAATCAAACCACTCAGGCGGGGATAAAGGGTCGGCTCACCAGCCAGACTTATCGCCACATGTTTGGGCGCCATAGCTTCTCTCCACTTTTCCGGGGAAACCTTAGTGTGGTGGGAGGGATTAAAACCGGATAAGATTTTCCTTTGAGCCTTAAGGCATCCTTCAACAATTTCTTCTGGATCATCTATGTCCGTTCCAAAGGCTAACTGGTCCCAATGGTATCCCTGGTCTCCCGGTTCCACACGCCAGCAGGAGAGGCAGCGATTTGTGCAGTGGATTACCGTGGGGGTCATCTGTAAACATCTGTGGGATTTAATGTTATACCATTCTTGCTTATAGCAGTATCTACCCTGAACTAGACTGTTTTGCAACCAGCGGCATTTCTTAACTGCGGAGTGCCTCCCAACAATCTGGTATTTCTGCTTTTTGAGCAGTTTTAGCACATCTGGTGGAACCAACAACTCCTGCATCATAGTTTCCTTCCAAAAATTGTAGACTAAAAACACCCTTAGGTAAAAAGGGGAATTGGCTAGCTTAAAAATCCTACGAGTTTAAGTTCTGATACTTTAGTGTCTGAAATGCCTTATCCCAGTGTGGATCATCACCATGTTGTGTTCATCAGCCGCCTCAGTGACCTCTTTGTCTCTCACTGAACCTCCTGGCTGGATTATTGCGGTTACACCAACCTTCGCCGCCTCATCAACGGTGTCCCTGAAGGGAATGAAGCCGTCTGAACACATAACAGCTCCCCTAGCCCTTTCCCCAGCCTTCTCTATGGCAATCTTTGCTGAGTCCACTCTACTCATCTGGCCAGCTCCGATTCCCACAGTCATGTCTTCAGTTACAAGAACAATGGCATTTGACTTCACGTATTTTACTAGTGTCCAACCAAAAAGTGCCGCCTTCCACTCCCTTTCACTGGGTTTTCTCCTACTCACCACCCTGAATTGGTTCGGATCTATTTTACCCACATCCATGGTTTCCACAAGAAGCCCACCCACAACCTTTTTCATATCCCAGCCAAGTAGAGGCTCAGTTACGGGCGGTGTCTTTAGTAATCTCAAATTTTTCTTTTGTTTTAGGATTTTGAGAGCCTCGTCGCTGAAGCCCGGCGCAATTACCACCTCAATAAAAGTTGAGGCTATCTGCTCCGCGGTTTCCCTGTCCACCTCTCGGTTTAAGCCCACAATGCCTCCATACGCAGACACTTTATCCGTTTCATAAGCCTTCTTGTAAGCTTCGCTGATTGTTTTTCCAGTGGCTGCACCGCAGGGATTGGTGTGCTTTATGATTGCCACTGCAGGCTCCTCAAATTCCTTTACCAATTCGAAAGCCGCATTGGCATCATAGACATTGTTAAATGAGAGAGGCTTACCATGTAGTTGAAGTGCGTTGGCCACACACGACTCTAGGACTTCAGGTTCCCTGTAAAATGCTGCCTTTTGATGTGGATTCTCTCCATAGCTCAAATCCTGAATCTTGTGATACCTTAGACATAGATTTTTCGGAAATTCTTCGGGAATGAATTTCTTTTGTAGGAAACTGGAGATTGTGTCATCATACTCAGCAGTGTGTAGGAATGCTTCAATTGCCAAAATTTGCCTGGTCTCTGTGCTGATGTCTCCTCCTTCCTCCAGTTCCTCTATGATTTCAGCGTATCTTGAGGGATTTACCACTACAACTACGTCTTTATAGTTCTTTGCTGCGGATCTAATTAGCGTTATGCCGCCAATGTCAATGTTCTCCAGGGCTCTCTCTAAATTGTCGCTTTCTTTAATGGTTTTTTTGAAGGGGTAAAGGTTAACTACCACCATGTCTATGGGTGCAACTCCCAGCTTCTCAAGTTGACTTAAATGTTCAGGAACTCTTTTAGCGAGTATGGCAGCGTGGATTAGGGGGTGAAGTGTTTTTACACGTCCATCGAGCATCTCGGGAAACTTGGTAATGCTGGAAACGGGGGTTACGGGAACAGATTTTTTTAGCAGTTCCGCTGTGCCCTCTGTGGCAATTATTTCAACGCCCATTTCATGTAGTTTTAAGGCAAAATCAAGAATTCCACTCTTATCGGAAACGCTGATTAAAGCCCTCTTGATCACCATTACCTTTTCAACTCCCTTTAATGGAGCATCTCCAAGAAGTCCACAATAAGCATCTTCCGTAAAAAATCTACCTATTAATCTTTAGCAATGAATCTCCTAAAAAACATATTTTAGAATCTCTTAAATGTTCTTACTAAAAAGTTAGAGCTCCACAACAATCCTGCATAAAAGTTTTATCCAAAAAAGCTATAATTATGGACTTTTCTAAATAATAATCAAAGACCACAGGAAAATAGTTCAAAGAACATATTTGGGGATGCGAAAAGTGATCAATTTAACCATTTTATACGAGCTAGTAATATATGAAATTTTAATGGCAATATTACTTTTGAGCTTCAGTATCCTCTTCACACAGCGTTACCGCGAAAAACAAAGAAAAGCCATCGAGTATTTGGCCCTAACTTATTTTATGTTCACTTTGGGCGCTTTAATGGCCGCTTATGGGCACCTTATATACACCAAGTACTGGGGATTAATACTAATGGACTACACCATTATACCATACTTGTTGACTGGCTACCCAATTCCAATAGATATACAAAGAGTGTTAACGGTTTTTGACCAGACAACAACATCAATAATTCTCCACTTTGAAGGTTACCCAACGCTTCTAGTTTACCAGTGGAGCGCCGCACTCATACCAGCAGCAATAGGACATCTCTTCATCTATTTGTTCACCCTTGAGGCCTTCAAAGAAGTGAAAATAAAATGGGTTGTACCCTACTTGATTTTCATGGGAATAGTGATTGCATTCCTCATAGGAAACATATACATAACAATTAACTGGTTCCTCATCTTTATGCTGGGACTAGTTACTCAAGGCTTGCTAATTTACTACTCCATTAAAGCCATGCGGATAACGGACAGCAAAGTCTACAAGAGAGGCTTCCTATTAGTGTCATTCACAGCTGTGCTTTTCATCCTGTTCTTTCTAAGCTATCTTCTCGACAGCATCTTAGGAGGTTGGACAGTTTTCCTATTTATAGGATGGACCCTAGTAATGATATCTGCTACGCCCACTTACATCGGATACATATTGCCAGACTGGTTCCGTAAAAGATACGAATAAAACAAAAACCCTTCCTTTTTTTCCATATTTTTGAATGCCCATAAAAAACAAAAGAATGAAAGTTGTGAGGAACACGCTATTTATATTTTTTGAGGCTTCGTTTCGCTGCTAGAAGAACATTCCTCATGAGCATGATTGCTGTGAGTGGCCCGACTCCTCCTGGGACGGGAGTGATGTAGGAGGCTTTTTTTCTAACATTTTCAAAGTCTACATCTCCACACAGTTTTCCTTCCACTCTGTTTATTCCCACATCAATTACTACGGCCCCCTCCTTTACCATGTCGGCGGTAACAAAATTTGGTTTACCCACTGCTGCTACGAGAATGTCTGCGCGACTCGTGTGTGACTTTATATCTTTTGTTTTGGTGTGGCAAACGGTGACCGTGGCATCGTTATTGATTAGCAAAACCATGAGGGGTCTTCCCACAATTTTGCTCCTGTTTACTATTACCACATCTTTTCCCTTCACATCTATACTGCTTCTTTTAAGCATCTCTAATATGCCAGCGGGTGTGTTTGGGATGAAGCCCTCTTGTTTCAGGAGTAGTTTACCCATGTTGAGGGGGTGTAAACCGTCCACATCCTTTTCAGGGGAGATGGCTGAGAGTATCCTGTTTTCATCCAAGTGTTTTGGTAGGGGAAGCTGAACCAGAATTCCATGAATCTTGTCATCCTCATTTAGTCTTTGGATAAGTTCAATTATTTCCTCCTCCTTTGCAGTGTCTGGAAACAAGTAATCCTCGAAATGAAAAGAAAGTCTACTGCTGGTCTTTTTCTTAATGTTTACATAGACTTGAGAGCCGGGATCGCTTCCCACAAGAATAACCGCAAGACCCGGTGTTACGCCGTATTTTTCTATGAGCTCCTTTGTTTCCTCTGTTATCTCGCTTTCTATGCTACTCGCAATCTGTTTGCCATCAAGTATCTCCGCCACCATTTGCCAACCAGACCTCCAATTTTGAATTTTCCGAATTGTTTTTAAAGTTGATGTATATGTTGTTTTTTTCACCACTCAAATATTTATAGGAGGAACAAGTATTAACGTTGCAATCACCATAGACCTTGACAGGGATTGCCCCATGCCCCTCAAAGGGGTTAAACAGGCAGTTAGCGATATTCTAACATCCAAATACGATGGAAAAAAGGATGCTGTTTTCGACTGCACCGTTAAGGGCCTCACAAAAACCCTAGAACTTCTCGAAGAATTAGAGTTAAAAGCCACATTCTTCATCGAGGGGAGAACTCTACAATACCTCAAAGAAAATCATGGCGAACTCATAAAATCCCTAATGGAATACGAGGTTGGCTGCCACGGATTAAACCATGAGGATTTAACTGGAGAGGAGACAGGAATAGGAATCAGTTACAACGAGCAATTAAAAATTTTGAGAGAAGCCACGCAAACCATTAAAAACCTGTTAAAAGTGAAAACCCAAGGATTCAGAGCCCCCTATCTAAAAACTAATTCGGACACCTTCAAAGCTCTAATCAAACTAGGATATCTATACGACTCATCGATAATGGTGGAAACAGTCGAACCCCCAATCCCCTACCGCATAAAAGAAGACCAAAAAAGCATAATAGAAGTCCCCGTCCCTATTTACCCCCTAAACACCGGAAGAATGACACTATATACATGGGCGCTCTTCGAAAAGAAGAGAAAACTGGAACAATACAAAAAAACCATAAGAGTCTACCAGAAAAACGATAAAGGAGGTTTACTTCAAATATCCTTCCATCCCTGGCATTTAGCTTACCTCATAAAAGAAAAAAGGATTCTAAAAGAGGAAGAGATCAACAAAAATGTAAGCGATCTCAAAAACTTGTTAAGTGACTTGAAAAAAGGCTGCTACGAGGTATTAACAATAAAAGAATATCTAAAAGAAATAAAAAATTTAATTCGCTAATTACAGGCGACGCCAACACAATTTTCTTAAGCCGGATTTCTGTTTTTAGCTTCTAAATTTTAAACTGAGTCATTGTTTCTAATCTGACTTGTTTGGGTAGAACCGCTTCTTGCAAAGCCGGAGACGAAAACAAGCCAATTATGATTGCCAAGTTAGAGAAATTTTTATTAATGTCTTGTAGTGTAAATATGGAAATATCCACTGCTAGACACTTCTCAGAAAAGTGAAGTGCCGAAAAGCTAATAACTTAAAAGGGTATTTTAAAAATAATGTTTGGAAGGTATGTAAAATGGCTAGAGATAAGATTTATGGCGCAATAATATTCATTGTTGCAGTGTTAATCATCCTCTGGTACACTTGGTGGACCCTGTACTTTGGGGTCTGGATAGGAACACAGGTGGACAATGGAGCAACAACAATCCAACTCATGCTGGCATACACTTCAGGAGAGATAAGTCCAATAATTGGCGCCCACACCATGGCACTTTTACAGTACTGGTCAGCGGGATTACTAAGCTGGATTCCAGTTCCACCAAGATTCCTAGCCGTAGCCATACCCATCTGGCTAGCAGTAACACTAATCCTAGTCATAGCAGCCTGGATAGGATACACCATGATGACCACACCACCCCCAGTCCCCCTCGAGGAACTCGAAAAGGCTGAAGAAGAGGAAGAGAAAAAAGAAGAAAAAGCAGAAACAAAGGAGAAGCCAAAAGCCAAAAAGAAAAAGTAAGCCAGAGGGCTTAGTTTAATTGGACCAAAAAGTATAAAGAGAAACCGTTTGGTCCCATTTTTTTTATTATATATTCTAACTTGACAATGTTAAATTTATTTTGTTCTCCGTTGAAGGGGGGCCACCATTTTTCGAGTAGCGTCGTTGTGGGAAGTGGCGAGTTTTTT
>JAHAWU010000146.1 GCA_018383815.1 Candidatus Jordarchaeia archaeon | reverse complement strand
ACCTACGCAGTCTACCCCACAACCATTTGCGAAAACCGAGTTAAACATGCACGTAAGAGCCCCAGACGAGTGGATCTCACCCATCTCGATTCAATTTTTCGAACAGCATTGGCCAAATCCTCGGTACTGCTAAAGGACGGCTTGCAGGTGGATGTTCGGGTCTTTGATGAGGAAATCTATGGTTCCGCTCTGCTCTACTTTACCGGCTCCAAAGAACACAACGTGAAACTGAGGATTGTAGCCATGGAAAAAGGTCTGAAACTGAGCGAGTACGGAGTCTTCAGGGACGATAAAAGAATAGCGGGGAGAACCGAGGAAGAGTGTTACCGGGCACTGGGGCTAAGCTATATTGAGCCAGAACTTAGGGAGGATATGGGTGAGGTTGAGGCTGCTAGAAAAAACAGTCTACCCCAACTGGTGGAGTACTCCGAAATTAGGGGAGACTTTCACGTGCATAGTAATTGGAGCGATGGGGTGAACACCATATTGGAATTGGTTGAAGCCGCCAGAGAAAAAATTACCAGTACCTATGTATTTCTGACCATGTGGGAGCCCTAAAAGTTGCGGGAGCAATGGATGAGGAGAGTTTGAGGAAGCAGATGGAGGAGATTGACAAGCTTAACAGTAGGCTGGACGATTTCCGGATTCTAAAGGGGGCGGAGGTCAACATCACCGCTGAGGGAAACCTTGACCTGAGCGTTGGCCTTCTTAAAGAATTAGAAGTGGTTCTTGCAGGGATACACTCAGGTTTGAGGGCAAGTAAGGAAGCCATAACAAAGAGGGTTATTAAAGCTATGGAGAGCGGCTTGATGCATATACTTGTCCACCCCACGGGAAGAATAATTAATAGGAGAGCGCCCTATGAAATAGATTTAGGCGCCATAATGGAGACAGCTAAAGAACTAGATGTTGCGCTGGAGGTAAACGCTTTTCCCGATAGGCTTGACCTTAGAGATGTTCAAATAAAGTCCGCCGTGGACAAGGGAGTCTGTCTGGTTCTGGGTACAGATTCTCACAACCGTAACCACCTAAACTATATGAGGTTTGGGGTTGACCAAGCCAGAAGAGGTTGGTGCACCAAAAGAAACTTGATCAACACTTTAAGCCCCTCAGAGCTCGAAAAAAGATTCGATATTTAATTTTTGAATCAGAACTCAAGGTTTGGGAGGGCCTTCAATGTTAGTAAACGTCTCCTCTCAATATGCTTTCACTCGTAGCGAGGAATGTTTTTAGAGAATTTTACACATGAATTCGTCTGTGTTGGGGGAGTTGCGTGTCAAGAAACATTGGAGCTTAAGAGACGTGTCTAGTTTTTTGAAAAATTTTTCTTCAGATGTCGAAGAGAACATTCTTTGGAATCGAAGGACTTATAACTTAGAAGTAATAAGACATATACAATATAGAAAAAATTTTTTTGAAGGTCACAAAAAAATTGTTGGGGTGAGAATGAATGGAAGCAGCACCGAAGCCTAAGCCTAAGCCGAAACCCAAAGCGGCTGATCCGTTGAACACTGCTCTTGCTTGGGAGAAGAAAACGGTTGAGACCTACACGAAGATGGAGAAGGACGCGGAGAAGAAGAATGATAGGATGTTAATGAGCGTATTTGGAGATCTTAGAAAGGACGCAGAGAAACACGTCAGAAAGATCCAGGACACTATCGAGAAGAGGAAGAGGGAAGAAGAGAAGAGAAAAGAGAAAGAGAGGTTGGAGAAGGAGAAGCTTAAGGCTGCAAAGGCCAAAAAGTAGCGTTCATAAATCCTTTTTCCCGCCTCAACTCAGTAATGTCGACAGCTTCTAACCTTCCCTATTTTTTTATTCCCCTTTTTGGGTTACATATCCCTAACCTCATTTTTAATGTTTCAACACAAATTGGTCTAGTGACTGAGTTGAAGAATAAATGTGATAGGTGTGGTAGCACGCTTGATGTACAGGAAGTGGTGGAAAAAGGTAGGAGTGCTTTCCTTTGTGATAGTTGCCGTATGGGGAAAAGAATCACCATTAGGGATTTGCTTAACGAAGTTAAGTGGGATAAGAGGCATAACCCTGAATCGTACTCAATAATCTTTATTCACAGAACAGACGAAGGGGACACAAAAGAGATTCCCTATTCCAGTATTACTGAGATTGGCAGTGGCTACTTTACCTACTCTTACATGGGCGACGAGGCCACCATTCCCTTCCACAGGGTGCTTCTAATCATAAACAGGAAAACGGGAGATATACTTATAGACCGGCGGGTTCGGAAAAAATCGAAAAAAGAACATTAACATTTCTATTTCTAGAAGGGGTGTCCTTAGCCTCACAGGCAAGATAAACGGATGTTTTGAGGCAAAGTATATAGTGTTGTTCGTTTATTTTGTTATTGTTCATGGTGTTTGGTGATGGTTTTGGGTGTGGTTCCTAAGACTAAAATTTGGTTGGAGCTTGACGGTGAATCTCTTCTGGGTAAGGGTGGAGCTGAACTCCTGGAAAATATTGATAGGACGGGTTCCCTCACCCAAGCTGCCAGGAATCTAAACATTTCCTATAGGTATGCGTGGGGATACTTGAAAAAAATTGAGAAGAGGATTGGGAAACCTGTGGTTGAAACTTTTAAGGGTGGGACGGAGGGAGGAGGGGGAATGAAGCTCACTCCGGTGGGAAAATATCTTCTTCGTAAATACAACCGTTTTGAGAGTTTCATAGGACACGCACTGGAGAATTCAGAGCTGTGGGAGGCGTGTGGCTTTTCCATTCCGGACAAAAACAGGCTGAGTGGAAAAATAGTAAGAGTGGAGATGGATGATGTTGCAGCCTTTATTCAGATAGAGTTGAAAAAACCATTTACCCTAACATCCATAATCACCACCAACTCTATCGAGGATTTGGAAATAGAGAAGGGGAGTAAAGTGGAAGTATTCATAAAGTCCACTGAGGTAATGGTGGATAAACCGGAACAGATAACATTCAATGATGAGGGAGGAAATCAGATTTGAAGTTGAGCGCCAGAAACCAAATGAAGGGTACCGTGACAAATGTTGAAAAGGGCGTCATTACTTCGAGAGTCAGCATAAGGATAGAAGCCCCAGCCACCATAACTGCAGCCATAACAAGAGAAGCAGCCGAAGAGCTAAATTTGAAGGTGGGCGACAGGGTACAGGCAATAATAAAGGCTACAGAAGTAATCATAGGAAAGTAAAACTGCTGCAGATCCCCCTTAACCAGTGTAACGAGAAACGGGAGAGCAAAAACTTGCTTCAATGGTTGATTTCGGCTGGTGTGGAAGAATTCTCTTTTTTCCTCAAAAGTTTTTTATAAGACCGTTTCAAAGAATAAAGTTTCAGTAATGTTTGGAGGTGTGTGTTTGAATCCCAATTTTGCTGTGAGGGACAGAGAGCATGAGGAGAAGGGAGGGAACGATTTGGAGTCTAATTTGAAGAGTGGGAAAAGTGGCGCTTTGCGCGCCGCGGATTTGGTCTCCAAGATAGTAACCCCTCAGCTTGTGGGTGTAGTGGTGGTATGGGTATTTTCTTTTTTGTCGCCCATTGGTACGGGGCCCAGGCTTAACTCCTTGGAGTGTTTCCTGATTGGAATTGTTTTCATTGTTGTTCTTCCCATATCTCCAGTGTTGGTTGCATATGCTTTGGGTAAAGTGGACATTTGGGTTTCTTCGCGTGAGGCTAGAACTCCCTATTTTGTCTGGGCCATTTTGATGTATGCTGTAGGCGCACTGATATTTTTTTATGCAGAATCCATAGCTATGTACGCCATTTCCCTAACTTATGTCTTTGTCACCCTATCAGTGACCCTAATTAACTTGAAATGGAAAATCAGCATACATGCAGCGGGGATTTCTGGGCCCTCAACGGCTCTGGCATACGTTTTCGGCATATTGGCTTTTCCTTCGGTGTTTTTCATACTTTTAGTTGTTTGGGCCAGAACGAAGTTAAAAGCACACACCTTAGGGCAATCAGTGGCGGGGGCGATAGTTGCGGTTCCCATCGCTCTCGGCTCCTACGCCCTAGTTTACCCCACGTGGAACCCCGTTTTCTGGTTCACCGTCTTACTTCACAATTTCCTGGCCCTATTCTAACTATTCTTCACCTTTATGTTAGGAAGCTATAATCGGCAAAACGCGTCCCAGGTATATGTTTATGCTTGTTTGGGTGGCATAAATATTGTTGCTTCACTTTATTTACATAGATTTTCTATAAAAACGTTTATTTATGTATAGTGCGTAAACACTACAATATAGTTCAGTGTTAAGGTGGCGCCTATGGATATTGGCGACGTGAAGGAAAACTTGGAATTCCGCAAGGTGCAAATTACAGGTAAATCATCCTACATTGTTTCTCTGCCAAAAAGTTGGATAATGAATAATAAGATAAAAAAGGGAGACACCCTCACCATAATCGAGGAAGAAGAGGGGGAGTTAAGAATCGCAAAGGTTCTTGAAACCAAGAAAAGGGAAAAACCAATCCCCAAAATAGTTATGGATGGGCTTTCAGATTCAGAGTTAATCACCACAGTTTTAGGTAACTATGCTATGGGCGTAGACGGACTCGAAATTGTTTCAGAGAAGGATATGGATATTGCAAAGAAAAAAGTAGCACTAGAAGCCATACGTAGCCTGGTGGGCTTTGAAGTTATATCGGAATCCCCAAATTCAATAAAAGTAAAAAACCTCTTAGAACCCTCAGACTTCAACTTAGACGAGGTTATTAATCGGCTGGCTCTGATTTCCACATCGATGCTCAAAAATGCTACAAGCGCCATCGTGGACCTAAACCCCGAAAAGGTGAAGGAGATTGAGGCGCAGGACGATGAAGTAGACCGCCTTTACCTACTCACACAAAGATTGCTGGCGGTGGGACTACGCGATAGGGTTACTGCCAGAAAAATCGGCTTAGACTCCAACGGCGCAGCTATGGGCTGGAGCACCATAATCAGAAGCATAGAAAGAGTCGCAGACGCTTCAACAGAAATCGCCCAACAGGTAGAAATACTAGTAAAATTCAAAATACCCAGCGAAGTGCTAAACCTCCACTCAAAGTTCAACAAAGAAATAGCTTCCCTAACAAACGACGTCCTGATGGCTGGCTCCCAGAAAGACCCCAAAGCCGCCCTCGAAGCCCTAAGGAAACTGGAGAAGCTAAGCAAACTCAGGGAAGACATAAGAAGAACAGAAATGGAAAAACTCACTGAGCCAAAAGTCTTGCTCTCACTCGAAACAGTGAACAACGCCCTAAGAGAAGTGATCGACAATACCCGCGACATCCTAAAAGTATTAATAAACTCTGAATACTGGCAAAACTACAAAAAGTAAGGATTCACTAATTATGGAAAAAAAGGGAGGGCGGAGAGCCACAAGCTCCCCCGCTCAGAGGATAACCCCACTACATTTTTTAACGCTTGAAAAGTAGCAGCACAAAGTACCTGCGTGTCACGAGTTCAACTTCGATCCACAGGGCAACACTAATTATTACGAGGCCAAGAAGGTCTCCCATAACACAATAAACTATTATGCCTACTCCTCCAAAGAACAAAAGTAGAGTCAAAGCTATCCCCGCCACCTTCCTCTGGTCAAACGAGTCATCCTTCCTAATTTTGGATAGAATCAGCTTCCAAAAAGCAAAGGGTAAAACTAAGTAGTAAGCCACCGCCAAAAAGTCCGGTCCACCCAAAAACTTCAGAATGTAGGGTATCCAGAACAGTAGCTCAAAAACCAAAACTAAAGCGACGTAGACTTTACAACCCACAAACCCCTTCTCAGATCTAGTTAAATCCAATGTGGGAAGGCGTATGACGAGTAGGGACAATACGAAAATTGCCGCCAGCTGAATGACTATGGACTCCCAGGTGGGGTGGAACCTTGCGGAATTTATTAGAATGAAATTGTTGAGGAAAAACTGGGGTCTAAAAAGCAGGAAGGCGAAATGCTGGCTGGTGTTGACCGCGTTTAAAACATAATTTGGAACAAGCAGATAAAGCATCGCCAAATATCCCATGACTGGAACATACTGCCATTTGGACAGCACAGGACCCATTTTTTTCCTGGGTATAATAATGTCCACTATCATGAAGGTTAAAACCACAGTGTATATTGCGTGGAATTCTGAAATGAAAACCGCCCAGGGTACATTTAAACCCAGGTAACGTCCATAGCCCATTGCAATCTGGGAATATCCGGGCAGGAGGTTTGTAAGAGCCAAAAAGCCCTCTTCCAGGATTCCATATATGAATCCTATTAGGAGCAGTTTGCGGTAGTCCAGAGAGTATCGGGAAACCAAATCCTCAATGACCAGCAGTGAAAGCCCATAGAACATAAATGTGACAAAAATGGACCAGGGATCTGAAACCCATTTGTAGGGTGGTGTAGCTCCTGAAAGAGACTCGGCATTAAAGGCTCCCAAAACCATTATGCATATGTTCCTCTTCCACTTCCAAGCATCCATAAGAGATTCCAACCCTCAAAGGTTAACTATCCCCAAAAAAGGGCGTCTCCTAATTTAGCTTTTGCTGTGCGGAACAGTATCCCTTTGCCCGCCCTTTGAAGAATTTTTTGTGTCCATTTTCAAACCACAAATAACTTAAATAACTGTTTGGAAAATATTCTAATCATTACCTAGAAGTGGAGAAGTGTTTGAATGATTATAGATGTTCACACTCATCCCGTATGCAAAGATTTGACACCCACACCCAACCCCCAAACCCTTATTAAAAACCTTTTTGGAGAACGGGCGAAGACCGCAAGGTCTCAAATGGTCATAAACGGATTCCTATTCTTACACCAAAACCAAACCATCGAGGACTTCGTAAAAGCCTTCACCTCTGCGGGAATAGACAAAGCGGTGATTGTACCCATGGACATGACCACAGAATACGGAGCACAGCTAGGCACAAACGAAGATATCGCCCGAATGATGAACAAGTTTCCCGAAAAACTCATAGGCTTCTCATCTGTGGATCCCCGCCGAAAAGACGCAGTTCAAGCCCTAGAGCACGCCATCAAAGACCTCAAACTGAAGGGATTGAAACTTGTGCCACCCCTACAAAAATTCGACATAAGCGACAGAAAATACGACCCACTATGGGAAAAGGCCCTAGACCTAAACATACCAGTATGGACTCACGCCGGCCACCAAGCCTCCGTTCCCACCTCTGTAGCCAAGTATGGGCACCCCATGCTCATAGATGAAGTAGCCAGAAGATACCCAGACCTCACCATCATAATGGGACACCTCAGCGCACCCTGGTTTATGGACGCCTGGTCACTAACCCTACGCCACGAAAACGTTTACTTGGACATCTCCGTCTGGTACAGCCTCTACCCCTACTTCCCCTGGAGCGCCTACACAGACAACGGCATAGAACACAAGCTACTCTTCGCCACCGACTTCCCATTCACACCCTTTAACATCGGAATACAAGCCGTAAAAAATCTGCCAATAAGCGAAGAATTCAAAGGAAAAATCCTGGGAGCAAACGCACAAAAACTGTTAAACATCAAGTGACCAAAATTTCAACCCCCTTTAGAAAAAATTTCATCAAAAAAGAATGATTTCCAACATTTCTAATTCCAATTTAGAGGGCGGATGTAAATGCAGAAATATGATGTTATAGTGGTGGGAGCGGGACCAGCAGGCAGCATGGCTGCTATGAAGGCGGCCCAGGGAGGTGCAAAAACCCTCCTTCTCGAGAGAGCGGAGCTGCCAAGATACAAACTCTGTGGTGGTGGGGTTGCCAATTGGATTATGAGAAAATTTGAGATACCAAAAGATGTCATTGAGAGGGTGTACAAAAACATTGTCACTTATATTCCACCCAATTATGAGGGACAGGTTTTTCCCATGCCTGGATTGGGATACTTCGGGGTGTGCAGAGACAAGTTTGACCATTGCCTGACCAAAATGGCCATAGAGGCCGGCGCAGAGTTCAAAGAGAGAATAAACATAAGAGACGTGGTTATGGAGGAGGGATATGTTAAAGGTGTTGTCTCTTCGGATGGCCAAGTTTTCAGAGGAGACGTAATTATAGGGTGCGACGGTGCTCACTCGATTGTAGCGAAGAAATCAGGGTTCTGGAAAGTGTGGTTTGACCAGAAGGGCGAAAACTGGAGAGATCACATGTGGTTCTGTGTGGGCGTGGAAGTTAAAATGGACAAAAAAACCATAGATGAGAGGTTTGAAGATAACTATCTATTTTTTACCGGAAGAGAGGTGGCACCACTAGCATATGGGTGGCTGTTTCCAAAGAGGGAAACTGTCTCGGTGGGCTTAGGGTCTTTTTTGTTCTCCATGAACAAAAAGCCATGGAGCTACATGGACTATTTCCTAAATAAACACCCTGTCCTACCCAAACTATTGAAGGGCGGTGAAATAGTGCTTCGGCGTGGAGCTTGGCTGCCCATAAGGCATTGTCAGCGGCCAAGCTACGGCAATGGGGTACTATTTGCAGGAGACTCGGCAGGCATGGTTTCTCCAATCTCGGGAGAGGGAATCTACTATGCTGTTAGGGCGGGTTTGGAAGCAATAATGTTCGGAAGATTTGGATATTGAGAGGGTTTTCAGCTATTTGACTGGGTGATGTGTTCGTTTCTCACCCCACTTCCTTTTTCAGCCAGC
>JAHAWU010000027.1 GCA_018383815.1 Candidatus Jordarchaeia archaeon | reverse complement strand
CAACTCTTCCGGTGACCCGCCTGCGCGGATCCCAGCAATCGAAAAACTTTTTACTCACATCAACTCCTACATAGTTCAAGGAGGATTCGCCTCCTCCTTCACTTTTGTGGTCGCCGCGCCCCCGGAAGGTTATACTGAGCCTCAAAAAACGGCGCACTTGACTTCATTGAGGGTGGCGCGGTTACCTCTTTTAATAAGTGGTTACGAGGGTCGCCTCTAGCAGCAGGCGCCCGAACACCCACATAGAGGGTTTTTCCGACCACTATCCTCTAAATGGGTAAATCCCTAATATAAACATAGTCAAGTGGTTATTTTTACTTGCTAAGCTATTCCTTCGGGCTGAGACTCGTTTATCTGCAGGATGATTTCATCTTATCGACGCATCTTATAGTTACTCCACTCACGGTGTTTTTGGTGGCTGTTTTCGTGGCTTCTTGCGTGTTATACGTCACTTGGTTCTGGGATTTGGATATTATTCGGTTTCTAAGGCGTTTTAAGGGGTTCGAACGGTACAAGGATGTGAGGGTGTTTATTAGAAGCTTAGCGAGTAAAGGATCTGAAGGAAGAGCTGCGATTATCTTAGGGCGGACACTCTTCGCATTGGCTTTATTGTTTGCAATTGCATTTCTTCTTAGTAAAGTATTAATGTACGATAGTGAAGTTAGCGCAATCCTATTACTCTCAATAATTCTCACTAGTTTTCTCCATGGTGTAAACACGCTATTTGTAAGGGAGCACATTGCAAGTTTCGTCCAACGGAAAAACGGGAATTTGAAACCCGATAAGACCGAATATTAGAGTAGGTGTGGGGTTCTACCTTTGTTTCCCTCCTAACACTCTACAGGCGATGAAGTGAATGCTAATTTTCAGGGCGTAGATTTTCAACTCCCTTTTTTAAAGTCAGGTGCCTTAAACAGTTGAAAAATTTTAATCTTATCCTTTTTTCATTTTTTCAAGCATTAGTTTTTGTGCAGCCATTATTCCGGACGTGATGCAGGTCTGGAATCCTCCCCCTATCTGTGTCCAAGCTCCAGCAAAGTAGAGTCCCTTGAGTGGGCCCTCTTGGGGTAATCTGTCCAGGAATACGTTGTTTGGACTGTAGGGTGTTCCAAGGATGGAGCCGCCAGGATTGCCAGTGTACCTCATGTTGGTTAGGGGCGTTGACACTTCTACTACCTCCATGTGTTCCCTTAGTCCTGGATAGACTTTTTCCGTTCTTTCAAGCATTTTTTCGGCCATCCTATTTTTGGTGGCCACGTATTCTGAGGGGGGAATTTTGTACCAGGGCTGAGCATGGCTTAGGGTGCAAAGCACCATTATGGTGGTGCCTGGAGGGGAGGCTTCCGAATAGGCACAGTTATAGGTGGCCACCGCAAAATCTGCTGGTTCAACGCTTATGCGGCTTTTTGACCAGTTGGCATCAAAGTCGTAGCCCAAATTGATAAACGTTTCAAACTCGTCTATTCCCAGTTCTTGGCGGGGAGCGTCAAGTCCCATGTAAACGTTTAGGGTTCCCACAGCAATCTCGTGTTTTTGCAGGTTATCAAAGAAGGAGTGGGGAACCTTCTCCACTCCAATCATTGCGGCGCACGTGGTTAGGGGATTAACATTTGATACCATGTAGTCTGAAAGTATTTTTTCATTGTTTTCGGTTAGCACTCCTTTTACTCTGTTGCCTTCGGTGAGGATTTTTTTAACTCCGCAGTTGAGCCTAACCTCGCTATTCTTTTCCTCGATAATATCTACGAAGGCGTTGGAAAGAGTCTGGGAGGTGCCCTTAATTTGGGCTATTCCATATCTCAGAAGGGTATCATAGGCAGTCGCATACACTATGTATGAAACCTGGGAGGGTGGCAAACCAAAATAGCCCATAATTTGGGATAACACGGCACGAGCCTTAGCATCCTTAACGTCGGCATACAGGACGTCGGCTAGGGTTTTTCCTCGGTACGCAAGAAAGTCTTCTTTAACCTCCTTCTGGGAAATGTCTCCCGTGCGGGTCAACAGTGCCAGGGCCCTATTTGTAGCCGCCATTCTGTCTAGGAAACGCTTTATTCCCTCCGACTCGTGGGGAAACGCATCCACTAAAACTTCTTCCGCAGCCTCCCGGTTAGCGGGCACTGTAATCTCCATGTCGGGATAAACTGCTTTGTAAAAATTATCCACCCTAACAAAGTCCACTCTTTTCATAATTCCTAGGCTCTCAAAATTCCTGTAGAGTGAACCACGCTTTCCCTCTAGGTCCAAACCGGATAGCACGTGGAGGGCGATTTCGAATTCGAATCTGCCCCGCACAAAACTGCCCGCATAACCGCCAGGTCTCCAGTGTTTTTCCAGCAGCAAAACCCTTTGTCCGTTAGTGGCGAGAGTGGCGGCAGCGGAGAGTCCCCCCATACCTGCCCCAATAACTATGGCGTCATACTTCTCGGAAATACTGTTTCCCCCTACTTTTTCACTAGTTGGGCCATTACTGTTTGTGCGGCTAACATCCCGGACATAATGCAGGTCTGGAATCCTCCCCCTATCTGAGTCCAGGCTCCCGCAAAGTACAGTCCCTTCAAGGGTCCCTGTTGGGGTAGACGGTTTCCAAATATGTTGTTGGGGCTGTAGGGGGTTCCAAGGATGGAGCCTCCGGGATTACCAGTGTAGCGCATGTTTGTTAGGGGTGTGGATACTTCAATGACCTCTATGTGTTCTCTGATTCCGGGGTAGAATTTTTCTAATTTTTTTAGTAGTTTTTCGCCCATCCTGTTCTTGGTTTCTACGTATTCTGATGGGGGGACTTTGTACCAGGGTTCAGCGTAGCTTAGGGTGGTGATAACTGCAGCTGTGGTTCCTGGGGGAGAGGCTTCCGGGTATGCAGCGTTGTAGGTGGCTAGGGCGAAGTCTGCGGGTTCTATGCTGACTCTACTTTTTGCCCAGGCTGCGTCGAAGTCGTGACCCGCGTTAAAGAATATTTCGAACTCGTCTATTCCCAGTTCTTGGTGGGGTGCGTCGAGTCCCAGGTACACGTTCATGGTTCCCATAGCGATTTCTTTGGTTTGCAATTTTTCAAAAAAGGAACTGGGAACCTTGTCCACATCAATCATTTTGGCGCAGGTTGTCAATGGATTAACATTTGAGATTATGTGGTCTGAGAGGAAGGTTTCACCATTCTCCGTCACCACTCCTGTTACTCTGTCGCCTTCAGTGAGGATTTTTTTAACTCCACAGTTGACTCGAACCTCGCTACCCGCTTCTTGGATGACATCTACAAAGGCGTTGACTAGGCTTTGAGATGTGCCTTTTATTTGGGCTCCCCCAAAGTGAATATAGGTGTCATAAACAATGGCGTATATTACGTATGCCAGTTCTGATGGGGGCAGGCCGCAGTAGCCCATTAGTTGGGACAAAACCGCCCGGGCTTTAGGGTCCTTAACATCCTTATATAGGACGTCGGCTAGGGTTTTGTCCAGGTAGGGTAGGAAGTTTTCTTTGATTTCGGGGTTTGAAAAGCTTTCTCCCCTTTGTATTAGGGTTAGGGCCCTGTTGGTGGCACTCATTCTTGCCATGAAACGTTTTATTCCTTCAGCCTCGTTGGGAAAGGTGTCCACCAAAACTCCTTCAGCCTCTTCTCTCCCCGCAGGGACAGTTACCTCCATATCGGAAAATACGGAGCGGTAAACAGTGTCCAGCTTGACGAATTCAACCCTTTTTGTTATTCCCAGATTTTCCAAATACTTGTAGAAGAAGCCCCGTTTAGCATCCAGGTTAAGACCAGAGAGTTCATGCAGAGCAATTTCAAATTCGAATCTGCCCCGCACAAAACTGCCCGCATAGCCACCAGGCCTATAATGCTTCTCCAGCAAAAGAACCCTCTGTCCACCCTTAGCCAGCGAAGCCGCGGCGGAGAGGCCTCCAAGACCCGCGCCAACCACCATCACATCATACTTTTCAGACATATTCATCCATCCACACCAAATCAATTCCACATAGACATAAACCAATTTTTCTGTGAAAACTACAATTAGCAAAAGAAACTGTTACACCGATATAAATGGGGTGGATATTAAAATTTTCTGAATAATAGTGTAAAAATTTTTGAATGGATGCTAAAAATTTATGAAAGAAAAAAGTGGATTCTAAATTAGCCGCCCCCCCACAAGGAGAGTTCTAACTTGATGCACTCATTGCTTCTAGATCTCCTTGTAAGCCATAGGTGAGAATCCCCCGAATCTATTTGTGGGCAGCGTCAAATAAGTTATGTGGAATACCCTCATGTACTGTTTGGTTATTTTGGGGAAACACTTCATTGATCTTTATCGGTTTTTCTGGCCTACCTTTCTGGGAGCTATCCTCTACTCAAATTAACAATGGATTTAGACTCTTCTTTAAGTTCTGGTTTAAATAGTGTATTCCTTGCGAATAGTTGAGAGAATGAAGCTTACGAAGCCTGCAAGTAAGGAGATTGCCGCCAATGAAAGAACTATGTTCCGTTCTCTTAACAACCACACAAAGTACCTATAATTGAGGTAGCCCGTTCTGACCCAGCGTTAACTTCCGTAACCTTGGGTCTTCCTCCCTCGATTTCATGGGGAGGCGTTCGCCCGAGAACGGATGAAGCAGGCACATCTCTCTGTGTATTGTTGTACTTGAGGAGGAGGTTTCTCACGGCGATTATGTCCCGGTCCTCCTCCATTCCACACTTTGGGCACCTCATCAACCTATACCCTCTCAGGCTTCTTCTCTAGCTCAAACCCCGCATTCTGGGCATAGGGACAAGGGGGTGCCTCGGGCGTCAACGTACACACTACGGTTAACGTATTTCAGCCTCGCCACTTCACCCGTGGTGTAGAGCTTCTCCATGGCTAAGTATATAAGTTTCGAAAATTAATAAACTTTACGCTAAATAGAAGCAGTTTTACCCCCATAAGCAGGCTTGAGTGTGAGGTAGTAGAAGGTTAGTCCAGCGAACAGACAGATCACTGCTAGGACGAGGAACCAGGGCGTTAACTTTTTTCTGGTAGGCTTCTTCCCGCCAGTAGAAAATCCCTTTTCACCATTCCACCTTGAACTCGTACTCCAAACCTCCTAATAGAATTTGTAGGCTACTGGCAAATTAGGGATGACGCATCTATGCTGGTGGAGAAACAGTGATGGCTTTTGGCTTGCATGCTACGACGCAGAGGTTGCAGCCATTACAGGAAAAGGGGAAAGTAGCAGTTATCATAACTGGGCTGTCCTCTCTTGAGGTGTCAATAGGATAGTAAGCGAATACTTTGAGGGGGCAAGTCTTAATGCATTTCAAATCGCAATTTTTGGGTGCCACGCACTTTCCCATGTCGACAACTATGTTGTACTTTTTCAAAGTTTCTGCCTCCTTTTCTTTTTTGGGCTACCAGAGGTCTTTTGCCACTGCCACACTTTCCCTATCAATGAGGCTTATGGCTTTGTTTGGACACCGTTCTCTGCATACTCCGCAGCCGAAGCACATTGTGGGGTCGACGACTGAGTACTGTTCCAGTCTTGAGAATTTTATGGCTCCAAAGTTGCATGCTAGTAGGCATTGGGGGCTTCCTCCGCAGCCATCACACTTGTTCTGGTCAATCTGTGCAATGTAGTGGCCTTTTATGGCCGCGTTTCTCACGCCGGAAATCAGTCTGGTTTTGAACACTATGCAGTAGGGTAATTCACAGTTACAGATTCCTATCACGTTGGGCATTGAGCACCATTGAACCCACTGAACGAGCCCCTCCCTGTAGCAGTCCTTGCAGAGTTCTATGGCTTCCTCAGGTGTAATATATCGGTCATATTTGGATAGGGTGCCCTGGGACTTTTTTAGGAGGTCGCAGAATGGTTCGAAGTGCATGCAGACCATTTTGTTTTGTCCCCCCCACTGTTTTCTGCAGGCACAGTAGGTTAGCCCTATTTTCATGTCGAACTTCTGAGGAGTCTTTAGAATTTGGATTGTGTCTTCCAGTGGAACCACTTGTCCACCGTTAGCTCCCTCAGACATCTTATTTAATGCTTCCAGTGCATCTTTGGAGTAGGGTAGCTCCTCAACCAGGGCGTTCACAGAAGCTATGGTTTCAACCAGCGCCTTGGGCCCACCGAGTGCCAGAGACTCCAAAACTGATCTAACGTTGGCATCTTCCCAAGCCTTCTTAAGATTCAAATTCTTAGGATTCAGGTACCATTTTGTACCCTGACCATGTTCAACACAATACTGACACAAAACAACTCCTCCATTCAAGAAAGATGGGATTAAGTCACGTAACTAATCAGATTTTTTGGTTACTCTATTATTGTGGTGTTTATTAATTAATTGTTTTGGTGTTTTTGGCTTTGCACGTTAATGCTTCCTCCGCGGCTATGGCGGCTGAGGTTATGGTGTCCCCCATTCCCACAGTGGCTTTGGGCTCTGTTAGCTTTGAGGGGACGAAGGCTACTGAGGGCTCTGTGTGGGCGAATCCCTCTTCTAGAAATTTTTGCTTGGGGTAGCCTTCCTCATTTTCAAGTAGTTCCGCAAGTTTCTGGTGTTCCGCCATGCCCCTCATGCTCACTTTTAGTTCGCCGCTTTTGAGGGTTTTTTCTGCGGCTTGGATTGTGGGAAAATTTCCAGTGTGTGCCAGTGTGGCTGCGAATAGCGAACCAAACATTATGGAGTATAGTTCATCTCGGGGATGGATTCCATAATTTGGGGTAGTCAAACTTAGGGAGAATTCTCTGGTGTGCACCATTATGCGCGATAAGTGGTACTTCTCCAAAATCTTTCTTGCGCCTGTGTAAATTTTTGGAGCCTCCAAGGCTTTTATTTCCGCAAGACCGTCCCTCTGCCCCAAGGTGTGTAGATTATCCGCTAGTTCATCCTCGTTTAAACCAAGGGAGTCCACATTTGGAGCCACCATGTCAAGAACCGATTTTCTCAGGTCTGGATCAGCCAGGAAGCCTATCTCGCTGTGTATCCTAATTTCTGGGTTTTTCTCCCTCCAGGAATTGATGAGGTCTAATGTTTCCCTTATGTGGTCTTCGGGCTTGGAACCGTCGGGATAAGATTTCTGAAGCATGTGGTAGCCGGAGAGTATCACCTTTCCCACTTTGTGAATTACTTTTAGGGTTCCTTCCCGAAAGGCGGGATCCGTTTTTAGCTTAATGTTTTCATCATCGTAGGTGGCTATGAACCTGTTTTCAACTGGGGCCTCCACTATTTCGCGGTTGATTCTTGCTTTGAATTGGTTGTCGAACTCAAATATCCAATGTATAAAGACTTTGTCGCCTTCTCTAGCCGCCTCTAAGGGTTTCTTGAAAAAAATTTTTTCCCCCTCAAAGCGGGGTATGAGGATTTCCCCTCCCTCCGTGATGAATTGCTCCGCCTGTAGTGGAGGGAGCTCCACCACATTCGGAATAACTTTTAGGTTCATAAGGGCCAGCACATTAGTCATTATTCCACACTGTCCACCCATACGCAGCCTATCGTAGCCAAAAACGGATTTAATCATCTCAGTTATTCTGGGGTCGCGAATAAACCATTCTTCACCATCACCAGTCTTGGCACAGTAGAGTATGCCAGCCAAAACATCGGGAAATGTCACAATTTCCCTGGGAGGATTATTCAACTTGTGGAGAACCTCTTCTGCCAATTTTTCTTCATTTACTATCTTTTCTATTTCTGGGCCCCTGACGTGTCTCAGCCCATCAATGTTTGTGTTTAATCCCGTGATAAACATGCGGCAGAGCCCAATGTTTCTTTTAACCTCTTGAAGGGCCTGAAAATATTTCTTGGTCCATTCTTTGGCAAGCATAGAACTCCACCTGGTCTTTAGGGTTCCGTGATTGCTTTTACCAGGTATCGGGGCTTATCCGGATTATATCCTCTCCTGAACGCCACAAAATAAGCGAATAACTGTAGGGGAACCACATAGGTTATGGGAGAAAACATCGGCGTAGTCTCCAGAATACTAATTGAGTGGTCTGACAATGCCCGCACCTCAGAATCATCCTCCTGTACCACACTTATTATTTTCGCCTGGTGCGCCTTAACTTCCCCCAAATTTTTAACCAGCCTATCATAAGTCTCATCGGGAGGCGCAATTATTATCACCGGGAACCCCGGCTCAATTAGGGCTATGGGTCCATGTCTGGACTCGCCAGCAGGATAGGCTTCTGCGTGGATATAGGCAGTTTCTTTAAGCTTAAGTGCGCCCTCCATGGCAGTGGCGGTGCTAATACCGCGCCCCAAGTAAAAGAAGCTCTGCTTATTAGCATATTGGTAAGCAATATCTCTAACCACCCTGTCCTGCCTTTTAATCGTCCTATCAACTAAATGAGGCGTATTCATTAACCCCTCTCTAAGAGTTTTAACCTCACCGTCACTTAGAGAACCCCTCATGAGAGACAAATCCAGCGATAACAGTGATAGGCATGCAACTTGAACCAGGAATGTTTTGGTGGCTGCAAGCCCGTACTCCGGCCCTGCATAGGTATAAATAGTATAGTCGGAGAGTTTACTCAAAGTGCTGCCCACAACGTTTGTCACTGAAATCACCTTTGCTCCCTGCCTCTTAGCATGTTTAACCGCATTTATTGTGTCCGCTGTTTCTCCCGACTGGCTAATGGCAAGAACCGCATCATCCTCACATAAGAGCTCCCCAGTAAGCTCCGGAAACTCAGAAGACAAGATATTCTGAGTTCGAACACGGGAAAGTTTGGTGAACATGTAGCGCCCAGCCAACCCTGCATGATTCGATGTACCCGCCGCAGTAATATACACTTGTTGGGAATCATTAAGAATCCGGGCCGCCTCCTGGCAAACCTCTGACTTTAAACTGAGCGCATTTCTCAAAGCCTTGGGCTGCTCATGAATTTCCTTCAGCATAAAATGGGGATAACCACCCTTCTCCAGCATCTCCGGAGTCCAAGAAACATCATTGGTACCCTTAACCACAAACACCACTCTCCACATACCGGGATAGATCATACTAAACCAAAAATTTAATTTGCGCTTCTGTAAAAGGCACAAACATTAATTTTCTCAAAATCAAGAAAAGTATATGGTTGCCAGTTTTTATGAATATTTTCTACTTACGGTTTAAATTTTACTTGTTGCGTTATAAATTATTTTTTTCAGCTTCTAGATTGTGTCCATTTTTCGTATAGAGTGATTCCTTTACTTAACGCTTCTCTAACAAGGGGAACCTCCAATTCCTCTAGTGTGTAGGGGAAAACTTCAACTGGGAAGTCTATTTGAAATTTTTCCACCCATTCTTCAATCCTGTCCATAAATTTTCTGTAGTCCTCCCTAAGAATTATCAGTATGTCCGCATCGCTTCCTGGCACCGCCCTTCCCTCCGCTAAGGAACCAAAAAGTACTATTTTTACTACATTCTCGTTTTCCGTCCCTACTTTCACGGCTATTCTCTGAATAGTTTTAATTAAGTTATCCTGATCCAGCCAGAATACCTTTACAGAATTCAATGATTCTTCTACAACAAATGATGGCATTTTCCGCGTCCCTCCTAGTAAAATATTCGTAGGGGCTTCCCGACTCGAAACTATTCGGATACCTTGTGGGAATATAATATTTATCCAAAGTCTTGGCGCAATCTAAAATTTCCTCGCCCACCAATAACTTTTTTGCAAGAATCTTCAGAAAATCATGTACCGAATGACCCCAAGCAGTAGCATTCATTTTCTGGAGAACTGCCTTAACCGCTTTTTCTGCTGCTTGCTGAGCTACAAAACAAGACCACTCAAAAAAGCCCGCTCTTAACATTTCTTCTGCAACATTCAAATCCCTATCCGCTTGCCTCTCCCAATCTCTACTCCTTTCGGGCATTCACAACCTTCCTACACACTTTTTAACTCCACAACTCTCCTTGAATAAAACCAGAAATTCTTCACAGACAGCCTCATCCCTTTTTCCATTTAAACTCGCACTTTCCAGACAAGTATCCTAACACTACACATTAATTTTACCCATCGACTAATTAAAACTTGCCTACATCAAAAGCAGAAAGCAGAAAGCAGATTAACGAGAATGCTAGTAGATTGGAGAGTGATTCAAAAACCAAAAAATAGCTCAAATGAACCTAGAGACCAAAAACTTCCAAATGACTCAAACAAAAACATTCCCCCTTAGCAGAGATTATTACTAACTCTAGAAAGGCGGCTAGAAAAACTTCCACCAAACCCATAGCTAAAAAGTGACTCCGCCAAAGTTATATCCTGAAACTATAACCTATTTCATATATTGTACCTAAATTAAATTAGGGTGGCAAAATGGTATGAGTAGGAGAAAATCGTGGCAGGAGAAAATGTCTGATAAGAAGGCATTTCCAAAGATAATAAAGCTGGATGGTCGAAAACCCTGTTTCAGAGCCCTACAAAAAATGGGGGCGAAGGTGGGCGACAGATGTGTGCTTGCCAACCCCCGCGAAGTAGAAGAAGTTATGAAAACGGTGCCCAAAGGCAAACTCATAACCATTAGAGAAATCTGCATGAAACTCGCCAAAAAATACAATGTTGAAGCATGCTGCACCCTAACCACAGGAATATTCATTATGACCGCCGCCAACGCCGCCCAAGAAACCATAAAAGAAGGAAAAGAGAACCCCAACCCATACTGGCGCACATTGAAAGCGGACGGGCTTCTAAATGAAAAATATCCTGGCGGAGTGGAAGCACACAAAAAACTACTAGAAGAGGAAGGCCACAAAATCATCCAGAAAGGCAAAAAATACTTCGTTGAGAACTACCAAAACCACATAGTTCAAGTCTAAGAGAAAAAACACAAAACAAAAATCAACTAATCTTCCACACTAACCCGAAAAATGTACAAATATCTACTGGAAATAATAGTTCAGTCTCATGGTGCAGTTGGAATAGTGTACATCACAATTTATCTCCATAAGGAGAAAACTTTTAAGTTTTCTTAAATCTTTTAGGGGATTGTGGTGATTTGCCCGTGATTACTGATGGAATATGTGTTAAGGGTGAACGTAAGGAAAAGAATTGGAAGGGAACCAAGTTTGAGGAACCCTACAAAAAAGCGGTGGAAAGATTCCGCAAGGAAGTTATGAGTAGACCTGATTTTGACCCCGCCACCCTGCTCATCTGGGGAACTATGATGGGTATGAGTGTTCTGCAAATCATGGAGGATGTGGAGGAAAACTTTGGCCCAGAAGGTCAGCGGGTGGTTAGTGAAGCTCTGAGAAAAGTGGGATACGATGTTGCAAGGCAGAGTTTTGAAAACGCAAAATTCCCCGAGGGCACAACTGATATAGAGAAAACCAGTTTCGTGGGAACATGGATTAACACCGTTCTCTGGACCTCTATTGAGAAACCCGAAATCCTAAACGAAGATGAGTGCATATTCGATATTTTATGGTGCCCCCACCAAGACGTTTACAAGCCTTTTGACTGCCGGGTGCAACGCTATTTAGTGGAAGGCATAAGAAGATACTTCAAAGAAAAGGGGGAAATCAACTTTGATGTAGAATTCAAGTGGATAATACCCGCAGGAGCAGACACATGCCGCTTCAGACTATGGAGAAAAAAGGAAGGCAAAGAAGAAGACCAATGGGAAAAATACTCAAAAATACTCGAAGAACGAGCACTAAAAAGGTGGAAAGCAAAAAAGGCCCAAAAATAAAAAATACTACTACAAAACCCTTACCTCTACATATTTTTTAAAGGTACAATAAATTATATCGCCGAAGTACACTAGATTATTTTTGTAGTGGTGGTTACTGAAGCCCTTTAGGCTCCGCGGAACATTTTTATAAAACTTCCAACAAAAAGTAACTGTAAATTCTTGGGGGTTAAAAGAGTAGATGCCAATTTTAGATAGGTCAAGAATCCGCCCTGATGTGCTTAAACTTATGGATGAACTTTTAAAGGAGCAAACCAACGGTGTTTTAGAATTCCTCAAAGCCAAAGAGAACCAGGGAGTCAACTTTCCAGCATTGTGGCAAAAACTGATGGAGGGAAATGAGCGGTTCTTCAGGAGAGAGGGAACCATAGAAGACCTGTACAATTGGTTAACAAAAGACGAAATGCTATTCTTAACCAGGCTTTTCCGATACTCCTTCAACTACGCAGCAGACATGGATCAGAAAAGACACCCCATTCCCAAAGAGGTAAAAATAGAAAAAGTTGACGCCGACGGAGTTCCCGCAGAGTGGCAAACCGTCCCAGACGCAAAAAAAGACCGAGTCCTCCTATACTTCCATGGGGGAGGCATGGTCCTGGGCTCCCCAAACACCCACAGAATATTAACTGTTACACTGGGACAGCTGACAAAGATGCGCGTGCTGAGTGTAGACTACCGCCTTGCACCCGAACATCCCCACCCCGCCCAGCTAGAGGACTGCACTAAGGCGTACAAGTGGCTTCTATCAAAGGGCATCAAACCTAAAAATATAGTAATCGCCGGAGACTCGGCGGGAGGTAACTTGACGCTTACCACACTCTTAAAACTGAGGGATGAAGGGATACCTTTACCAGCCGGGGCGGTCTGTCTTTCGCCTGCAACGGACTGGACTGGTTCTGACGAATCGTTTTTTGAAAATGCTAAGACTGACCCAGTTCTGGCAGATGTGGGGCTCTTCTGGTGGATTCCCGCCTTCCTGGGAGGGGCAGACCCCAGCGACCCCTTGATTTCTCCAATCTATGGGAATTTAAAGGGTTTGCCTCCCCTGCTGATTCAAGCCAGTACTTCTGAAATGCTTTTTGGAGGCTGCAAGCGCTTGGTGGAGAAGGCCAAGAAGGCGGGTGTGAACGCCACACTGCAAACGTGGAATGATATGCCTCACGTGTTTCAATCCTTCGGACTGTACGACCTGCCTGAAGCAAAGGAGGCAATAGCCAAAATAGGCGAGTTTATCCAAAAACTATTCTAGTAGCAGTCCTACCAACTACTTCCATTTTTTTATTTTTGCCACGTATCTCGTTTTAATAACTTATAGAATAAAAATTAGAAAACATAATGAGATATAATAATTAAATTTATAAAATATTGCTCCAATGTTAAAAACAATTATTTATTTCTATTTGAGCGTCCATTACAACTCCTATTTTTTGGAAATTGTTTGAGTGGAGGGCTTGTAATGAAGGAAGATAGAATATCTTATCATGAGTCAGTCCGGAAAATGTATGAAAAAATAAAAAGAGACAACATGACCAACATTTGGGATCGGTACGAGGCCCAGGGAATGGGCGGAGACCCCGACAGGAGATGCCCCTTCTGCCAGGCGGGAGTTCGATGCGACCTATGCTCAAACGGACCATGCAGAGCAGATGCAGAGAAGGACAAGAGGGGAGTTTGCGGCATAACTGCTGACGGCATGGCTATGCGTATGATGCTACTCAGAAATGTTTTGGGAGCCTCAACCTATCATTACCACACAGACCAAACAGTAAAGACTCTTAGAGCCACAGCAATGGGCAAGACCCCGTTTGAGATTAAAGAGCCTGAAAAGTTGAAGACCTTCTCTAAGAGACTGGGAATAGACACCTCTGGAACCGTGGAGGAAGTAGCCATTCGCTTGTGCGACTTTGTGGAGGAAGACTTCAACAGAAAGTACTATGAGCCAAGCAAAATAGTTGAAGCCTTAGCTCCCCCGGAGCGTAAAGAGGTTTGGAAGAAGCTGGGGATGTTTCCGGGTGGAATTTATGGTGAAATGATGCTTGCTACAAGTTCCTGTCTCACAAATGTTGACGGTTACTACGCCAGTTTGGCCTTCAAGGCTATGCGTCTAGGTTTAGCTATGGCTTATCAGAGCCAAATAGTAAACGAGTACTGCCAAGACATCCTTTACGGCATTCCAAGGCCGCACACTATGCGTGTCGATTTAGGCGTTTTGGACCCAGACTACGTCAACGTCTTGCCAAATGGTCACGAACCCTTCCTCGGCTTTGCTATGGTTCAACTGGCTCGGAAACCGGAGTGGCAGGAGAAGGCTAAAGCCGTGGGTGCCAAAGGCCTGCGAGTAATTGCAAGCATTGAAACGGGTCAAGAAATGATTCAGAGATGGAACATGGACCACGCCTTCTACGGTTTTACTGGAAACTGGATTTCTCAGGAGGCAGTTCTGGCTAGTGGGTGCGTAGACCTCTTCGCCTGCGATATGAACTGCTCCATGCAAATCGACCCCATTTACGCGCAAAAGTACAAGTTTAAACTGGTGCCCGTAAGTGAACTGGTGGCCTTTGAAGGGGTAAGGGAACGAGTAAACTATGTTCCTGAGAAAGCTGAGCAACAGGCCGCCCAGCTACTACAAATGGCCATAGATAACTTCAAGGAACGCAGAGCCACCATAGAGCCAGTAACCAATCTACCCATGAAAGAAGTGCTGGTGGGATTTTCCACTGAAAGCATTCTGGAAGCCCTGGGAGGAACCCTTGACCCACTTCTAGGTGCAATAAAGGATGGAACCTTAAGAGGGGTCGCGGGACTTGTTTCATGCACCACTCTCAGGGATTATGGTCAGGACGTGCACAGTGTAAATGTGGCTAAGGAGCTGATTAAACGTGATGTTCTGGTTCTATCTATGGGGTGTGGGAACGCCGCTATGCAGGTAGCTGGTCTCTGCACTTTAGACGCTAAAAAGTTTGCGGGGCCGGGACTGAAGAGCATTTGCGAAAAGTTGAAAATTCCCCCAGTTCTGAGCTACGGTACCTGCACCGATACTGGGCGTCTGGCCGACCTACTTGCTGCGATTTCAAATGCGCTGGGAGGAGTACCCATACCAGACCTACCGGTTGCAGCAGTGGCCCCAGAATACATGGAGCAAAAAGCAACCATCGATGCAATATTCGCTTTAGCTCTAGGACTATTCACCTACGTCAACCCAGTGCCCACAGTAACCGGAGGGCCGAACCTAGTCAAGCTATTAACACAGGACTTAAAACAGATCACAGGCGCCCAACTCAACTTGGAAAAAGACCCAGTAAAGGCAGCAGAGGCCATATTAACCCATATAGAGGCGAAAAGGAAGAAGCTTGGCATCTAGAACAAAACCAAAAAGTATGACAAGTACTCCCTCCTTTTCTCTTTTTTTCTCTCGTATAGGTTGGGAGAATGAGTGACTATAACGGATTGGAAATATTTTAGAGGTGTGAATGGCGGTGGAACATGATAAGAAGGGAATTGATGTGAAGAGATTGGAAGCGCAAGCAGTGAGGTTGAAGGATTTAATTGATTATCAGGGCGAGGCTGTGGTGAGCAGAACAATAATTGACAAAAAAGCCGGAACAGTTACATTATTCTCTTTTGACGAGGGACAGGGTCTAAGTGAGCACACTGCACCATTTGATGCTTTAGTGCACATTCTGGAAGGCGAGGCGGAAATCACCATCTCTGGCAAATCTCTGCGGGTGAGAGAGGGCGAAATGGTAATAATGCCAGCCAACCAGCCCCACGCCCTGAGAGCATTGAGTAAATTCAAAATGCTTCTGATAATGATACGGTCTTGACTGGTAAATAAGGTGAACGATTCGGCCCAACGATGGGATTTAAATAAGTGAGCTGAACTCATCCAAACACTTTTATTAATCCGCGTAATAGCGAAAATTTTTTTCATATTTTCTCTCAAATTAATTTAATCCCTTGACCTATTATAGCGACTCCCAACAATATTATTTTATAGAGGAATCAGTACATTTAAATATTCATTATGTATATTTACTACATATTGAATATGTTATATAACATGTAGTGTTTGAAAGCAGTGAAAAAGGGAAAGCGAAACTAATTGAAACAAGCTTAAAAAACAGGATTTCTAACCCTTAGCAAGTTCTAATCGTTTAAAACTCTTGATAAGGTGAAGCCATTCGTGTCGGATACAGTAAACCTTTTTTATGGATTCGTTTTTGGCACCATACTTAGTGCCGCGGACAAGATGGGAATAAATCCCACACTACTCGGACGCCAATCATCAAAAATATTAGGTCCCATGCTTGAAAATCTAGCCCAACAATTTTTAGGTATGGCTCCGCCTAAAACTATAGAAGAATTCATGAAGGATTTAGAAATTGTGGGCAAAAATTTCGTATTCGGCAAAGAGTTCCAATTGAGCTACTCGGGAAACAATCTTAGTATGAAACTTGTTCAATGCCCCTGGCTGGAAATGTGCAAATATGGGAAATCTATAGGATACAAAGCCTGCCCCCTGTGCGCCACATCTGTTATGCTGATGGGTGCCATTGAGGCCACAAATATTGTTCAAGTTATGGGCGTCAATGTGGACAACAATGAAACAGTATGCCAACTCACAGTGAAAATGGAACCAAAATAGCCCCCAAAAAGGGACAAAGAAACAAATCAACTGCCTTTTTTTATTTATTAGAATTTAGATTCCTTGATATCTGGACTGGAGTTAAATTAAGATTCTAGAGAAAACACATAATCCAAAAGGATATTCTGGAGTTAATTGCCAAAACTTAGAGATATGAGGAATCTTGTTTTGTTTTTTCAATTTCTCAGCCTTTTTGGTGCTTTAAGAAATTAGGGTATTTATGCCTGTGCTATTTAATGGTTTTTTACTATTTTTGCGGAAGATTTTTATAAAGGGCTGAAAAGCGTTCATTTACAATTTGAATTATTTAATTGTTCAGTTTTGGAAAATTTGGGGTGTAAGAGAATTGTCGGAAAACATTGTTATTGTTAAGAAGGAGCCTCCTTTGGCGTGGGTTATTATGAATAGGCCGAAGGCCAACGCCTTGAACGTAGCACTAATTAATGCACTTGATAAGGCATTTGACGACCTGTGGTTCCAGCAAGACATCCATGTGGTCATTTTGATGGGTGCCGGTGATAGGTTCTTCTCTGCGGGAGCTGATCTCAAGGAGCCGCCGACACTAACCCTTGGGGTTCCCATGGCCGTAGCACAGATGGACACCGCCCTCCTCATGGCCAAGTTAACTACCAAAATTGAAAAGTTTCCCAAAATTGTGATAGCCGCAATTAGGGGCTTTGCCCTTGGGGGAGGATGCGAATTAGCCTGTGCCTGCGACTTCAGAGTAGCTGCTAAGGGTTCACAGATCGGACAACCAGAAGTGGACCGAGGAATAATTCCGGGCTGGGGTGGCACAATAAGACTGCCCAGACTAATCGGACTTGCCAAAGCTAAGGAGCTTATACTCTCAGGCGAGCCAATAAACGAGGAAGAAGCCTACAGAATCGGTCTGGTAAACAAGGTGTTCTCATTCGAAAACTTTGAGGAAGAAGTGAGACAGTACGCCCTAAAACTGGCGAAAGGACCGCCAGTGGCCCAGAGAGTAGCAAAATATGCGCTGAACTTTGGATCCCAGGGACCTGTGGATGCTGGCCTAATATTTGAGGGAGCATTGGCAAGTATTGCAACAGCCAGCGAAGACGCCAGAGAAGGCGTGATGGCCTTCCTCGAAAAAAGAGAACCTAAATTCAAAGGCGCATAAACCAATCAAAAAACTCTTCCCCCTCCCTTTTTTATATCCTGAAAAAAAGTTTAGGATTCCATTAGAATTTACCTATTTCCCTTCGATAATGATTTAATTGGTTGAGGTAGGCAGAAAAACGAAGCAGATTGAAATACATTTTTAGGTCGTTTGGCCTTTTACACTCTTTATTTTCCTGAAGAGATCCTCTAGGGTTTTGGGCGGCACCCATTGCTTTTCTTTTTTCCGCAGGGTGATTGCTTTGGTGGGACATGTGGGTACGCAGTTTCCGCAGCCTATGCATCTGCCTGTGTCTACTGTGCAAATTTCGTCCACTACTTTTAGTGCTTCCATTTGGCATCGCTGAAGGCATGTTTCGCAGCCGGTGCATAAATCGGGGTCTATTTGGGCGAAGTAGTTTGAGCTGATAATTTCCGTGGGGCGGGGAAAGACTTTTAGTCTGGATAGGATTCCGCAGCAACACGTGCAGCAACTGCATATGTATTCTGGTCTCTGGGAGTTGTTTGGTTCTAGAATTAGACCTTCTTGCTCATTTTTTCTTAGTATCTCGAGAAGTTCTTCCTTAGTTACGGGGCGGCCCCATCCGCTATCTATGTATAGTTGGGCTGTGTCTCCAAGGGATATGCAGGTTTCACGCAGGGAGGTCTTACTGCAGGGGTTTCCCTTCAGTTCTGCGGCTTTACGGCATATGCATTCAGACACGCAGAAGGGTCCCTCCTCGTTTTTAATAATTTCCCTCAGGTCGTCGTAGGTTGCCACGAAGCCCTCGCTGGTTATACTTTCCTCTATAGGTATGACTCTAAGCTGGTTTATTCCGGTGCGCAAAAATTCTAGGGCAAATGCTTCCGAAATGTATTTGTCAATGTCTTCTTGGAACTCTTTGGTGAGTCTGTTAACCTGAAACTCGTACATGCCTACGACAAGTGGTGGATTTGCGTAGTACCTCTCACCTTTCACAATTTTGTAGTGAACAATGCCCTTCTTGGCCATGTTGTCCAATTTGTTTTTCAACTCTTCCGTTGAGATTTGTGACTGGTCAAAGCGGCTATAAATGGTTTCAAGAGGCTCAAATTCCCAGCTCAGTTTTGTCGCTATCCTCGCCTCCTCGGGTGTAAAAAGGTACTTCAATATTTTTAGTTCCACACCGGACTTTGTGGCTGGAAAACCCACAGGCATCCTGTCAAGGTGCTTCTGCAACTCCCGATAAACATCCTCACTACTCATCAAAACCTCTCCTTTTTAACAATCATTTTCCTTTATTTATGCATTCTTCAGTATAAGACCTTTTCGAAAATCAAAAAGGCATAAAACAACCTAGGGGAGGAGCATCGGATTCTAGTTCGGCTTTGGGACAAAATTGATTTTGGCTTTTTCTTCTCAGCGTTTTTCGTCGCTAGAGGTCGTATCTGTGACGAAAAACAATACTCTATCATTGCATCACGGATGATATACGTCGGGGAACATGAATTTTGTCAAGCCTTCTATTTCAAAATTTTTATATATGTGATCTATGAGTTTCGAATAATGAATGTTGTTTGGCAGGCTTCGCTTCACCAAATGGTTTTTGCTGGTGTGTGAGTTGTCGGAGCTCCGCTGGTTGGGTGAATTTGATGATGTGGATTTGTCTGAGGAAGAGTTTTTAGACCTCATAGAGGAAGTTATCAGCAATTTGGGATTCATAGTGGTTAAAAAGGATTGGGAGGAGGGCCGAATCCTAATTAGCCAAAAATTGTGCTACGCCCACTCGGTGGGGTCCCTCACCTTCAAGAAGGACAAGAAACATGTCTCCATCACTATAAGTTACGAAATAACACCATATTACCAAAATGGAGAAATTAACAAAGAGGCCTTCGAGAGCGAGAAGGCCAAAATAAAAGATTCCTGGAAAAACCTGTGCACAATGATTCACACCCTATTCTCTAGAGGATTCACCCCCATACCCAGATCAAAGGCGAGTTTCTGTCCCTTCTGCGGCATGGAAATCGACTGGGACTCCAGATTCTGCAAGTACTGCGGAGAAAAACTAAAATAAGAGTCCCTCCTCCTGAAAAACTCCTCTTTATTGCTGGCGTTGCAAATTTTTAAAAAGGCTTTTAACCCCTTATCAGTAGAGAGTCTAGATTACTTTTTGAGAAAATTTTTGAAGGGGTGCTTGTTTTGAAGCCGAAGTTTGATTTTGAGAAGAGAATGGAGAGAATAAGGGCCAATATGGAGAAGAAAGGCATAGATGTTCTGGTGGGAACAAGACTTTCCAGTGTATGCTACGTTTCGGGGACCTTTATCCCCTACAGAGCCGCAGTGTACGTGCCCCTTGAGGGCGAAGTGGCAGTCTATCCCTCAGTAATTGAGGCTTCGAGGGTGAAAACCGAAACCTGGATAAAAGACGTGTACGAGTGGGGGCCCATTAAGGGTATAACTTGGATGGAACAAATTGCCAATAGAGTCAAAGAGAATAAGCTCCAAGATGCCACAATTGGAATAGAGATGAGCCTTTCCCCAAGGCTTGTGGAGGGGCTAATCACCCATTCCGAGTACCAGACTTTAAAAGAGTGTCTACCAGAGGCAGAGATTGTTGATGGCTCAGATGTGATAAATGAGGTGGCAGTCATAAAGGAGCCGGAGGAAATAAAATTGCTCAGGAAGGCGGCTCAGATTGCAGATGAGGGTCAGAAGGCGGCTTTGGAAGTTTTGGATGTGGGGGTTACTGAAACTGCTATAGTGGGGGCGGGAGAGAAAAGAATGCGGGAGCTGGGTTCCATGTGGAACTGGCCAGTAACTGGGGGAGACGAAATCTATTCCGGAGAACGTGGGGCCTTGAGTAAGTGTGCCTGTACACCGCCCAGCAACAAAAAAGTAAGGAGGGGAGAGGTGGTGTGCATAGATCTCCACTGCACCTATGAACTCTACTACTCAGACCTCGCATACAATGTGGTTATGGGTAAGCCTACACCCAAGCAGCAGAAACTTATAGACACCTACAATGAAATAGTGCACTATATGCTTGACAATATACAGCCGGGAATGAAGATTGGAGAAATCGCCAACGAGGTTTCCAAGAGGCTCTTCCAGACCGAGTATCTGCCACACGTTCCACCAGTTTTTGGACACGGACTGGGAATAGTGGGCCATGAGTGGTATCCCCCCATTAGCAGTTTTGAGCCTTGGGCGAGTATGGAGTTCAAAGAGAACATGGTGGAAGAACTCTTTATACAGTTGAACCATCCGGGAGTGGGCGGCCTGAGACTAGAAGTACCCATACTTATCACCAAGAAGGGAGCTGAGAAGCTCACCAAGACTCCTGTAGAACCCTTGATAAAAGTATAAATTTTCGGGGTGTCTGTATGAGTGAAGTAGAGGAAGGCTTGAACCATTTTTGCAAGGCGTATGAATATCTCTGGCGAGTGGTTAGCGGCACTCAGTACTATAATTATATCAAGAACAAAATGTATAACTTGAGGGTGAAGGGTAAGAAGAGCTATGTTTTAACTGTGGAGCCGGAAACCGCCCATTTTGAGGAGGGGGAGAGTGAATGGGTGGCCGCAACGGTGGAGATGGACGAAGAAGATTGGAAATCGGTTTTTCGCGGTGAGGCGAACTTGGCAAGCGTGGCCGCCGCGGATAGACTTGTGGTGAACAAGGATGCGCAAAACACAGCTCTCGCACTGGGAATGGTCATGCAGCTACTATCACTATTAAAGTAGGAAAAGAGGTGGTGGAAATGAGGCAAGGCATCACAAAAAAAGTTGCGGAGTGGGCCTACAACCTGAGGTATGAAAACATTCCAAAGGAAGTCGTGGCTTGTGTAAAGAACCAGTTGATAAATATGATAGCCACAATATATGCTGGTTCAATGATGGAGCCTGGGCAACGGATAATTAAAGCGGTTAAAAATTGGGGTGACAAGCCGGAGTCTACAGTGATTAGTGGTGGCTACAAAACCTCCATGAGAAACGCCGCCATGGTGAACTCTTACCTTGCATGCATTTTGGAGTTTGAAGACTACTTACCAGAATCACACGTGGGAGATGTAGGTGTTCCAACAGCTTTGGCTGTGGGTGAAAGTTACGGTTCCAATGGTAAGGAGATAATCACCGCCCTAGTTATTGGAAACGAGGTTGGAGGAAGGACGGGGGAAGTGCTGGTGGATCCTGTTCATGTGGGACACGCTTCACCGAATCACGCGATTGACGTTCCACTGGTGGCGGGCAAATTGATGGGTCTAGATGTGGAACAGTTAATGGACGCTATGGGTATAGCATGCACCCATGTGCAGGGAAACACTATGATTAACTGGGCCGCGGATTGTAAGGGTATGCTTACCGGAATACCTGCCTATGTAGGAGTTACTTCAGCATGTTTGGCTCAGGCGGGTTTGAGTGGAAGCCACGAGATACTGGAACACTCTCTGGGATACTGCAACATGGCTTCCAATATACCGGACTTGTCCAGACTGGAGATAATCACGAAGGATTTGGGAGTGGAGTGGAGAACACTAAAACTGGTGAATAAACCCTTCCCAGTGGTGGCCTACTACAATGCTCCAATTGATGCCATTCTCAAAATTGTAAACAGCAATAAAGTTGAGCCAGAAAATGTGAGGGAAATAAGTATAAGGTGCCCGTTTATTATGATGTTGACTGCGGGGTTCTACTCTCTACGCTACCCGGATTTCTATGAGAGAATCAAGAATCGTCGGGACTGGACCTACCAAGCACTATTAATAGATGGATACTACCCTATGGCTATATCCTTGGTTGACAGGGAGTATACGCCTAGACAATTAAAAATGGAGAAAATATTAGACCCCAAGGTGCACGAAGTAATAAAGAAAATTAAACTCAAAGGAGACCCAGCGATAGGATCATCGGCTGAAGTAACCATAACCATGAAGGACGGAACCAGCTACACCCAGTTCTCCAAGTATGACGCCTTCTTCCAACCCGAGGAGGGCTTCGACGTTAAGAAAAAACTGTACAGTATGGCGGAAGGAGTAAAAACCAAACGGGAAATTGGAGAAATAATCTCCACAATTGAAAATTTGGAGAAAGTAGAGGACATAAACCAGCTAACCGGACTACTAGCATGAAATAAAGCGGTCAAGCATAGTGTTCGCGAAGAATTTTCTTTTTTTAAAAGGTTCACATGCTTGTTAAAGGAATCTTTAGAGAGACAAGCTCCCGACTTCGCGTGGAGTATCAAAGATGGATTATGGAAATGTGTTTCTATGGCTAGTGAGTTTAGAATTAAAAAGTGGGGTGTGGTTTTGGTTCCCTTGAGGAATTTTTCATCCCTTTTGGTATCTGTCTAGTTTCTCCACTAGTTTTATTAGTTCTTTTTGCAGTTTTTCTTTTCGCTTTCTGTCATTTTCGTTGAATGTTCCTTCGCTCTGTTTTCTTCGGAGCTCTTCAATCTGCATTCTTATTTCCACGAAACGTTTCTGTATTTCCTGTAGGTTTTCTAACTGTTTTTGTGAGGTTACAGTTTCGAGGGGGACTTTTGAGAGAAATAGGCTGGCGTATATGTAGTCTTTTTGGACTTTGTCATACTTGTACTCGGTTTTGAGCCTTTTAGCGGTGTATTCCTCATAGTCTAGTTCACCAGAATCATATTTGGATTTTAATTCTTCAAGCTTGGCTCCATACTTGTTGACTTCTCTCTGCAGCTTTTGTTTTTTCTTGCTTAGTCTGGAGAATTTCTGCTTGTGAAGTTTATGCACCCTATCTAGATCTATTACTGAGCCTAGAACCATTGGAAACGTCTCTTTAAACTGGCCTACATCGCCCTTCCACTCTTCAAGCTGCCTTCGGTGCTGCTGCTCTATCTGGGTTAGGAACTTATGCAGTTTGCCTCTAATCCAGAGTTCTTCGTCGATTCCTATGTCGCTGGTGATGCAGGTTGCAGTCAATAGCTCGCTTTCTTCCCTAATGAAGGTTCCAAACTCGGTTCCCAGCCTTTTCAATCCTCCCACTTTCATTTCCTCTAAAAATGATTTGATTGCCGACATAAATCCCGAGATTAGAGCTATATCCTGCTCCATAGAAACGAAGTCAAAGGCCCACAGAAGAACGCCAGTATTATTGTGATCAACTATTATGTGTTCAAGACTTTGCAAAGCATTTCTGGGAATCTTTCTTCTCTTATCCAATTTGTAGCCAGCCGCGCCAGCAACAACGATGGAGCCTAAAGCAACTAGGAATAGGTAATTTTTAAACTCTCTTTGGTCTTCAAAATAAGTCATTGTTAGGAAGACTTGTGTCAAAGAAGCCAGAAGGATATTTGGGGCTTCCTGGTAGGTGAACCAGACTTCTGCTGTAAAACTTACAGGACACGTGCCTCCTGACCAAGTTGACCAATTTGAAGAAAAATCAAAGAACAAAGGATTTAGTGACAAGTTTTCAGTAGTGCTCCACCATCCGCTCCCTGGACCAGTGCTATTAACGTTTACGCCGTTAATTCTCAGACCTAAATCACTCGGCCAGGGATTACCTTGAGAGGGGTCGCTTGGATTCAAGTAAAGCTTTAGGCAGAAGTCGAAAGTATCATTGTAGGTGAAATCCCTATTGCTAAAAGCAAAGGGAGTTTCTTCACCGTACCAGAAGGCTGCCCACCATGCGTCGCCCTGATCTCCATTATGTGAGTCTGTAGCGTAGAACCAGTAGATTATGGGGTCTGTGATGGCGGTTACATTTTGGGCTATCGCGATGAAGTAGGTGTTATAGTCTGTTTGGTTTATAGCAGTGTCGAGATAGAGGTACTCGTCTGGATTGGATGTGAGATTTAAGGTCTTAAACTCCAGTGGTCCGCCGGAATTCGCGAGTGATATATTGTGCATTACTTTGAGTGTTTCGTTTGGAAGGAGAATACCAAAATCATAGTTGTATGTGGCGTTAAGAATTGCGACATCAACATAGGCACTAGTATTGAATTCCGTGTTTATAAGAAGCGCCCCCAACTTGTTGAAGTAAACCCGCTGTACATCTGTTACATTAAAGCTCATCAAACACACAAGATATATCGAGTCATTTATTGAGGAACCTGGTACAAATAGGGGGATACCCATTTCTGCGTAGTCCTCGACCACCATATTATAGGTTGGTGTGGTAATGTTTGAGAGGGTGATGTTTATTGAGGATATAGACCAGGCTGGGGGACGATAAATAGTCAAATCATGCGCCGTGTCAGAATTGAAGGAAATCATGTGGGTATCCTTTACTGAAAGACTAGACCCGCAAGCCAATTCACTGGTCGAAAAGCATAATAGAAACTGAGAGTTACCGCTTGAATTAAGCGCACCACCCATAATTAATCCTGCCAAGGGGAGCAATAAGAGAGAGCAAATTATTATGGCTTCTCTTGTCTTTTGCCTCATTCGCATACCCCTGATTCTTAATCCAATTACAGGAGCCTAATATTTAATAAGCTTTTTAATGCGGCAAATCTTGAAATGTGCAGCAAATTGGTTTGAACCTCTCTTGATCTGCTGACGCAACCCTTCGGTACCCTCCTTGTTTTACATAATGGCGTTAAAAATTGGTGGAAATTTTCCCCCAAAAACTCAGTCACAAAAAAGTGTCCCCACAAAGGAGAGTGCCATTTGAACACACTGCCTTCCCCATACGGGAAATAAAATAAGCTTTGGTTGACACGCTCCCCTCGACTGGACTAAATGAGTGGGAGGGACTTATCTCGCTAACAATCCTTTTAAAAAGGGAAAAACAAAAACCTAATAGTATAACAATAACCATTTATCTGGAGTGCTGTTTAAAATATGGGAAAGTCGGTTATCGTACCAAAAGCTTTAGGAGATAACCAATTTTTATGAACTAAACTATTCAAGAAATAGTTGAACGCTAAATCCTTCAGAATCCAGATAATTTAGCAAGGAGAGGACTATGAACTCAGCTAGAAAGTTTTGAAGGAAGAAAAAGGATTGGTAACCGCTGAGTTAAATAAACCTTTGTTGGAAAAACCAATTTGCAAAAATCGTTATTCAAGTTTCAAAGTGGTTCTGTGCCCCACCACAGAAGGATACGGCCATGCACAGAGAGTTAGCGCCATAGCCTCAAGGCTAAAAATGAATAATATAGAGTACCTTGTTTTCAGCGATGAGGAAAGAATAAAATTTCTCTCCCAGACAAGTATGAGATGCAATAATAAGCTTCATGGAATAAAATATATTTATAGAAATAATGGGGACCTCAATGTTTTCCCCACGGTTTTGAGATTAATTTTTGGCAGCCTATATTTCCCCATAGATTTTCTGAGAACCCTAATTATGGGCTTGAAGTACCGTGTCCTAGTCAACGATTACAACCCCCACCTTACGTGCATACCGGGAATGAGGACCATTAACATCACGCACTACCAACCCTTTAAATACGGTTGGAGAGAGTTCAGGATGAATTTTTACTCTTATCTAGTTGAGAGGCCCATAGTTTGGGGGGAGCGTGTACGTTCATTTTTCGGCCTTTCCGAGAATTTCGCAATGGATATTAGGCCAGAAATTGTGGACTGCGAAAAAGTCTACCCCCCCATAGTAAGAGATGTAACCAGAACCAAAGCAAAGGTGAGGGAAGAGTTAGGGTTAGGCAAAAACGAACCATTGGTTCTAGTGATGGGAAGACCCTACCAAAAAAATTTTTTAATGGAAAATCATGATTTCTACATTTACAAAAAGATTGCACTGGAACACCCAGACATACACTTCTATGTAGTCACCCCACCAGGAATTTTCAAAGAATTGGAACAAGAAAACTTGAAATTCAACGGTTTCCTTCCAGACATTCAAAACTATATTAACGCTTCAAACCTAGTTATTGCGCGAAGCGGATTCGGAACCGTTTCGGAAGCTATAATGTACGGAGTGCCCCTACTACTATTCTGCCCTAAGGGGCACATGGAAAAGAGGAAAAACGCTCTAATGGTTCAGAAATATGGCTACGGCAAAATCGCAGAAAACCTGGAAAAAGATGTGCTAAACCTGTTAGATGAACCCCTGTACAGAAGTAATGAGCTTCAAAAAATGGGCAACGGCCTAGACCACTTCCTAAACATTCTGAGCCAAAACGATCTCTAGAAATGAAACACAAACAATCGAGAAGACGGGACAACCCAATTTCACAAAACAAGATGATAAACGCTCACCAAACCTTTTCGACCAAAAATTCGGCACAAATAAGAAAAACGCATTTTTAGACTCTTCCCAAAAAAACTCTAAAAAAGGGAAACGAACAACTCGAAAATATTTAAAAAAGTAACATCTAGGCTGGCTGCGTGAGAGCAATATATATTAATTCCGCCTCGATAACGCATAAGTAGAATTTAAGGCGTTACCCGCCCACATGTTCCTAAATTAAATGAGAATGTTTTCAGAGGCGAGGAAGTTGAACATATTAGAAATCCATGATCTCAACGTGACTGTGGATGGTAAAAAGGTTCTCCAGAATCTCAACCTCGAGATACCGGAAGGAGAGGTTCACGTGATATTTGGGCCCAATGGAAGCGGGAAAACCTCCCTCATCTTCACACTATTGGGCTTCCCAAAATATAGAGTAATATCTGGGAAAATCTATTTCAAAGGCAGGGACATAACAAATCTGCCCACCGACGAACGGATAAAAATGGGAATGGGAGTCACATTCCAGCACCCACCAGCCATAAGAGGCGTAAAGTTGGGAGACATTGTAAATAAGATAAGCGAAAAAAACCACAACCTAGCTGGGAGGGAAAAGAGCCTAGCCAAGAAGGTTAATTTTCCAGCATCATTCCTAGACAGAGACCTGAACTACGGCTTCTCCGGAGGAGAAGTAAAACGCTCCGAAGTCCTCCAAATACTGGCCCAGAGACCAGAATTCATCATGCTTGATGAGCCAGACTCGGGCGTCGACGTTGAAAACTTGGAGTTAATTGGGAAAGTCATAAATGAACTCCTAGAGGAAAGGTCGGGAATCCTCATAACCCACCAAGGATACATTCTACGCTATGTTAGAACAAACAGGGCCCACGTAATAATTGAGGGCTGCATAGCCTGCTCGGGAGCACCCCTAGAAACACTTGACCACATTCTCAGAGAAGGATACTGGTGGTGTGAAAGATGTCGGAGTATAGGAAAAGAGCCCTAGAAGCAATAAATAAACCCGCAGCCTATGGAGTAGACCTCAACCTAGAAGAATATTCAAGAAACCCCACTAATTGGGATGAAACCGGCATATCAGAACTCCCAGAACCAATCGTGGAAGGAGCCATGAGTTGCGGAGTCACACCCAAAACCAAAGAAAGAGCAGGAACATTCTTCCAAATAGACCACTCAGTCGTTTCCTGCGCCATAGACACCACATTCAAAGACAAAGCGGAAATAATGAGCACCAAACAGGCACTCGAAAAATACAACTGGCTCAAAGATTACTGGTGGAACCTCGTCCCAGTAGACACCGACAAATACACCGCCCTAGCCGAATTAGAATGGGACCAAGGATACTTCATCCACGTCTTTGAAGGAGTAAAAATCACCCTCCCTTTGCAATCCTGCCTCTATCTGGCAGGTGAAAACATTGACCAAAACGTTCACAACATTGTAGTACTGGAGCCAGACTCAGAAGCCCAACTGATAACAGGCTGCACTGTCCACCCAAACCTGCGCAGAGGTCTCCACGTGGGAATCTCCGAATTTTACCTGAAAAAGGGTTCCAAGCTGACCTTCACCATGGTTCACAACTGGAAGCAGGAAGTGGATGTCCGCCCCAGAACTGGAATCTTGCTGGAAGACGGGGCAACCTACATAAACAACTATGTGCTCCTCAAACCAGTAAGAAGCATTCAAAGCTACCCCACAGCCTACTGCAAGGGAAACAAGTCCACAGCAATTTTCAACTCCGTCATCTACGCCAGCGGCTCCTCCCAAATCGACCTGGGATCAAAAGTTATTCTGGACGGAGACGAAACCCGAGCCGAAGTAAGCTCCAGAGTAATCGCCACTGATAAAGCCCACGTCTACACTAGGGGAATGCTGGTAGGCAATAATTCAAAGAGTCGGGCACACCTTGAATGCAACGGTCTCCTACTCTCAGACAATGCCACCATCCACGCCATACCCGAACTAATCGGCAGCAAAAGCGGGGCGGAACTCTCCCACGAAGCCGCAGTGGGAAAAATCGCCGAGGAACAAATACTATACCTCATGTCAAGAGGCTTCTCAGAAAAGGAGGCATCCGCCCTAATAGTGAGGGGCTTCATGGACATAAGAGTCTTCGGCCTACCAGAATTCCTAGAAAAAGAGATCCAAAGAGCCATAGACCTCACAGCAAAATCAATGTAAAACAGGAAACACAACACTTTTGGATTCAGGTTTTCTCCTTCCTCTCCTTTTCCATATTTATGGAGACAACTGTGGCCAGAACCAGTAGGGGATCAGCATCCCCAACTATTTTGACACCGTAGTGGTCGCGTATGGGAAAAAGTTTTCTTGACACCATGGCAACTTCTCGACCAAGCTTATCTTTTATTTTGTACTCCAAATCTAGAATGTTCCCATCAACGTTTAGTACCTTTTTGCCCTTGGAGTCCTCCACCCACCAGTCATCACCGATGGCAATAATTTTCTTTTTGATGTTTGCTACACGTTTCTTGCTTTGGTCATAGACTTCAAAGGCAGGTGTGGCGGCAACCATTTTCCTCTTAACTGCTCCAACCTTTTTCCCCTGGCTATCAATGAACTCTACTTCTTCCTGCAGTGCCAAAAACTTTTTTACGGCTTTGCCCAATTCCCGGTTTTTCTCATCCTTAATTACTAGGGTGTTGCGCATCGACAACATTTTTTCATCAATAAGATAAGTTTTATAGTCAAACATGCTCAAATTTAAAACCTCTCAAGTAGAATTATCAATAAAAAACCTAATATTTTTTATGTATATCTAAAAAAAGAAGCATCAGTTTTGCAGAGTTTCCACCGTTTGAAGGTTGTGGAGTTAGAGAACAGAATGAGACAAGAAACTTTTAGAATACTTGCTCTGTTATTTTGACCTCCCCTTCTTCCTCTAACATATCCGAAAACATTTGCATGAGATCTAGCTCGAAGAATTGTTCTCTGAAGTTTTGTGCTATGTTTTTTAGTGTGAAAATGAGTAAACCTTCCTTAACATAGCTTTCTATAATTAAGGCTAGTCGGTCACTGACCTTGTAGATTATTAAACAACTCTTAGGGTAGTTTTTAATCTGGTAGTCTCCCACATCCATTGTTTTAATGGCGGGTGCAAAGTTTTTGATGTTACCGTTCAATCCGCTGTGAAAATTGTTATACAGAATTTTTCCTTCTTCGTCCATCAGAGCCAGATAACTTTTCCCGGGGATTGCAGATTTAATTTTCCCCATCAACTCGTCAACTTTTTTATCCATAAGAATCAGCCCTAAAATCTAATGGTGTATAACGCCCTCACTAGTGCTGGTTTGTCTAGTGAACAGGGGAGAATTTGGAGTTTTTATTCCTATATGTGCTTTGGGTAATACTTAAAAAACACTACAAGAAGTATGACACCCACAAACACCCAATTGCCAAGCCGACAAATTTTTTTCAGCTATTTCAGGAGGCGGAAGCGGCAGCAGCACCATGTTCTTTTTGTTTTTGGAAGCCTATCGCCACCACGATGGAGAGTACTAGGAAGGGGCTGAAATCGTATTTTATTTTGACTCCGAAATGGTCGCGAATGGACCAAAACTTTTTTGAAACCTCCGCCACTACTAAACCTGATTTGTCCTCGATTTTATACTCTAGACCCCATATGTCGCCTTTCACAGATAGGATTTTTTCTCCCTCCGGGTTCTCCACCCACCAGTCGTCGTGAATAGTTAGAAATCTCTCCTTAATTGTGGCAATGTGTTCCTGGTTCTGGTCCACTATTTTGAAGGTGGGCCTAGCAGACAGTTTTCCCTCAATGGAGCCCACTTTTTGGCCCTGGTTGTCGGTGAATTCAATTTTTCCCCTAAAAGAGAGAAATTTACTTATTGCTCTTCCCAGTTCTTCGCCCTTCTCATCCTTTATTATAAGGGCGTATCGGGGTGTCAATAATTTTTCTTCCACAAGATATTCACTATGGTCAAGTAAACCCATACTAATAAACTCCCCTAAAATCCAAAAAATAGGTTCTAGTAATTAGTAATGACCTAGAAACATAATTTATTTTTTGGTTCTGGCAAATTTTTTTGTCAAAAATTAATGAATTATTTTTGCTTAATTTCGAGTATGGCTTCCCTCGCTTCTAGGGCTGCTCCCAGTGCGCCTATTATTTGGGGTTCTTCGGGCACTGATATTTTTGTGTTTAGTTTGTTTTCCAAGAGTTTGACTACGCCTCTGTTTTTTGCGACGCCTCCAGTCATTACTACTTCCTCCCTTAATCCTATTCTTTTGACCATGGTTGCTATTCGTTCCGCGATGGATTGGCATAGTCCCGCCGCAATGTTTTCCCTTCTCTCACCCTTCGCCAGCAGGGTTATTACTTCGGATTCTGCAAAGACAGTACACATGTTGGAAATTTTTGAGGGGTTTTCCGAGTTGATCGCGGCTTGGGACATTTCTTCGTAGTTCATGTCGAGTGTTTTCATCATGACTTCTAGGAATCTTCCAGTTCCTGCGGCGCACCTATCATTCATTTGGAAGTCTACTACTCGGCCCTGCTCATTAATTGATATGACTTTGCTGTCCTGTCCTCCCACATCAATCACAGTGCGAGCGCAATTATTCGCAAAGAAGGCTCCTTTACCGTGACAGGTTATTTCTGTTACTCGAGAATTTGCAAAGGGAGCGTTTATTCTGCCGTAGCCAGTAGCCACAATATAAACGACGTCTTTGGGATTGATTCCTGCCTTCTCGCAAGCTTCATTAATTGCTCTTCTGCCGGAATCTTGAGGATTAAATCCAGTGGGGAGTATTGCATACCCCACCATTCGAGAATCTTGGAGAACCGCAGCCTTAGTTGACACTGAACCCATGTCAAGCCCTACGACCACGGCACCCATTGTCATCACTGGAAAAAATTTTATTTTTTGATCATTTCTAGGAATGCTTCTACTCTGGTGGTTATCTGACCCGCGTCCTCGTTGCTGTAGTCGGTTTCTATTTTTAGCATTGGTACATTTATTTCTTTGAGGGCTTTTTCTATTTTGGCTGCTTCGATGTTGTAGCCGTGGCAGGTCTGCAGGGTATAATGGATGACGCCGTCAACCTTGAACTCCTTAGCCAGTCTAACATTGTCTTCTATTCTTCCAGTGTTGGGTGTGAAGCAGGAGCAGTGGATGTTCAAGTAAGCGTTGGAGATTGCCTTCAAGAGGCCCTCAACAGTGTTGGCGGAATTATCTATTTGGCCCATGCTTGTGTATCTTGTTCCCACGCAGGACTCTTCCACCACTATGACTGCACCGCTGCTCTCAACTATGTGGTGGAGTTTCCAGTTGGGAATAGCCATGGGACACCCTGAAACCATAATCCTTGGAGCGCTTGCATCCACTACGCCCACCTTATTTTTAATCCGTTCCTGAAGCTCCTCCACAAGCTCTTTGGTCTTTTGGGTGAATCTTTGGGGATCATCGTAGAAGGCTATTTGGGAAACAAGCAGGGAATCCTTACCGCTAATGGGTGGAGGCACAGCCTTCCTGGTACTGATAAGCTGGTCAAGAACCGCTCTCTTGGCATTAACAATTTCAATTGATTTCTTCAAATCTTGGACAGTTATTTTGTGGCCCGTGAGTTCTTCCAGTTTGGATTTCAGAGCCATAATTTCCTTGTAGAAGAGTTCTCTGGCCTGTTCTGTGTCTGGCTTCTGGGGCACCTCAACAGTGTAGGTGGGGCAAAGCTCATTTAGTAGTTCATACATTTTCTTTTTTCCATCGCAGGTTGTTTCTCCAACACAAATGTCCGCAGCCTGGAAATAGGGACAAATCCTAGCAGTCTTAAAACCATAGGAAGCCTTAATCAGGGGACAAATGTTTCTGGGCAGAACTTCCTCTGCTTCTTGGTCTACAAAATTTGAACCGCCACAGAGTCCCACCAAAACTGCATTGGAAGCAATAACTAGCTCTTCGGGAACATAGAGGCAGAAATAGGCCACCACCTTTTTACCGCCCTCTTTGGCGTCTAAAAGCTCCTTTACCCTTATTCCATGCACTCCGGAGATTACAAAGTCGTAGTACTCCATGGCTTGGGGTCTATTCTTCTGGGAGAGGTATACATCCTGATAAACTAATGGTAGAACTGCTAATAGCTGGTCGTGTTTTTTCATGCTTATGCCTAGGTCTTCCCACATTTTCCTATAATCCGTGGCCATAAATATTACCTCTTCTAATTTCTCAACTCCTGTATATATTAAATTTATTGATAATAGCTATAAACAAATTTTATATAAATTTTTTGTCAAAATTTACACCACAAACACGCCAAGAAAATAAGCAACCCCCCTCAAACAACAAAACCAGAGAAAAAAAGAAAACCAGACAACACTTCCCAAAATCGATACATTTCTTATAGCCCCTTCCACTAAGCTATGCAAGCCTCTTACGATTCGCAAAAATGGATAATTCAGTCCAGTCGCATTAAAAATAACCTTGAATCTTTTTTACGAATTTTAGTGTCATACTTCTAAAATCTGCGAAGTTTACCAACAGGGTGAAAATTAATTTTTTATAGTTCAAACAGTGAAGGGTGCGGGAGGGATTCTATGAAGAAATATGACGTAATCGTGGTTGGTGGCGGAATGGCTGGCTCGGCCGCCGCTAAAAGATGTGCTGAACTTGGATTAAAGGTGGTTCAATTCGAGAAGGCAGAGAATCCGGGAGCCAAGAATGCTTGTGGCAGCGCCATCACAGCCACAGGCACAGTCTATGCTCCATACGTCTTGGAGGGACCCATTGAGGTTAAGGTTCCAGGCAGCCGTGTTTACTACATTCAGAGAAACGGTAAATACTGCATGTTTGAAACCGGCATGGGCGGCTATGGAATGTACACCATTCACAGAACAAAATTTGACCCCTGGCACGCTCAACAAGCATGTAATGCTGGCTCCAAGCTTAGAACCGCCACAACAATAATGGACATCATCAAGGAGAATGACCGAGTCGTTGGAGTTATAACAGATAAGGGAGAAAAAATTTGTGCAGGAGTAACTATTGACGCTGGAGGAGCTCACTCCATAGTTGCCCGTAAGGCTGGACTCTTGGGGAGAAGAGCGGGTACCGACAATGTGCTTTACGCCACCGCTTTTGTCCAACTTCCAGAAAAGGTTGTCGAGGAAAGATTCAACCAATTGTGTGAGTGGTACCTTACAATTGGAGGCTCCAAATACTGTTTCAACTGGATATTTCCCCTGAAGGACGGGGTAAGTATGGGGGTGGGAGGAGGATACATGACCCCCGACCTCAACATCCGACAGCAAGCCCTCGAATTTCTAAATGAGCCCATAGTCAAAGAGAAAATCAAGGGGGGGAAAATAAAATCCTGGGGAATCCGAACCGACCCCGAAAAAATCATTGAGAAAACATATGCTCCCGGACTCTTGGTCACCGGACACGCTGCGGGATTC
>JAHAWU010000028.1 GCA_018383815.1 Candidatus Jordarchaeia archaeon | reverse complement strand
TTCTAGTATTTTAAGCCATTGACCTGCAATGTTTTTCACATCGAATTCGACGGCTCTTGACCTGCATTTCTTCCGCATCTCTTCAGGGTACCCGTTCTGCCAAATGTTTATTGCGCTTTCTACCATCTCTCTATCTTGTTTTACTAACCAGCCAGTTTGTCCATCGATAACAGTCTCTCCCGGTCCTTGATATGCGAATGTTAGGACAGGAGTTCCACACGCCATACTTTCAACAGGTACGTATCCAAATTCCTCATTTGTAAAGGGGAAGGCTGTAAACAGAGCATTAGAATACAATTCTACAAGCTCTTCGTCGGATATACGCCCTAGAATTTTAATGTTTCTGTGGTGTAGCAATTTCCTCGGAACGTAGGAAAACTTGCTTCCAAAAGCCTTAATGCTTATGTTAGCATCGGCCAGTTTTTTAATCGTGGAAAACTTGGTTTCTTTTCCAAAATATGTTAGGACATAGTCCTCGCAAGAGCTGCTACGTTTTGGCTTAAACTTTTCACAATCAATGGGAATATAAATGACCCTATCAATTTTTAAACCAAATCTCTGATACATATCTGCACAATATCTTGAATGAGTAACAATAATTTTCGATAACCTTGAACCATTTCTTATAATCCTTTTATCTCCATAGATGAATAATGGTTTTGCAAACTTATAGGCAAACCTATAATACCATGCCAATTCATCCTTAATGTTATCAAGAGCGCGGTTTGTGAGGCCCTGCACGAACCAAGCCTTAGAAGGGACAATTATCGTGTTAGAAAAATTTAACACCAAATCATTGTGTTCCAAATCGATTTTTTTGCAATTCGAGGAGAAAAGTGCTTCCTGTACCCAGGCCTCCATCCAAGCAAGGGAAGCATCACTAAAGTGAAGCTTAACACCAAGATTAACAGGAAAAACCCCTAAGGACTTTAATCTATTTTCCATCGCTTCCAATATGTAAGTTGAAACTATGGTGACCCTATACTTTTTGCTTAGCTCCCTAGCGATGAGTATCGCTGGACGCGAGGGCCCAAAATCATTGATAAGGGGATCAGCAACAATATTCACCTTCATTGCCTTTTTCCACCGCAAACAATAAACCCCAAAAAGAATCTCTACTCTTTATCTCCCAGAAACAATATTTCAACATTTCTACAAAAAAATGGTATTATCAATTTGGTTTTTGTCACTTGTTACCTTTTATAATTTTTGAATATGCGAGCGCTTTTCCGTAATGATATGGTAGTATTTTGTTCAAAGAGTATTAGTAGAGTCAGACTAGGTCATAGGAGTAAGTAAGAACCAGAGGAAAGTGCGTACATTCTACAGTCCCTAATTGCTTCTAAGGAATGTCTAGTTGAGCACCCTCAAAGCAATCCTCTAATAAATCAGATCTAGCGTAAGTCTTCTTCCTCCCTTTCATTTACGTCCAGCGAGCTCCTACATTTTAAGCCAACCAAAGGATACTGTCTCTCTCCATCGGTTATGAAAAACATCTTCCTTCCCGCAACTCCCCATGGGTCTCCCAAATAAAAATTGCCGCCATAAGCCCGCTGCAAGCCTTAAAGAGGTAGATTTCTAGAACCGCCTACCTAACTGGGTCTGGGGCCATCCAAAGCCTACTCCTCTTCCCCCCGCACCTTGGTTTCTTCCACTATATGCAGGTGACCCGTTCTCTGGGGGTTTTGCGAAGTAACGCCTGATGGCATGGGGGCGGTTCTTTGCACCTACTGGCGGGTGGTTTCGTAACTTCTCCATAAGGCCCTAATCGTCAAACAGGCGGTCTTGTACATCCCGAAGCTCATCCTGAAACAAGTGTAAATTGAGGGAGAACATATAATCTCTGGGAGTCCTCCATTTCTTAAAAGCCATTTGTAACATGAATCAAAAGTATGGGTTTCAAATAAACCTTAACACCATCCCGTCTGCAAAACAGTGAAGCGTATTTTGCTTCCGGGATGTGGTAAGCGCTTTTGTTTTAAATCATAGTTACCACCCATTCTTCACTAAAATGGATGGATATACACTTTTCACGCTTCTGTTTATAGTAATCGTATTCCGTTCCTTTATGGTTTTCCTCTATAGTAGGGTCAGGTTTATGATAGGTTGGCCGGTGTATCCCCTTTTAAGTAGCATTATTCCATCTATGGATATTAGAACTCCATAGGTTCCATTATCAATCAGTTCAGGTACCACCAAACTAAATGCAACGGGAAGAACTGGACTACTATATTTCCCGTATATTGGTGGTAAATAGTAGTAAATGCTTGTTTTATCAACTAGTATATATTCATATTCAAAAATGGGGTGGTATACTGGGTACGCGTTTAGATTGTGGGAAAGATGCGGGAAGATTTCGTTTTGTGTTGCTACTGAGGAGTGGGGCGGTATGGTGTTCACGACCATCTCAAGTGCTTTATCGTGAAAAGTTACATTTGGGAATGTTCCTATCGGACTCAAAATGAGAAAGAAGGTGATGCTACAAACTAGTAATAATATAAGAATAGAGTCGAGTGGCTTATTGATGCTCTGAAGAACTTTTCCCGGCGTGTATCGGTTCTTTATTGTTCTACCTGTTATAGGATTTTTTAAAAACGCTTGCAGCCTTGGATTTTCTATCATTAAGATTACAGTTTTAGTACCGTAGATTGCAGATATAAAAATGAAGGGAATGAGTAGAGCGGGATATTGGAAGCCTACAGGTTGATAGTGGTTAGGTAGGAGTGAGAGCATAGAGGGTGCGAGCCAAGGTATAGATATCAATAATGATGGGAGATTCAGGAAGGATAGAAAGGCGAGAGGCCCAAATAGCACAAGCAGATAGAAGATTTTACTGTAAAAGGGTGTGAATGCTATCTGGAGAATATAGAGGGGTTTGGTGATAAAGGATAGAAATATATCCTGTATATTTCCTCCCAAGTAGAACCAAGTGTTAAAAGGATTATAGGCCCCGCCTCTTAATGAGCTGATTATTCTTCCTGCCTGAATATACCATGCTGATCCAGCGATTACTGTTAAGATTGAAGATATGATTCCTTTGTCCATTAGGAGCTGTTTTACATTGAGAATAGATAGCGCCAAAATTTTTTTTCGGTTTATCCATAATCCATATATCCCCATAAACACAATTATGAGAGGTATTATCTCCTTGCACATCATCGCCAATACGATAAGTATGAAGTATCTGACGAATTTTCCCTTCCTAAAGTAGTAGAACGCCGCTATCATAAGAACCGGGAACAAACATTCGGGGTGAAAATCATACCAATTAACACCCTGAAGAGGAGGATACAACAAATAAAGAGTTGCAAAAACTAACCCCGACCTATCATTTCCCATTTCCTCCCTGGCAAGCCAGAAAATGGGAATTGCTCCCAAAGAAAGAAAGAAAGACTGCAAAACCAGAAGAGTCAAAGGACTAGGATAAATGCTATAAACTGGGAGGAGGAGGTAAAGTATGGGATCGAAGTGATATGCAAAATGAACACTTAATTCGGGAGTGTTATAGAAGAAAAGTCCATATTTTAACGTTGACCAAAGGCTCTGTTCAAATATGCCCAGATCACCAGCATATGTTTGGAAGGCGAAATGCTTAACCACAGTAAAATACGAAAAGGCAACAGTATACATAGCTACGAATAAGTATAAAAGATACCGCGCCTTTGTTTCCACGAATTCCAATAAGAGATTTTGAAGCACCATAATTCTGCTTCTAACTCTATTCAAGGCACTCACACCCTTTTTAGATAAATAAGCATTATTAACTATTCAAATATTAAAGTTTGCTACACTTCTTCTATGAGCTACACTTCTCTCCCTTGTTCCGCAATTTTTTGTCTCACCCTTATGAGGAACCGAATTCTCTTTTCAAATATGCTTCAAGAATGGAGGACGCTTAATACCTTCCAAATACAGCAGTCTGACCCGCATTAGGAAAAATAGCGGTAAATACATTGAACCATTTAGAGAATAATGGATCCTTCATATAAATGGTGATTGCAATTTGTCACGTCATATAGTTTGAGGAGATTTCATTGTTTAACTTCTCATAGACTCTTAAACTCGTCTACTGTCTTGTTTGTAATTGGCTGTCACATGTTTGGCTGTGTGTTTGTTTTAGTTTGAGGAACTAGGTAGGCTGAAATTTGCTTAAGGTGAACCCTGGAAGTGTGTTCGTCGATTGTGCCCTTAGATCAATGGTTGGGGGAGGTGATGTAGATCTATTCGATTCCATCTCCCTAATAAGGCTCCAAATCGTGAAAGAAGCCTTATAATCACCCCTTTTTGAGGCGAAATCGAACGATTCCACATCACCATGGTTTGGAATAGTTAAATTATTTCGGGAAGGTATGCCGTTCTTCGGCTGATTTGAGAGCCGAAGACATTAAAATTTAATCAAAAGGTTTATAGGATTTTATTACTATTTCCTTTTATTCTCACGCCTATTTACCTTTGGATTAGTTCCTGTGAAGATTTACATCAATAATAATACTGGTCCTTACAACTTTTGCATTTATGAGAGGCATCAAAATGACCGAGAGAAAAGAAAGGAATTTGTTTTCTTTGCTAAATGCAAACTCTTTTTTGGCATTGATTAGGCAAGGACTGAAGGTCAAGGGTTTCATTTATGTTACTGTTGGAAACTTGGTTAACGCCGTTTTGGGGGGATTGTTTTATTTGATTGCTGCGAGGATACTGAGTGTTACCAGTTATGGTTACATAACTTATTATCTTTCTTTGAGTTTTTTTGTGTCTTCTATTGCGGTTTTAGGTCTGAGTGCTACCATTTCTACTTTTTATCCTAAGGAGAAGAAGGATGATTTAATTAGAGAGTCAGCCCTTCTCACCTTTATTTTGGGATTAATTGTGGGGGTGGTAACCACCCTGTATGTCTTTTTCTTTCCCGCTCCTGTTGGCTCTGATACTTTATATAGTTTGCAATTTTCGATACAGGCGCTTATAGGTGGAAATTTGGATTTCCTTTTTACACTTCCACTGGTTTTAGGCGTTGTTTTCTATACTATTGCTTTGGCGCGGGCTTTGGGTAGGCGAGAGTACAGGAAGTTTGCTTTTATTACTTCGTTTGTTCGGGTTGCGGAAATTGGCTTGGTGGCTGTTTTCTACTTCTTTTGTGCTTTTTCGGGTTATTTTCTTAAGGATATTGAGAAGTTGATGTTGGTGGCCTACATTGTTCCATTCTATTTGGTTAGTTACGACTACTTTAGAGATCTTTTCAGTGTCCGAAGAGCGTCTTTTCATTTTGCGGAGATCCGTTCAAAGTTGACCTTTACCCTTCATACTTGGGGGATGGGATTGGCTCAAGCCTCAAGAACCGTCCTCGATAAAATTGTTATTGGCTTATTTTTTGGTCTACTCTTCTTGGGGACTTACAACCTGGCTTTTCAATTTCTTCTAATATTCTTAATTATTCCTCAGAGTTTACTTTCATACCTACTTCCAGAGAAATCTGCTGGTTCCGTAAGGCGTGAAGTAGAAATCATCGGTATACTGGCCGCTGTCGCCATCACTGTTCTTGGTATCTCCCTGGCACCATATCTTATAAACTGGCTCTTCCCCAATTTTACTGGTAGCATTCCAACGACTCAGCTCATTTCTCTAGCTGTTATTCCCGCAACCCTTGCCAACATAAAATCTTCCGTACTTCTAAGTGAGGAACGGTCAAAAATTGTACTAGTAGGATATTTTTCAGCACTTGTGGTTGACGTTCTGGGAATACTGTTGTTAGGCCAGCGTTTTCAAGCTTTGGGTTTTGCGGCAGCGTTCCTAATTTCTCAAATCGTTTTAGCAGCTATACTATGGTTCTCCTCATCAGAAAGATTCACAAGACTAATTAATAGGAGGTCGCATGTCGATCAGCAGGAGAGAACGAAACACTGACATAAACACAATTCGCTTCTTGGTACATATAAGAATTTGTGACACCTGGTTTTTCCGCCAATTTCCATTTAGATTTTTCAGTTTTACTATTCTAAACGAATTTAGACTGAATATTTTTTAATGATTAAACTATTTTTGTACGATAAATTTATTTACTTTTAGGGGATAGACTTTCAGAGGAGAGCTGAACAACCCCAACAGGCTACAAATCTGGGAGGTTTAAAACCTAATAGAGATGTGCGAAAATAGAGGGGGTAACGAACAGCCAAAAATTAAAAGGAGCCCCTTCCAAATGATCAGTGAGCCCAATATTTACGCTTTGTATTTTATTGAGAGAGATTCTGGAAAGTGTATGTATTATCAAAAGTTCAGCGGTGTTGAGGTTGATCCTGATAGATTGTCCGGATTTATTTCCGCCATAGTTTCCTTTTCCGAGGAACTATTACCTAAAATGGGCGATGACTGGTTGAAAACTATAGATAGGGGGAGTTTCAGCTTAATTGTAGAGAGAGGGGATCACGTTTATGGACTCTTAATTGTGGATAAGAGTGTTCCTGAAGTGAGAGCAAAACTGAAAGAGCTGGTAGAAGCATTCGAAAAAAAGTTTGCACCCAAAATTAAAGAATGGAAGGGTGAAATCGGCGTTTTTGACGATTTTAGAAATGATGTGTTTAGAGTTTTTCCCGCGCAGTCCATATTACCTCAATATGTTCCCGAGCTCCTCACGAGACTCAGCAGAAATGTTGAGCTAAGCCCCAAAATGTCCGTTATCCTACAAATTTTGAAGGAGGACCCTAACACCAACTTGCAAGGAATCTCAAGAAAGAGCGGCTACGACATTGGCGAGATTTTGGAGGAAATTCGAAGTTTTGTGGTTAGAGGCTTAATCCGTTTTAAGGTTAAAGTTCTTGAGGAAGACGTGTACCAGATTTCTCCAAGAACATGGGAAGCTCTAATGAAAGGAGTTTACCAACTTGAAAAAATTCAAAAAATTTATGGCGTAAAGGGAGTGGAAATTCTTTTCGCCAACGATGGAAAACGTTCTGTAAAGAAAATAGCTCAAGATTTAAGGCTCAACCCCGGTTTTGTCAAGGTTGTTCTAGGATATTTCCTAATGGAGGGCTTCATTGAACTAGTTACCAGGGAAACTTGAAATTAAGTTCTTATTTTTGCTCATTTTAGAAAAGTGAAACGTTCTCATTATAATAATATTTGGAAGACCTTTTGAATCAAAACGCGTGTGCAATCCGTCTTTTTATTACTCTTTTTCATCAAAGGAGCGCCACACAAAAAGGATTTTCCTAAAACTAAGTTTTCTCAGTATAACACCCTTTCCAATGGACTTATTAACTAAAAATATCAAAATTAATAAGTGTTAATTTTTATTTTCTTCGAATATGTATCTAACCGTGATAGTGAATATACTGTTTTAGGAGGAATCCGATGTCTGATGTTACTGTGGTTCAGACTCTTAAAAAAAGTATAGATGAACTGAAAGTGAAAGTGGACAAAAATGCCGAGGAAATTTCACGGCAGTTGGATAACTTAGCGAGTTTTATAGGTGAAAGGTTAACTGGGGTCAATCAGGAGACCAAAGCGAACCTTGAAAAGCTTGCTGCGGATCTAGGGGGCATGTTTACTAATTACAGAATAGAGTTGACTAAAAGTTTGGAGGATCTTCTTATCTCAGATGAGGCTATACTCAAGTCCATTGTGGGAAGTTTGTCTGCAGGTTTTTCAGCCGAAGAAAAAAATCTTTCTACTGCTCTGTCTCAGTTAAAGGATAAGGTTGGTAAGGGATTAGATAGCACTAGCACCCAGTTCGCCTCCAAGAACTTAGAACTTAAGAGCGGGCTGCAGTCACTGCTCGGCGACCGGGTTAAAGATTTGAATACCCGAGTTTCATCCAATCTAAACGAGAGTTTAAGAAGTTTTCAAAGCACCATAAGTGGGTTGAAAAACGAGATAGGCTCAAGTATAGATGTCTCCTCTTCTTCCTCCAGGGACTCACTATTAAGGGCAAGGAGTAGTATAGAAAGCGTACTCTCCGACGTGGCGAATCAGCTGGAAACCTTAAATCAACATGTATTATCCGTAAAGCAACAGTTAGAAGAGTCTCTGAGTGGAACAGAATCGAGTGTTTTAGAATCTTTAAAAAGCATAAAGACAAAAACCAATGAGATCACCGCCTTATCATCTGAGAATACAGCCAAAGATGTCACAAAACTTAGAGAAACCATCGAATCCAATCTTAACAGTTTCTCCACAAGTTTCGAGAATCAGCTAACCGCCTCCATAGACAAAACAACCAGGGAAGTTAAGGATAGTTTCGACAATTTAAGAACCGAAGTTGAATCCTCAATTGACGCTACAAGCTCCAACTCCTCCAAAGCTTTACTGGCCGCCTCGAAAAACATACAAGACAAGATAGCTGCTGAGGGGGCAAAGAGAAAAACTGCGGTAAACGACACTAAAGAAAAAATGGGCTCCTTCCTCTCAGGCGCCTCAAATAGTGTGAAAGAACAAACCACACGGATTGCAGGCAACGTTGACACCGCTATCAAACCGGTGAAAACACAGGTCGACAGCCAAATTGCCGATGCTAAAGGAAAGGCTCTTTCCGCTCTAAAACAGATTAAAGAGCTAACTATGACTGAGGTTGTGGGCACCGGAGTCATTTCCGGCTATGACAACATAAAGGAGTTTATGAGGAAATCCATGTCGCAAACCAAGTCAAACATTCTTTTAGTTATGCCCAATCTAGACGAAAAAGACGCAGAGGCAATTTCTGCCATAAATCCAAGAGTCAAAGTGGAGATATCTGCCACAGGAAATCCCAACATTCTCAAAAAGCTTGCTACAAGACCAAACACAACAGTTAGAATATCCGAGACAGAGAACCTTATTGGACTGCTAAGAGATCGAGAAGAAATACTATTCGCCCCCAGAACTCCAGGCGCAAAACAAATGATTGCCGTCATAAGCGCCATGGAGGGATACATTGAGGAACTCTCAAGACCCCTAAGGGAAAACCTAGTGAAAGCTAGAAAACTCGAATAAACTCTGGAATACACTCGTCCCCCCAACTTTTTCCAAATCTGTAAAAGCATATATTCCACCTGAACCTCTTTAGGTTTTTTTATTTTTTGACCCAACTGGTAATCCTGAGTGGTAGGTAGAAGTGTTTTTCCTCATAAAATTAGGTGAAGCTCCAAATCGCCGCCAAAAGAAAAAAACAGGTAACGGAAAGAACAAGGAATTTTTGAAAAACCTGTAGAATATGGGTTTGTAAAAATGGTGTAAGAGAATGAAGAAAGAGTCTACCTCGCGTTATTACAGTTGTAGTTCCAGTGCTTCTAGTTTTCCTTTGGTGGGGATTCCATTTTTATCCCATCCTCTCAATTCATAGTACATGTCCAAAAGCTTGTCATAGTCCTCTCTGTTCATCTTTTTACCTTTATATGGTCCGCTTGGTAGGGGCTCTTCAAATACTCTGGCTGGTGGGTAATCGTCTATCCTTGAGATTCCAAGCCTAACGTTGATCATACGAGTCAAATTGAATATTCTTTCTGCGCCCCGAAGCAGCTCTTCTTGGCTTGTGTTTAACCCTGTTGCTGCGATATAGTATCTCGGGTAGAACTCTTGAGGTGGGAGTTTGGCTTCGCAGTACTGGAATCTGCATGTTCCTAGCGCATCGAATAGGCTACGCTGGTGCTGTAGGAATATTTGCATCTCTACCTTTTCTCTGGTGATTCCAAAGCGGTCTGTTGCTGTTTCCCACCCCACTATTGTGGATCGGCTGTGGTGGGCTCCAAGATCTGAAGTGCCGTAGGCTAGAGCCATTCCGGGTGTGGTTCTTACTTCGTACCCTGATTGCTCCAGTCCCTTGACGTGCATGGCTAAGGATTGGCAGTTATTACCAAAGATCTCGGCCGCCTTTTTAACTCCTTGAGCCAGCGTTTTTCCCACGCCTTCAAGGTTAGCTATTTTTTCTATCAGTTTGAATATGGTTTCTGTGTTGCCCCACTCGGCCTTTAAACCGTCTAGTGAGATTTTTCCCTTCTGTGCGCATTCTATGGCGAATCCTATGACAACACCCGTTGAAATGGTGTCTATACCATATTGGTCGCAGAGATAATTTGCCGCTGCGATGGCTTCTATGTTTCCTAGTCCCAGGTTTGATCCCATGAGGGCTAGTGTTTCATATTCTGGTCCTTCTACGTATACCTGTTCTCCGTTGACTTTTGTTTTCGTTAATTTGCCGCATGCAAGTGGGCAGCAGTAGCATCCTCTATCCCCTACCTTGATTTTTTGTTCCATGCTTTCAGCGTTTATGTTCTCTGATTGTTCAAAAACGTTTTCTTGGAAGTTGCGGGTTGGTAAGCATGCCACCTCTTGGGCCCAGTCAAGAGCCATAGTTGTGCCGTGGCGTGTGAAGACATCGTAGCGTTGTGGGTCGTTTTTCATCATATACTCCATTGCCTGGTCTGTGATTTCAATAACCTTTTTCAAGTCTGCCACGGGTATATCCTTTGTTCCACTTATGGCAACTGCCTTAATATTCTTTGATCCGAGAATTGCTCCCATTCCTGCTCTCCCTGCTTGTCGTCCATACTCAGTTGATATACAGGCGAAAAGCACCCTGTTTTCTCCAGCGGGACCTATAGTTAGGACACTAGCATCATTGGTTAATTCGTCTTTGATTATGGTTTCTGTTTCGAAACTACCCTTACCCCACAAGTGTTCGGCGTCCTCGAAGTCCGCTCCATCATCATTGATGTGTAGATAAATTGGTTTTTTGCTTCTGCCTTTTATGATAATCGAATCGTATCCACACTGTTTAATATCTGTTCCTGCGGCTCCTCCTATGCTGCTGTCCGCCCAAATTCCCGTCAGAGGACTTATTGCGCAGATAGATATTCTCCCTGATCCAGGGATGGGCAGTCCCGTAAGTGGACCCGTGTTTAAGGTTATCAGACTCTCTGGACTGAGAGGATTGGTTTTGGCGCTTGTATTCTCCCATATTATTTTTGCTCCGAAGCCTCTTCCGCCAATTAGTTTTAGCCACTGGTTTTTCTGATTCGTCCAGTTTAGTGTTTTGAAGCTTCCCTTAGAAACGTCTATTAACAAGTTTTTGCCCGTGTATCCTCCGATGTCCATTTAGTGTTCCTCCTTCAATGTTAATGCATTTCTGTTGCAGTACTTTACACAAATCGGAATCTCAACATCTAATGATGCACAGAAATTACAGCTCTCAAGAAACTCAATCTTGGGTGTAGGGAACATATTTACAACTCTGATGTGCGCCTTCTTGGGATTCACAGTTCCCGTGTTCCAAGCCGCGCAGAAAACCTGGCATATTTTACATGCACTGCACCTGGATGTGTTTATACCTATTTTACTCTGCAAAACTCATCGCCTCGCCGAAAAATAATTTTTGTTTCTTTGGGGGTAAGGGAATATCAACTCAAAAGTCGCTTTAAATTTAGAACATTTTTCCCTATTTAATCGGAAGATAATACCCCATTGTTAAAGTACCTCCAAAAGATGCTAACATGTAAAGCGCCGTAATATATATTTCTTTTGTTTCCAAAAGGTAGTAACAGTGTAGCGGGTCTCTACTCTATCTCTTTAATTGCGTGGAGACTTTTGTACATTGCCTCAAACTCGATGTCTTATTTGGGAATGAGAACCTACACTGCAAGCTCTAAATTCGGTCAACAGATAAAAATCATGTTCCTCTCGCAAATGCTTTTCTGTCAGTATTCTAACGTGGGGCAAGAGAAGATGAGTTTTGGTATTAACTGAATATTTTTCTCAGCCCTTTTGCTTCCTCTTTTCTTTGGAATTTTTTAAGCACAATGGTTGTGGTTGTTGCTTCCACCCCTTTGGTGTTTCTTATGGCCTCCAGGCACTCATTTAAGGCGGCTACGTCTTTTGCTTGGATATGCGCAACCACATCATATTCTCCACTGATTTCATATGCTTCCGAAACCCCATTTATGCTGATTATTCTCCTTATGATATTCGTAGTGTAGATGTGGGGGTCTGTCATGATGGAAACCAGTCCGGTAATCATTTCTGGGGCTTCGCCGCTTACCTTCTGTCCTAAGACCTTTTCGGTCACCGCCACAATGTCGGAGTCTTCTATACGTCTTTTCTTGTCGGCTAGATTCTTTATCTCCGTGGTTATCTTAGCTAATTGGTCGTCGTTAACGTTTATTCCCATTTCATCCAGCTTGGCCTTTACAGCATGTCTACCCGCGTATTTATCTACAATTATTTTTCTGGTTCTCCCCAGTAGCGACGGGTCGAATGCCTCATAGGTTTCCGGGTTGACGAGTACTGCGGAAGTGTGAATTCCTGCTTTGTGTGAAAAGGCGTTTGTACCTACAATGGGTGTGGTGGGGCAGAGGTAGATGCCACTGTATCTTTCAACAATGCTGGATAATTCAGAGAGTTTATCGAATTTTATTCCCGTATCAATGTTTAAGAGAACCTTGAGAGCCACGGAAACCTCGGAAAGAGGGGCGATGCCCGCTCTCTCCCCCAGTCCATTCACTGTGGTGTGCACCACTGTAGCTCCTGCCTGTACTCCTGCCAAACAGTTGGCTGTAGCTAAACCCAAATCGTTATGGCAGTGCAGATCCAGCTCTGCATTCACATTGGCGCGAATCTTTGATACCAAATCATACATCTGGTTGGGGGTCATAATGCCTACAGTGTCTGCCACGCTTATTCGGTCAGCTCCCGCCTCGACAGCCTCTTTGCAGACGTGTAAGAGATAATCTATTTCAGTTCTGGTGGCGTCCTCTGGAGTGAAGCGCACCTTTAAACCATGATCCCTAGAATAGCTGATAGCTTCCAAAATTTTTTCTTGAATCTGCTCCTTGGTCATTTTGAGTTTGGCTTCGCGGTGGCTTTTTGATGTTCCAATGAAGATTGCTACTCTGTCTACGTCGCAGTCTAGAGATAAGTCGATGTCGCTTTTTACAGGTCTTATGTGACTTATGATTTCCGCGTTCAGATTTTCTCTCGCAATTTTTTTGACAGCTTCCTTGACTCCCTCTGAAACAATGGGGGAGCCTGCTTCAATCATTCCAACTCCTATTTCGTCGAGCTTCCTTGCAATCTCTAATTTCTCTTCTACTTTAAAGGAAACGCCGGGAGTTTGTTCTCCCTCACGTAGCGTCGAGTCTAAAATTATTACCTTGGAACCCTGCATCGAATACACAACCAATGTTATGTGATATTACCTAATTGAGTTAAATTTTTTATGGTAAACATGCTATCTTTCCAATAAAAACACTATTCTAATTTCGCCACTTATAATTAGGGGTATTTGAGCAATCAAACCTTATTTGCTGCTACCTACACTAAATTGCGAAAATATTTGAGAGGGTTTATTCCTCTGTTTCTTTTAGCATCTTTATTTTTCCGCCTTTAGTTACTATTCCAATTTGGCGTGCGGGGTTTCCGCCCCATAGCTGGTTTGGTGGAATCTTTGTTTTGTATGGTACCGTTGATAACGTAGCTACGATGCTGTTATCTCCAATTTCTACGCCTGGAAATATTACACTGTTGGCTCCTATCGTAACGTTTCTCCCTAGTTTAGTTTTTCCTATAATTAGTCGGCCGCCGGCGAAGGCATGTCCTGACAATATTGTTCCCCCTCCTGCTATAGCTCCGTCGCCAAACTCCATGAGGTAGGGGTCTGCGGCAAAGTTTGCCTGTGTTGCATATCCCATTTTTGCTCCAAGCATTCTCAAGACCAATCCACTTAGGGCAGGCATACCGAAGGGCTGGTATCCAACGTAATGTAATGCAAGTGTGGTTCCCACACCGTTTATTAGCCAGTTTCTAACATTTTTGTTTTTCACATCCATCTCGTATTCTCCTTCCTCCACTGGTTTCAACGTTATTCGCGCAATGGCTATGAGTGTTAAGTTAAAAATCCATCTTGCCAGCACCACGTAAACTGGTGCAAGTGAAATTATTATATACCAAGGAATATCCATAGGGAGAACTTCCAATAAAAGATAGGATATTCCTATAATGGGTATCATAGCCGCTATTGAGGCTATGGACAAGTACCCCACCAAACGAGCAACCAGATTGGGGGCGCCTTTCTCATATCTCATTTTAAGATCTTTAAGTACCTCATCTTCCATATTTTCACGCTCCAAATTATTATACCAGAAGTATTCCTTAATTGGTGAACTTTTGTTCCTTCGAAGTATTTTGAGTTAAATTGTTAACTCAAAGAAGCTTATTACTTTTTTGAAGCATTCAGATTTGAAGTTTTTCCACCGTTGTTGATAAAATTGTTTTTTGTCGCGTTTAAAACTTAGTCAATATATATGAATGTAGGGATTGTTTATCTAGAAACAAATTATTTAACTTTTATAGATGGGGTTTGATTTTTTGAATAGGCAGGAAGAATTTGTGAATCGGTTGAACAACTCTAAATCCTTTACTGATATTTTCAGTTTGGTTGAAGACGCGGTTATGCTGAAGTATAAGGTACGTAGACCGGTAATGTTGGGTTTAACAGATTTGGGAGCTCAGGGAAGTTACCTTGTTGGCGCATTTCACCCAGTGGGCTCCGAGCTGATTGTTTTAAATAAAACTCCTCTTAGAAGAATAAAGGAGCAGTCACCCGAGTATTACAATGCTTACGTTTTCCACCTATTGCTCCATGAGTACCTTCACAGCCTAGGTGTTTTAGATGAAAAAGCTGTACGCCACTTAACCGTTGAAATATCCCGTTCTCTACTTGGAGAAGATCATCCTGCAACCCAGATGGGCGATAAAGGCATCAGCCACTTCTTCCCCTTTATAACCTACCCCACACCAGAAATGGACGCTTCAGACATGAAAATCGAAATTGTTAAAAATTTTAGGCAACAAACCACAAGATACTACTGCTAATACCGTCTCATTTTAATTGGTTTTGTATTCACTGGCTTCGTTTTCTAGTAATTATGTTTAGAGCGTCGTAAAGTGGAAGTTCCATGTGTTGCCAAGTTAGGCTTTCCATTAATTTTTCAATTTTTTGTTCTTGACCTTTAACAAGGCTTAATATAAGTTCTCCTATCTCTTGTATAAGTTGTCTTAGATTGTAGTCCCGTAATTTGGATGATAGCCTTATAGATACATCAGCTAGTCCCGTGGCGTTTTCAGCATTGTTTAACATCAGTTGGCATAGGGCTTGGGTAACCAGTTCAGGTGCTGACAGCTTTTCGGTATCAGGAGGGATTCGTGCTTCTTCGAAGTGTCTCCTAGCCTCCTCCTTCTCACCCCTTTCCAGGTGATAACATCCAAGTATTAAGTTGATGTTTGAGAATACCAGTGGAGGAAGGTTCTGCTTTTTTGATTCTTTCTCCAGAATTTCAATCGCCTTTTTAATGTCACCCAATCGGTAGTAGCATGAGGCCAGAAGTACTGGTGAAAACTCGACCCCCCTAATTCTTCCTTTTCGATAATATTTTTTTAAAGCATTTTTATAGTTCTCTTCGGCTTCGCTTCTGTCACCGAGGGTTCGGTAACAGTTTGCAGCATTATAGTAGTTGATTATGGCCTGCAGTGACGCTTTATCCCCTTTATCCAGACTCTTTGCTTTTAGGGCAAAGGTTTTAGCTGCTTTAATTAAAAAGTTGCGGTGCTCATCTAGATTTCCCAACGCACGATATGCATAGGAAACCCATAGGTAAATCTGGCCTATACTATCTACTGTGCCCTTTTCTTTGGTCTCCTCCAAAAGGCTCAGAAAATATTTTAGTGCTAAATTTTTTAGGTCGACGAACTTTTCTTCGTCCCCCCCAATCTTATAGCAGTCCGCCGCGCTACTATACCAGTACCCAGCACTCTTAAAGTCTTTTTTGAAAAAAGAAAGGCTTTTCTCTGCTAGTTTCTCATAGAACCTACCAATCTCCAAAAAATCCAATTATACACACCTATCTGGAAATAATTTTATGTCAAAAATATTCTACCACCCATTTATGTATTTCTTGATTTCCTAAAGTTGCGGTGCTGCAGATCAACCCTTTTTATGACCCCCTCCCGCTAATCCCAAAGAAGTCAGTTTAACTAACTTTAATACCCTCTTGGGAGAAAATAAATTATCTATCTAGGCGAGATAGTACTTAAGGGAGAAATTAATTAATTTTTTATGGTGGTTTCATGAGAAATGGAGGAAATCTGGGAGCGACACACTTGTACAATTGGCATGTTGAACGAGCAATCATGACTAGTTTTTCTGGCTTCGCAATGCCCCTAGAATATAAACAGTATGGCATCATAAAGGAACATTTGGCCGTTAGGAATAGTGTTGGAATTTTTGACGTAACCCATATGGGTAGGTTCGAAATTACTGGTCAAAACTCAAAAGATTTTCTTGATTATGTTACCTCGAGAAATATGGATGGCCTACATGAGGGCGCCTGCAGGTATGGTCTCCTACTTAACGAGGAAGGCGGAATAATAGATGACATTATTACAAACTATTTCAACGAAGAGAAGAGCCTTTTAGTGGTAAATGCTGGGAACAGAGAAAAGGATTTCAATTGGCTTCTAGAAAAATCCAAAAGCTACAAAGTAAAAATAAATGATGTCTCCAATCTAACACCAATGTACGCTCTTCAAGGACCAGCTTCCCAAAAAACTTTACAAAAATTAGTAAAAGTTGACCTAAACCGTTTAAAACGTTTCAATTTTATAGTAACAGAAGTTTCGAATTACCCTTGCATTGTTTCAAGGACTGGGTACACTGGTGAGGACGGCTTTGAAATCATTCAGTTTGATGTTCCTCTTAACAGTGCTGAGCGGGCCCTGAATCTGTGGAATAACATTTTAGGGGCAGGAGAAGAGTTTAGTATTCTCCCTTGCGGGCTGGGGGCTAGAGATACCTTGAGGCTTGAAGCTGGTTTGCCTCTTTATGGAAATGACATAGACGAGAACACCAATCCCTTCGAAGCAAAACTGGACGCATTTGTGAACCTTGAAAAGAAGAACTTTGTGGGAAAAGAAAAATTGTTGAAGCTTAAAGGAGTCCCACTTTCTCGTGTGAGGGTGGGAATAGCTATGGAGGATAGGGGAATTCCCAGGCCTCACTACCCCATTTTTCACGGTGACAGAGAAATAGGTTCAATCACCAGTGGAGGCATATCAGTAACCCATGGGAAAATGGGCATAGGCATGGGATACGTGCATCCAGATTTTTCAACTCCAGGAACTCAGGTGCAGGTAATCATAAAAGAAAAGCCTAGACTAGCCAAGGTTGTAGATCTGATGAAACTGCTAAGGGAACTGAAGGCTGGCGGGAAGCAAAATTGCTAGATAAAAGATCAAATTATGAGTTTAGATACTAACTTTTATATTTCTGATACATTTTCCAACTCAATATTGGTTTTCTGGCTGCTCTAACCTCATCTACTCTACTCACTGAGGCGTTGTGGGGTGCGCTCAGAACCCTTTCTTTTTCACCATAGGCTTCACTGGATATCTTTCTCATCACCGAAACAAAGGTGTCGAGGTTTTCTTTAGTTTCAGTTTCTGTTGGCTCAATCATTAGAGCCTCCTCAACTATCTGGGGAAAGTAAACAACTGGTGCGTGTATCCCAAAATCCAGTATTCTCTTCGCTACGTCAAATGCGGTGACGCCAGTTTCAGCCTTCAGTTTTGCGGCGCTTATCACACACTCATGCTTACGAGGCTTATCTTCAGCGTAGGGGAGACTGAATCCTGGTATTTCCCTAATTTTTTTCGCCAAATAATTGGCATTAAGAACCGCAGTCTCGGCAACCTCATTTAATCCTTCAGCCCCAAGCGAGAGAATATAACAGTAGGCTTTGACGATTACCCCAAAGTTCCCGTAGAACGCCTTCATCTTTCCTATGGACTTGGGCCTATCATACTCCAAGTAGTAAGTGCCTTTCTTCTCGTCATACTCGACTGTAGGTATCGGTAGATAGGGAACCAACTCTTCCTTTACTCCTACTGGTCCTGCGCCTGGGCCTCCTCCTCCATGGGGTGTGGAAAAGGTTTTGTGCAGGTTGAAGTGAACGATGTCAAACCCCATGTCTCCCGGTCTAACCTTGTTCAAAACTCCATTCAAATTAGCTCCATCATAATATAGGAGTCCGCCAACATCATGGATGGTGTCTGAAATTTCCAGTATGTTCTCCTCAAATATGCCCAACGTGTTAGGGTTGGTAAGCATAAGGCCCGCTGTTTGTTTTCCAACTATGGCTTTTAGGGCTTCTAGGTCAACACAACCCTCTTTGGAGGAGGGAATTGTCACCACATTAAAGCCTGCCATATTGGCAGTTGCAGGGTTGGTTCCATGAGCTGAATCTGGTACAATTATTTCCCTTCTGTTCTGGATTTCTCCCTTGTCTTCGTGGTATTTTCTTATTATGCAGAGGCCGGTTAGTTCCCCATGAGCTCCTGCAGAAGGTTGTAAGGTAACCCGCGCCATTCCCGAAATTTCTGCAAGTATTTTTTCTAGACGGTATAGCAATTCCAAGGCTCCCTGAACAGTGGAAGTGTCTTGATATGGGTGGAGTCTTGAAATCTTGTCCATTCTGGCAATTTCTTCATTTATCTTTGGATTGTACTTCATTGTACAGGAACCCAGAGGGTAAAAACCTAAATCCACTGCATAATTCATCTGAGCAAGGTGGAGATAGTGCCTAGTTAGCTGTATTTCCGATACCTCAGGCAGATTGACTGGAGTTTTTCTCCTGATTTTTTCCGGAATACTTTTCAATACATCTCCAACTTCTCTAGCAACTTTCTCACAAGCCTTGGGCAAAACATGCCCAACTCTACCAGGTACACTTATCTCAAATATGAGCGGCTCCAGTACTTTCTCTTTCTCCTTCCAGATAGCCTGTTTAAATCCCTCAGACATTTCATAAACCTCTCAAACCACAAACACTATTTCTTCCCCTTAATCTCCTATCTTAAACTATATGAGATTTCTGTGAGCGCTTCTAACAATTTTTCCATATCTCCGAGGCTGTGGATCTCTGTTACGCAGTAGAGACTAGCTTCTCCAAGATCTGGGAACTCATTTTTAATGATTTTACCTCCATGCACTCCTCTATCCAAAAGTATTCTGTGAACCTCTTCTGCAGGCCTCTGAGATTTAACTGTAAATTCCTTGAAATGAGGCGAATCAAATATTGGTGCAGTAAATCCTTCTATTTCATTTATCTTTCTCATCACGTATTTAGCATTGGTCATACAGGTCTCTCCCAGTTGAGCCAGCCCTTTTGGTCCCACGCAAGCAAGATATACTGCCACCTGAACTGCGCAAAGCGCCTCATTAGAGCAGATATTACTCGTGGCTTTCTCTCTGCGAATGTGTTGCTCCCGGGTCTGCAAGGTTATTGTATAACAGCGATTTCCCTGTACGTCCTCAGTCATACCAATGAGTCTTCCGGGCATATTTCTTATTAAGGACTTGTCATCTCGGCAGGCAAATAGCCCAATCAAGGGTCCTCCAAAAGATGGGTCAACACCAAGGGGTTGTCCTTCTCCAATCACTATATCCGCCCCGTATTCTCCCGGCGGCGCAAGAACGCCCAAAGAAGTAGGGTCCACACCCACCACAAATAAGGCGCCTTTTTCGTGAGCTATGCTGCTAATTTCGGCAACTTCATGTTCAATCACGCCAAAATAGTTGGGGTTCTCTACGTATACTGCTGCAGTTCTTCCAGAAATTATATTGTCCAACGCATTGACGTCAATGGTTCCGGTCTCTGCATCGTAAGGAATCTCTCTAAAACTCATTATGCTATGTATGTATGTTTTAAGTGTGGCTTTTCTTTCGGGATGAATTACCTTAGGTATTAAAATTTCCTCCCTCTTAGTCACTCTCCCCGCCATTAATGCAGCCTCACCCAGCGCAGATGCCCAGTCATACATGGAAGCATTAGCCACATCCATCCCTGTAATCTCACAGATCATACTTTGATACTCGAACAAGGCTTGAAGGATTCCCTGAGAAACCTCCGACTGGTAGGGAGTGTAGGAAGTCAAAAATTCTGGAAGAAACGCCAGCGCTCTTACCGCCGCCGGTACGTAGTGAAGCCAGACTCCCGAGCCCAAAAAAATTGGCATATCCTTATGTGTAACATTCTTATCCATCATATGTTCAATAAATCGCTTTAAATCCGCCTCCACCAGAGGGCTTGGAAGATCCAGTGACTCCTTTAATCTAATTTTTTTCGGTATATCTCTATATAGTTCCTCAACGCTATTGATACCGAGTTCATCTAACATAGCCTTCTTATCTTCCTTGGTTGCCGATATGTACTGGTGCTTAAATATCATTTCCGCAACCTCTGAAGCTAACCGCAATTAAATTCTACCTACTCAAAAAGCAATTTTAACTCTATCTGTCGCTTAAGCGGTCACAAACATTAAATTTTTTTACCTATAATACGTCCCTACTTGTGCATTTTCCTTTTTTAATATACTTCGTTAATTGAAAATTTTAGAACCAATCCCTAGAGGTTAATGAAGGAGGGGGGAAATAACAAGTACTTTTTGTATCTAGACATGCAAAGCGATTTTTCTGTTAACACATTAAAAAAGTATAAAAGCCTAAATCCAAAAAAGTACCAACAGATGGATTCACAAAAATTTGGTGGAAACATTGTCGACTGAGGATAAGGAGAAATTTTCAATAGTCAACGCCGCAAGCCGTGACGTGATAACCTGCCATGTCAACGATTCCCTGCCCAAAGTAGCAAAACTAATGGTGGATAACTGGATAAGCTCAGTATTCGTAAAGGACGACAACAACAAGGTTGTTGGAATAATCACAGATGGAGTCATATTCCGCTTAGTGGCTAAGGAGAAGGATCCCCGGGTTTATAAAGCAGGAGACGTGATGGTTAGAGACATAATAACGGTGAGCGAGGACGTTTCTATGGACGAGTTAAGAACCCTCTTCGACAAAACTAAAGTAAAGCGGGTCGGAGTTGTCAATAAGCAGGGGCAGATTGTGGGCGTCATTAGTAAAAAGTGGGTTAACCAATTCAAAAAATACACACGATATTACGAGATCCAGCTGCAACCCAAAGATACAGCTGAAAAACGAGTTTAAGAAAAACTAATTAACCACTACGCTTGAACCGAGAGATTAAGATTCTCTTAAAAAATGAATGCTTCAATATTTTACTAGACTCTCTGGTGCATTAAGATGTCTAAAAATTCGGATGATAATATAATTAATGGTCTAGAATTTCAAAAAAAGAAGGAAGAGCGGCATCCTAATATTTTAGAGGGTTTGATTGGGATTTACCTATGCTATTTTCACGAGACCAAAGGGCATCTTGCCCTATTTACGTGCCCAGAGAGTCTTAAGAATGATTTGGAGACGCTGAGAATTATTCAGAAGCATCCTGTCTGGTGGCTTGGAGCTGATGATTTCAAAGAGGGGCTGAACCGCGTGGATTTGGAGTTTGGGGGGAAGGTTTATGCCGCCACGAAGTTTAAGGCCAAGTCGGCTAGGGAAAAGCAGAGGGCGGGTATGTCTCCTGAGACGGAGGAGGTTTTTGTTCTCATAGTCAGTGTACCCGTGGGTTTAGCTAAACCTTTGGGAGATAAGTTGCTCAGCGTTATACTTCAGAAAATCAGAGAGAGCTTGCAGGACAAGCTTTACCTCTTAATAGAGAAGGATTTGGCTTGTTGCAAACCTATAAGAACCCAAGAAGATAACAAGATTATCAAAGATGGGGAGGAAATCGAAAATAATCTCCTGAACATATGTGAAATATCCATACCAATAATATCGTCAGAATTAATGGAGGCCCTACAGAGCGATGTGGAGAAACAGAGAAACCTAATATACTTCCTTCTCAGCAACATTTACGGTTTAAGTGGTCCCCAAACCAGATCTGTTCCATTATCCGGAAAAAGCGCCATAGAAACCAGAGCCATCGAACACATCCCCGAAAGCCCCATAGAACTGGTGGGCGTAGAATTCACCGACAACAAGAAAAAACTAAAAATAACCGTCAAGAACAACTCTGAAAAAGGACTAGAAAACATAAAAATATCCATCGCCCACATTGAAGAATTTTTCGAAACCTACTCCTGGGACACAACGGTAGAAATCTGGTTCCCCTACGAAGAACTAGTATTTCAATACCCGCGAGTCGACAGAAACGGCGAATACATCCTAAAAATAGAAGACCGAACCAACAAACTACTAATAAAAAGAATCTCAATAAAAGAAATGGAAAAACCCTAAAAATACCAAATCTCGGGGGCAACCCCCAAATTATAGAAAAACTAGTTGAGGATTCGCCACCATTTCCAGAAATAGGAGTGGTCAACTTGAAAAATTCACCCATAAAAATGGGATTCCTAATACTCCTGATAACCCTAGGAGCCTCAATCCTACTCCTCCCCACACCCAACACTTGGATACCCACAGTCATTTCACAAAACCAACAAGCCCTACAAATACAAGACATCCCCACACCACTAATTCTGAAAACAAACATCACACAGTACATAATAATAGCCCCCCCAGAATGGGCCAATAACACCTACCTAACCCAATTCGCAGTATGGAAAACACAAAAAGGAATACCCACAACCATATTCAACACAACCTATATCTACCAAAACTACCCCGGAGAAGACAACCCATCAAAAATACGCAACTTTCTCGTAGACGCATACAACCAATGGAACATCCGCTGGGTCCTACTGGCAGGCAACACCACTATAATTCCCATAAGATACTTTTGGACCGGACTGGACAATGTACCAAGCGACTACTATTATGCCGCTTTGAATGGAACCTTTGACGATAACGGAAATGGCTATTACGGGGAATTCGGTGAAATAGACTGGATCCCCGAACTATACGTTGGAAGACTCCCTGCCTCAAACCATACCGAACTTGAAAACATGATAAACAAGACACTCACCTACGAAATAGAAATAGCCAATCACACTGGGGACTGGATGCAAAAGGCAGTTTTCGCAGGAGGCCAACTAAGCCAGAGCAGAGACATTCAGGGATGGCGAATCAAAAACTACATCCGAAACTACATTTTCCTAAAAGAACTAAACATAACCTTTACCAATCTATTCTACGACTCCATACGCAATTATATCAATTTAACTTTATATAATTTTACCGATGCAATAAACAATGGATGCACAATAGTCAACCTATGCTCCCACGGTTCCCCCACCTCAGTCTCATCCGATGTCGGCGGCATTTATTACACCTCTGATGCTGCTGCAAATTCAAGTAATGGTTATAGACTGCCCCTAGTTTTCGCTTCAGCTTGTTCAACAGCAAGATTGGACGATGCGGGAGACTGTATAGGTGAAGCCATGTTGAAAAACCCAAATGGCGGAGCAATATCCTATATTGGAGCTACCAGAACAAGCTATGGCGGAGACAACATTAACGATTTATCAGATTCTCTCCTAGACGCATTATTCTTCGAAATATTACTCCACACTAATGACGTACTATTTTCCCAACGCGCAGGATACGCCTTATACGAGAGCAAGCAGGAGTACTACCAGAAGGTGGGACTATTCAGAATGACTGAAAACATATATAGACAGGAATTCTTTGAATACATCCTATTCGGAGACCCAGAGCTCCCCATATGGACCAACATCCCGCAAAACTTGAGCATCATTCTACCTGAATACACACCTACACCAGGCCAAATAATGCAGATTAGAATCCAAGACGACGAAGGACGCCCAGTGAGCAACGCCCTAATATGCATACAAGGAACAGAATATTATCACACCTACCTAACCGACCCCCAAGGCAGAATAAAAATCCCCGCACCCCCAACTGGCCAATATAACATCACAGTAACCAAACCCAACCATCTCCACAACACCACAACCCTAGATGTAGGCGTCACCCCGGACCAACCTACCATTTTTGACATCAACGCTCCCACAAGCATTAGCCCCGGAGAACAATTTACAATCAACATCTCCTGCAGCGACCCCCAAAGAATAATAAGTCTAGAAATAGTGGTTACAGACTATCATAAAGTAATCGTCAATTCTACACCGATGCTAGGCCACAGTTACAGCTTTACCATAGATTCCTCCTACCTCAACAATAACAGCATAGTATTTTACGCCCGCGCGATAGACGCTCAAGGTCATCAGGTCATCTCTGACGCTCAAAGAGTATATGTTCAAAGCCCTGAATTAAACCCCACAGTTTTAACATTGGCAATTATCCCCTCCACCAACTCTCAGTACCTACAGATTTTCTTATCCTTCATACCTTTCCTCGTCTGTTTAACTGTGGTCATTTTTGCCTGGCCCCCTAAAGAAGAACAACCATCAAATTCCGCCCCAAAAATGTAAAAAAAGGAAGAAAAATCGACGCTTTCCGTTATCAAACTAACAATTTTTTCAAAATTTTGCACAATCGAAAAAGTATTAAATATGCAAAAAACTGTACTATTGAGACTCGCAAGCTTCTAGAACGTAGGTTCAAGGTCTTCTAAAAAATTTATATACTCGACAGCAATATAATTCCAACTATAACTCTGGGACAAATTAAAAATATACATTTTACGACCATAACTTGCTTGAAGACCTGACCTACGTCCAGAAACGGAAGAAACCGAAGCAAAAGGAGAAAGGTAAATGTTGAACGAGGAGGAAAAAGGATACGTAAGCTACACGTTCCCCGAAAGACTCTTAAAAGTAAAAAAACTCGAAAACTTCGGACGCCTAAATCAAGAAGTCATAAGAAGCGGCGTCTGCACAGCATGTTGCACCTGCGTCTCAGTTTGCCCCGAAAAAGCCCTCGTGATGGAAGACGAAACACCCAAATTAGTTGGAAAATGCACTGCTTGTGGCATATGCTACCGCTCGTGTCCACGAACCCTAACTTCTGTGAAATCCTTGATTGGAGATTATATCGCGGCTTTTGTTGGCAAATCTGCGATAGATAAGGTTAGGGGTCAGGATGGTGGGGTTGTAACCTCCCTCCTATTGTATGCTATGGATCATGGTTTAATAGATGCGGCGATAGTTACTCAGAGGGATGAGAGGGAGCCTTGGAAGCCTGTGGCAAAGATAGCTACGAGTTCTGAGGATCTCCTGAAGTCTTCTGGTAGTGTTTATTCTCACAGTAGAACTGTTGAGGCTTTGGTTGAGGCGATTAATAAGGGATATCGTTCCATTGCTTTCGTGGGTACTCCCTGTAATATTGATGCTGTGGCCAAGATGCAGATGCAGCCCTTCGGTTTGCTCCACTTGTTTATGAAGGTGAAGATATTAAAGGTGGGGCTGTTCTGTATGGACTCCTTCTATCATGATGGCTTGAAGGAGTTCTTTGAGGTGAAGCAGGGAATACCTCTAAGTTCCATCAGTAAAATGAGCATATCTGCTGGCAAGTTTAACATAATTTATGATGATGCCAAGACTGCCGGTTGGCCGGTGAAGGATCTTGATAAGTATCGTTCGACGAGCTGTCATTATTGTAGGGATCTTACTTCGGAGTTGGCTGACATTTCTGTGGGAAGTGTTGGGTCTCCTGATGGATATTCGACTATTCTGGTGCGTAGTGGTGTCGCTAATGAGCTTCTTGAGGATGCAATGGAGAATGGTTATTTAACTTTGCAGCCTTTGGATAGAGATGGCTTGCAGAAGGTGTTGAATCTGGCGCGGTTGAAGAAGGTGCAAATGTACACTGAGAGGAGACGCCAAATCTATGTTTTGAAGTATGTTCCGACGGTAGCTGGAGTTCCTGAGCCTGTGGAACGGCGGGGGGCGATACCTTTAGTTGAGGAGAAGGCAGAAGCGAAGGCAGGTATAACTGAGCGTGCTCTTCAGAGGTTGCTGAAGGTTTCGGATGCTCGCTTTGTTGATGGTGGGACTATGCTTCAGATAACTTTGTCGAATAACTCGGGGAAGACAATAAATGATATTAAGGTAAGGATTGCTCATTTGGAGGATTTGTTTGAGAGTAATGCTTGGGAGACTGAGATTGAGACGTGGTATCCTTTTGATGAGCTTGAATTTTGTTATCCTCGGGTTAAGAATGATAGGGAATACTTGTTGACTATTTCTGATAGACAGGGAACTATTCTGTCTCAGAAGCTTAGTGTGAAGGAAATTGAGGGTAAAAAGTCGGGTGAGGGTAAGAAAGCGGAATAATAAATGTTAAATAGTCATTTGATTCTTAGTCTTTGCGGAGGTTAGAGAATCTTGAAAATCTCATTGGTTGGACTTTCAGGATGTGGGAAAACCAGTATATATTTGACAACGTTCGCTGGCAAAAAACCTGAGCAGACTGTAGGTGCGGCTCCAACTATTATGTATGAGATTAGAAGGCACCCCTTCTTGGGCTTGGAGGTTTCAATATTTGACTTTGGTGGTCAGGAGCAGTACCGGGAGTCCTATATTAGTGACCCAAAGGTGTTTCAGGGTACAGATGTTTTGATTCCAGTTGTGGATCTTCATGAGCCTGAAAGTTTCGAGGCTGCGAAGGAGTATTTCAAACAGATTATCGACTTGTTCACAAAGAATAATATTAAGCCTGCGGTGCACATTTTCTTCCACAAGTATGATTTGAAGGATTATGTGAAGGAGCTTCTTGACACAAATCTTGAAAAGGCTAAGAGTATATTCCTAGATTTGTTCTCTAGGTGGAATCCTACTTTTCATGTGACTTCCATTTATGAGCAGGAGCGACTTGCTGAAATTTTCCGGGACATATTGGTTGCGAGTTACAAGTCTCTGGAGAAGCATGTTGAAACTGCCCAGAAACAGTTAAGTGAAATTCCGGCCAGGATCATTATTAGTGATACTTCGGGTAATGTGATTGTGCACAATGTTCAGGGAGTTAGCACAGGGTTACAGCTGAGGGGAGACCTGAGGGATTTCATAAGTGCTTGTAATAATTTGAGGGAAAACTTCTTCATGTCTGAATCGGCGGAATTTACTGGACGGGGACTGGATGGTGGTAAGGAGATTTCGTTGCACGTGTTCAAATTCATAATTGCGGTGTTGATAATGAAAACTCAGGAATTGGATAAAAAGGCTCAGGAGAAAATTGACACGCTGCTCTCTGACATGTCTATGTTCGCTGATCTTGTGGTTAGAGCTCACGCTGAAGGCTAGTATGAGGGAACAAATGATTCAAAATTTAGGGTAGTTATTAATGTCAATAGAGTTACGCGCAAGCGATTTTGCAGTGGCTGGTTCTTCCATAAGAACCGTAACCAAGTTTGACCTAGTTGAGGATACAAAGGTTTGGTGGGGTGGAATTACTCTTCTCACTAACTTGCCATGTGGAAACGAGCTTTCCTTATCCACAAGTGAAGTATTCTGTGAGGGCTTTCTTGAAAATGGGGCTTATGTTAGAGAACGTGAACTACTTGTGAGCAGGAGGGCGGTTCCCACCCTTATACGAAAAAATGTCCACTACCTCATCAGGGCCTCTCTTTCTGTGGGAAAACTGGATAGGTATGGTGAGGCGTTCAAGATTGTTTCAGAGAAACCCATCAAAATAAGGTCGGAACAAAAATTTGAGCCTAATCCTGTTTCTCTCACTATTAAGGGAATGAGCTTTAACATAGAAAAGGACGCTGTTCAGCCGGGTGAAGTGATTAAGCTGAATTATAAGACTGAGGGGTTAAAACTTTTAACTGTAGATTTAGTGAATGACTCAAATATTAGTTGTTCCTGTCCCAAATATGCAAAGGTTTGCGTTCACATCAAAAAGAGTCCTCCGGAGATTTTGACAACTGTTGAGGAAAAGAATCCTACGCAGGGCTACTTATCCATCAGGGTGCCACAGTACGCTGAACATAGTTATAACTACTTTTGGGAACCCACCGAAAGAACCCAGTGGTCCCAGACATTTGGGGCTTACTCCTACTGGTACCTTGATATTACTTGTGTAAAGGCTACTGGTGAAAGTATTAAGTTCCAGATACCGATAAACATTGTATTACCCCCCATGGAAGAGGCGGGGTTGTTTGAAGAGGCAAAAGCCCAGAGTATATTAAAAGGGAAACTGTTGCCACAATCAATAGAGGTTTCGGTGGAACAAAAAGAAAAAGAGAAATTAGCCATATATGTGACAAACAATACGAAACAGGAGCTTAAGGGCGTTACCATAAAAGTGGTTGGCATAAAGGAGGAGCTATTCGAAACAGCGCCTTATATGCTGGGAATAAAAAGGTTGCCAGCGGGAAAAGAAGTAGAACTCAACTATGAGTTACGCGAAAAGAGTGTTCAAAGTCTCCAAATGTCCTTCGAAGACAACGATGGCAATGTTATAAACAAAAGAATAAAAATAAAACCTGCCACAAATTAAAATTAAATAAATAAACAAACATGCAACATCCCCAGTATCCTACCTTCTAGATTCGATAAAAATCTTATAAAATCCTGTACCGGGCCTTCTTTCTGAAGAAGGATAACCATCGGTATTTAAATTTTTATAGGGGAGTGAATTTAATAAACTAGGCTCCCTTATTATATTATTGTAAGCTATTTAGCTATATGAGGGATTGGGTTTTGGAGTTTGAAACTAGGATACCGGTTGTAGACTTTTCTTTGGGAGTCATTTCTGGTGCTCAGGTATTACTCTTCATAGCTGACTCTGCTACGCTAAATGATGCCTTGCTACTCAGCATGTTGGCGACCTTTAATCTAATGGATCAGGGATTGCCCTGTGTCGCTGTTCAAACAGATGAACCCCACATTTTGGCCGCGAAAAAATTTAAGCATATGTTTCTGCCTGATAAGTACCATGCTTTAACAAGGGCGATGAATGAGGGGCGTTTCACATATTTGGACCTTGTATCTAACAAATTTCCTGCTAGTGAAAATTTTGAGGGTTTGGTGGGACTGGTACTTGTTAGAAATGATATAGATAGAATATTATATGAAGCCAATCGCGCGATGGAAAAAATGAGAGTAAGGTTTCCCGAAAGCCCAGTTATTCTCTTGTATCATAATATCAGTTCTACTATGGTTGATTTCGATTCCAAAGCTGCTTTAAATATGTTTAAAAAATTGATAACGAACATAAAGCAGAACGGGGATATTTTTATTGGTGTGTTAAACAGGGATATCCATGAGCTGGAAATCACAAATACTCTGAAACATTTTTCAAACTACACTATGGAGTTTGGATTAGAGTTTAGAGAAGATTTACCTCGCCCCTATTTGCAAGTGTCTAAGACGCCCTTAGTTGGTTTTGCCAAGAAGCTTTTGCACAAAAAAATTGCGTATTGCATTTCTGGCAATAAGTTTGAAACCTTTTCACCAGCATCTTTCTATTTAGACGAGTTGGAAGACGGTCAGGTTTTTTATCAAAAAGGTGAAATTTCAATATTGGGAACGAAACACCTCGTGTTTCCCACCCAACTTCTGGTGAGCCTTCTATCAAATTTTGAAAAAAGTACAGATTATGACAACTATAGAAAAATTGTTATGGAGCTTGGTAAAGATTTCGGAGCTAAGAACGTTAGGATTGTCGAATCAGAGTTTAATTTTAAAGAAGATCGCCTTTTACATTCAACTCTAATGTATGTTGGTGCTAGAGGCTATGGCAGAGTATTAAACATTGAAGGGAGTCTGGAATCCGGTGCTTTAAAAATCAGAGTTCACTCCTCTTTAGCTGAATTGTGGGGCAAATCAAACAAGCCTGTGGACATACTGATCGAGGGAGGTTTACTGGGAGCGGTTCAAGAAATTACTGGAAAAAAATGGACAAGTAAAGAGATAAGGTGCATTGCTATGGGAGATGATTGTTGTGAATTTGAATTGACCCAAACATGATTTAGGCAAGAATCAATTTTTATAAATTCTCAATCTTTAGTCTTCAAGGTGAGGCGGATTTGAAAATTGAAAAAATTGGAATAGAGTTTCTAGATCAATCTCTGGGCATTCTTCACCACGTTTTTCCAATATTGTTTTCAGCGGATTCAAGCACCGAGAATGATGCTCAGAAATTGGCAAGCCTTGTAGCGTTAAACATTTTGAAAAATGGTGGAGGGTGCGTTTTTGTCTATGAAAACTTGCCCTTTTCTTGGGCAATAAAAGATGTATTATATTTTCGCTCTCCGGAAAAAAGACGCGTTTTACAAGAGGCAATGAATGAGGGTAGATTACATTATCTCAACATTTTATTGGAGGATAATATTAGTAACTTTACTCGTAATCATTCAGAGTGTGTTACGCCTGTTGTAAATGACCTCAACAGAATTTTTTATGAGATTCTAAATGCAAGAAATAAAATTAAGAATTTTTCAGATGTCCCAGTTCTCATTTTGCAATCAAATATCAGCTCCTTGGTTTTAGATTTTGAACCAAGAGCCGTTTTAAACATGATAAGAAAATTGATCTTAGATGTTAAAATACATGGTGATTTGTTTCTGGGAATCTTAAATCGGGATATCCAAGAACTTAGCTTGGCTAACTCCCTCGCCCACTTAGCTGATTATATACTTGAATTTGGGGTAGATTTTATCGAAGGTAAAAAGCAACCCTATGTGTCCGTGACCAGAACACCCTTATCCACAGATGATAAAAAAATATTATACAAAAAATTCGCATATGAACTGTTCGAGGACAATTTTTGCATTATCCCCACCATTCCTACGTCCTTCGAAGAGTTGAAGGCAAGCATCTCCTACCTTGAAAGAGGGGAGGTAATAGCCTACGACACAAATTACATTATTGCGGAGATGCCCACCTTCGTAATTCTCCTAAAAGAAATTGAGAAAAAATTAGGTAAAAGCGAATACACAAAAATAGTAAAAAATGTAGGCAGGCTCATAGGGTCACATATTTTAAAAATCCTCTCTTCCCGATTTAAATTAAATTACAAAGACCTTTTAAAAGCCGCGGTAAAACACCTTTCAATTACTGGTTGGGGCAAATTTAACATTTACGAAGGGAGCCTTGAATCCGGACGCATAATAGTTGAAGGCTCATCTAACTTTGCTGCCCATTATGGAAAATCCGATTATCCAGTCTGTATACTTGAAGCAGGAGTCCTACAGGGTATCTTAGAAGAAATCTCCTTGCGGACTTGGACTTGCAATGAAAAAGAGTGTATCGCCCAGGGAAATAGTAGTTGTAAATTCGAATTGAAACTTGTGGCTTGAAACCATCATTCTTCAGGAGATGAATCAAAAGGTATAATGAGGGATAAGGTTTGATGACTGAAAAAATGGTGGAATTCATAGATGAATACCTAGGCGTGTTATCTGGTGGCACTTCAATTTTGTTTATATGTGATTCTTTCACTTTAAATGATGCCATAACTCTCAATCTTTTAGTCGGCATAAACTTCCTTAAACAGGGTGGAGGGGGCATCGTAATAGGAACAAGTTTGCCATCCTCCATGGTAAATGAAGATATTCAAACAAGGTTTTCGCCAAAGGATGTTGATTTAATTTGGCAGGCCTTTAACGTGGGCAAATGCTATTATCTCGATACGACATTAAACAATACTTTTCACAAAGGTTCTAGTTTAAAGGGCGTATTAGGAATCGACAACGACCCCGACAGAATTCTGTTTGAAGTCAGTTATTTAAGAGAAAAAATCAAAAATGTTTCACCAGACACACCTCTCATGATTTTGTATCAAAATTTTAGTTCGTCTATTCTAGATTTTGGCTCAAAAACTGTGTTAAAAATTTTTAGGAAGTTAACAGCAAACGTAAAGCGATGGGGAGACATTATCATGGGACTAGTTAATCGCGACATCCACGATCCTATAATACTAAATGCGCTGATACACTTGGCTGATTTTGTGGTAGAACTCAGATGCGAAGAAGGGGGAAGCTTAAAACAGCCCTATTTTCGCGTGTTGAAGTCTCCGGTTTCGGAGCCAAGCTCGGCCAATATTTACCAGAGATATGCTTATCTTTTTTCTAATAATACTTTTTTAAAGCTTCCTGCTTTGGCTCCGATTTTTGACGATTTTAAGAGGCGCATTTCCTATAGGGAGGGAAAAATTTTAATTGGGGATAGGGAGTTTTTGATTACCCCCCTGAGTACCTTCCTATTTTTGTTTAAAGAACTTGAAAAGACTTTAGGGATAAATGAGTATGGAAAATTTATGGAGGGTTTTGGTCGAAAATTGGGTTTGGAGATTACAAATCTCTTCAAATCAAAGTATGGTTTAGAGGGAAGTGATTTGCTGAGGGAAACGCTTAATTACTTCTTGATTCGAGGATGGGGAAGACTAATCAAAAGAGAGGGAAGCCCAGAATCTGGAGAATTTAAGATTTACAATTTTATGACGATATCCTACTATTATGGCAAATCAAATCACAAAGTTTGTGCGGTGGTTGGAAGCATTTTGGCTGGAATTTTAGAAGGGGTTACAGGAAAGAGGTGGATTTGCAATGAAACGCATTGTATAGCAAGGGGAGATGAATGGTGTGTATTTGAAGCAAAAATTGAACAGCCCCCCTGAAAATTTAGCATTCAACATATATTCTCCTAATGTTTGCGGAAAAAAGCTATGCGAGGTTTAGTATAATGATTAATTTTGAAGGTAGGGAGAAAAGTTGAAGATTAGTAGAACCGAAATTGAATACATTGATAATACCTTGGGGCGTCTATATGGTGGCTTATCACTTCTGGTAACGTCGGACTCTTTCACACTTAATGACGCCAATAGGCTTGCGGCCTTAATAGCTTTGAAATTTTTGGAAAAGGGCGGAGCTGTTATAATGGTTCACACAAATTTGCCCTTCGAAATAATTAATAGACAAATTAAAGAGAATTTCTGCGAGAAAATGAACACAGCATTTCAAAAGGCCATTCGGGAAGACCGCTTCTACTTTTTGGACTTGGTTTCAAGCGAAAACAAAACCATAGTTTATAACGAAGTTAAGAATATTAGAGAAATAGCTAATGAGCCAAACAGAATAATTTACGAAATAAGCGAGGCAAAATCCCGGCTTAAGCAAAAATTTCCGGACACTCCGATACTTGTTATTTACGCCAATATAAGCTCCTCAATCATCGACTTTGATTCAAAAACTGTTTTGAGAATGATTAGAAAATTAACCCTCGACGCTAAGGGCGAGGGCGGAATATTTCTGGGAATAGCAAACCGCGATGTTCATGAACCACAGGTGACTAACACTCTGACTCATATTATTGACTATGCCATAAACTTTAGTTTCGAAACAGTTGAAGAAAAAAAGCAATCATACGTACACATTTCAAGAACTCCCCTAATAAGAGAGGCCCACAAAATTTTAAACCAAAGATTCGCCTACCTTTTTACTCCCGACAAGTTCATCACGCTTTTCCCACTCTATGACTCCTTCACTAAACTAAAGGAAAGCATGTCGTTCAACGAATTGGGTCAGGTTTCAATACTCGGCTGGAACCACATTATAACACCAATACAGACCTTAATACTGTTTATTAAAGCCATAGAAAAACAACACAACCAAGAAGAGTCTCGAAAAATTCTCCTCGAATTGGGTGAGCAAGTAGGACGCGGAGCCGCGCTTCTCATAAAATCTGAGTCGCAAAAAAACAATAAAGATCAACTATCCGAAGTCTTGAAATATAACACAGCCTCGGGGTGGGGTAGGGTGATATCAATTGAGGGAAGTGTTGATACAGGCAAATTAAAAATAACAGGTATTTCCACAATCGCATTATCTTATACCCATTCTGATAGGCCAGTTTGCACCTTTGTTGCGGGGGCTCTTGTGGGAATTCTTCAAGTAGTTACAAATAAAGAATGGATCTGTAAAGAAACAAAGTGTATGGCTATGGGGAATGATTACTGCGAATTTGAACTAGAAACAAAGTAGACATTATGAGTATTGATCAAATTTTAAAATAAAGAAGAGGGAAATTTAGAAATGGGTGACATATCCTCCCTCTGTTCTTTTGGATTCCAGTTTTTCAAGGTTTCTCTTTCTCTTTCCTCTCGCCAGTTTTATAAGCAGGGGGAGTCCTGCTTCAGATTCCTCCAAAGGCTTTGAGGTCAGGTACTCCTCCTCCTGAGCCTTTTGGAAAATTTCCCCGCCTTTCTCTGTCCTAATA
>JAHAWU010000026.1 GCA_018383815.1 Candidatus Jordarchaeia archaeon | reverse complement strand
TCTCCTAGGGGATTTACTGAGTGGAATTAGTACTCCGGAAATAGAAGGATTCGAGTCCATTGTCGGAGAAGAAATTGCGAAAAGTGAGAGGGAGGAAAAACTTAGGAGGAAGCCCAAAAGAATTTTGGAAATCTCCAGATTATTAGCTCCGAGAGCCTACGAGAGGAATGAGATACTAAAAAAATTCGGCAGAGAGGGAATTGACGTACTACTAATTTCTGAAGGAAACTATAGAATAAACCAGATTGCAAAAATTCTAGAAGTAGACCAGAGCCTTGTAGAAAAAATAATCAATTTTGCATATTCCCTTAACTGGTTAACGTTCGTGCCTGAATAGAAATCCCAAATTTTTAATCCCCCACACTTACGGTGATTAAGTTAGGAATTCCTTCAAGGCAAGTTAGATGTATTTATGGGGAAAAGTTTTATATCTGGCTCGTATAACTGTCTTTCCGCAATTGTTTTTGAGGTGGATTGAGACTTGGAAACATAGTCGTAATGAAATTCGGTGGGAGCTGTTTAAAGGACTCTGCATCATTCCATCGAATTTCGCAAATTTTGAGAGACTATTCCAAAAACGAGCTAGTCCTGGTTTCTTCTGCCCTCTATGGAGTCACCAATAGCCTCATAGATTTATCCAAAAAGGCAGAAAACCACAGCCTAGACATGGATAATGACTTCAAACTGTTAAGGGATAAGCATACATCATTAATTGATAATATTCTGAAAGGTGACTTCAAAGAGAAGGCTTCTTTGGAAGTTCAGAGAGAGCTGGAAATACTGAAAACTGTTTTGAAGGATGTTTGGAATTTTGGTTTAAAACCTCAGAAGCTAGATTTGATTTCCAGTTTCGGTGAAAGACTCTCCACAATTATTCTCCACAGATACTTGGAGTCAGAGGGCTTCAGGGCGGTTTACGTAAGCTCTTATGATTTGATTTACACCACTAGTGAAGCTCAAAACGCACTTCCTATCCTTGATAGAACTGAACAAAAGGTGAAGGAAATTATACATCCACTCCTGTCTGAGGGAAAAATACCTGTGGTAACCGGATTTTTTGGCAGAGACAATCAGGGTAACGTGACCCTGCTGGGCAGGGGTGGAAGCGACTTCACCGCAACTATACTAGCGTACAGCCTTAAGAATGAGAACAACGATGTGAAGGTGGTGCTCTGGAAGGATGTGGATGGTTTACTTACGGCTAATCCCAAATTGGAACCCAGCGCACACATTATAAGAGACATATCATATGCTGAGGCGAAAGAACTGGCTTTCTTTGGAGCCAAGCTGCTTCACCCACTATGCGTGTTTCCCGTTGAGAAAAAGGGTATAGCAGTAGAAATCAGAAACTTTGACAATCCAAACCCAGACAGGTACACCAGAATATCTAGGGGCATAAAAACAAAGGAGAGCGTGGTCAAAGCAATCGCGGAAATGAAGAATGTCAACATGATAACAGTGGAAGGAGAAGCCATGGTGTCAAGGCCGGGAACCGCCGCAAAGCTATTCGACCTGATGGGTAAAAACAACGTTAACATAATAATGATATCCCAATCCTCATCCGAAAATAACATCACATTTCTTGTTAGCGATGAGGATAAAAACAAAGCGATCAAGGCGCTTAACTGGTCACCCTTCTTTGGAAAAGAGTGGGTTAACGTAGAAATGGAAGACGATGTAAGCCTAGTAAGCGTTATCGGCGCAGGCATGAAAAACACTTATGGAGTTGCGGGAAGAATTTGTTCAGCTTTAGGAAGAGCCAAAGTAAACATAAGAGCCATCGCCCAAGGTAGTAGCGAGCTTAACATCTCCCTAGTGATATCAAGAAACGACCTAGAAAAAGCTGTTCGAGCCATCCACAAAGAGTTTAACCTACACGAAGACGAAGAAAAATGAACTCGAAAAACAAGCGAAATAAAAAATATTACCAATCATTGAAATATCACAATTTCAAAAAGTTAAACAGGGAGTGAGGTAGAACAAACCCTAAAATAATTGAACCTAATAGTTGATAGGTGTTTTTATGGAGGAGTTGCTTTATGAGAATGATGCTGGAAATAGAGCTAGCCGATGAGCCTGGACAGCTAATTAAAGCTTTGGAGCCCATCTCAAAATTTGGGGGAAACATTAGAGAAATAGCGCATCTAAGAGACCAGAAAAAGGGAAACAAGTTGCCAGTAGTGATAACCTTTGACCTCGACAGGCAAGAGGACCTAGATAAAATTACGCATGCCATAAAGAATCAAAACGTTCTAATCACAAACGCGGGACCGGTGAAAAGCATATGCAAAAAGACAGTAATACTTGTGGGACACGTTTTTGCCACAAATATCAAGGATACAATAGACAGAATTTTAGAGAAAAAAGTGGTTGTAAAGGAAGTCACAGCCCGAATAAAGCGTCCAGAAGAAGTTTCAACAGTAAAGTTCCAATTAGAGGCGGAGACCGAGGAGAAACTGGACGAAACAGTTGAAATACTCAGGAGGGTGGGAGCCGAAAAAAATCTATTCCTGGTATGGAGTTGAACCTAATTGAAAATGGCACTTGTAGGATTTGGAAATGTGGGCAAAGCAGTAGCTCAAGTTATGCTGGAAAAAAGAGAAGTTCTCCAGAAAATCGGTTTTAACCCAGAAGTTGTAGCCATACTGGAAAAGGACGGAAGCTGGATCGATGAGAAGGGATTAAAACTCCAAGAAATTCTTTCCCTGGGGAAATCTTCTCCAGCTTGGAAAAGTAACACTGTCTCCAAGGAGATTATTCCAGAGCTGGACTGTGAACTCATAGTGGAAATGACTGTAACAAACATTGAACATGGAGAGCCCGGATTAACCCACATCAAGGAAGCGCTTACCAGTGGTAAGGATGTGGTGACTTCAAATAAGGGGCCCCTGGTTCTGGCCTTTCCCGAGTTAATGGATATAGCAGAAAAAAAGCACAGAATCCTGCTCTATGAGGCCACTGTTGGGGGAGCTATACCCCTATTCTATGTGGCGAGGGAAGCCCTTCTTGTAAACGAGATAATATCCATTACTGGGATTTTAAACGGAACCTCCAACTATATTCTCACAAAGATGACTGAGGAGAGAATTTCGTTTAACGCCGCTCTCAGAGAAGCTCAAGAGAGGGGTTACGCGGAAGCAGACCCCACCTATGATATTGAAGGAATCGATGCCGCAGCCAAACTGGTGATTCTAGCCAACGGCATACTCAAAATGAAAAGAAGGTTTAGTGAAGTTCAAATACAAGGTATAACTAATGTCACACCAGAGATGATTGAACTAGCAATGGATGATGGATACCTAGTTAAGCATATAGGATACGTAGATAGGAATAGAATAGAAGTTATGCCCCGCCTTATTCCCCAGGGATCACCACTGGCTGTTGGAGGCACTCTAAACGTTATCTCTTTTCACACCGATGTTGCTGAGGACATCACCCTCATAGGCAGAGGCGCGGGTCCAAGAGAGACCTCCAGCGCGATTCTGGGAGATATTCTCTACATTAACAAGGTTAGAAAAAGTGAGAGGTAAAGGTTGGGACACTAATGGATTCAGATTCATGGTTGGAGTGCATAAAATGTCACACAAAATATGACGCCAAAAAAATAATCTACATATGTGAAAAATGTGGACATCTTCTAGACGTGAAATATGGGAATCTGGAAAAGGCTTTAGACGGCGACTGGAAGAAGAGACCCATCTCAGTTTGGAAGTATTATCCCTTCTTACCAAAACTGAAGCAAGTTATAAGCCTGAATGAGGGAAAAACCAATCTCTACCATTGTACTAACTTGTCGGACAAATTGGGGATAAATAACCTGTGGGTCAAGAATGAGGGAGAAAATCCTACGGGAAGCTTTAAAGATAGGGGAATGACGGTGGGTGTTTCTGTGGCCAAAAATTTGGGAAGCAGTGTAGTAGCATGCGCCTCCACTGGTAATACATCAGCATCATTGGCAGCCTATGCCTCTAAAGCCAAAATGGCCTGCGTGGTTTTCATACCCTCTGGAAAAATTGCTTTGGGAAAACTAGCCCAAGCCATGATGTATGGAGCCTTTGTTCTAGCTATTAAGGGTAACTTTGACGAAGCTTTGGAATTGGTTCAGGAGTCATGTGAAAGGTTCCATATGTATCTACTCAACAGTCTAAACCCCTACCGCCTCGAAGGACAAAAAACTATCGGATATGAAATAATCGACCAGCTGAACTGGGAAGTACCTGATACCATTATCCTTCCCATAGGAAATGCGGGAAACATAAGTGCAATCTATAAGGGTTTACTTGAATGGAAGGAAATCGGGTTAATAGAAAAGATTCCCAGAATGATAGGGATACAGGCTGAGGGTGCAGCACCAATTGCTGAGGCGTACAAGAAGGGAGAAAAAACAGTTACATTTGTGGAAAAGCCGGAAACCATAGCGACGGCAATCAGGATAGGGAAGCCTGTAAACTGGGAAAAAGCACTCAGAGCAATTTACGGAACAAAGGGCCTCGCTGAGACCGTAAGTGACTATGAAATTCTAGAAGCCCAAAAAATGCTGGCCAGAACAGAGGGAATATTTGTGGAACCCGCCTCCGCATCCTCAATAGCGGGCTTAAAGAAACTAATCGATAACAGAGTGATCGACAGAGACGAAAGAGTAGTTTGCATAACAACTGGGCATGGATTAAAAGATCCAGACATAGCAATTAAATCCTGCGAGGAAGTAATACAGGTCCAGGCAGACATCACAGATATTGAAAAGACGCTAAATAAAATTTTGGCGGAAACCATAAAGATATACGCGGTGTAGAATTCACCAAACGTGCACGTTATATTATTGAGCGGTTAGATTTTCACTCGACTCATTTCTTTGCAAAATTGCCAACGCAATAAGCTCCCTACTCTAGTCGCGGGAAATGTCAAGTTTTCATAAAATAAATGTTTGAAATCAAATTCTGCATCTTTTTTATTTCTTCCTATTTTTGAGCGGAACACTTTTCAGTGGAGGCGCCAGGAGCAACTTTTCCAAATAGATTTTAGGAAGTTTCGAATCCGTATCTTAGGAATTAGTGAATGGTAAATCGAAAAAACACAAAAAGGCCCAATGAGCTTGAAAAGTAGAGTTTGGAAATGTATTTTAAAATGATAAACTTGTGTTTGTTTAGTATAGGCGCAAAGTAGTAAGTATGTATTTTTGATTTTGTGGGGGTATGCAAAAATTTTCCCAAAAAACATTTTAGGGCTCAAAAATGGAAAAGAAGGCTTAGGAAGCCTCCCCAAAAACAGGACCCACAACAAAAATTACAACCCCCAAACAAAAAATACACACACATTACATTGCGCCTTTAGTATAAATGAATAATTTTATTTATATATCTTTAAATAACACAAATTTATTTACCGATACCGTTTACTTTATATATTGATAAACTTTAGAGGACAGAAATAAAGCTTAATGTAAAATTATGTTATAAATACAGTTTTAAACATTATACAACGTTTTTGAGGGTTAAGCCTTGTTTGGCAAAAAGCCTACTGTTGAAAGGGCGGAAAAAACCTTTGCAGCGGCATATGAATTAGAAAAGAGAGGAAACTACATCGGCGCGGTTGAAAATTATGTGGAAGCAAGTGAGCTATATTCTATCCTAAAGGATAAATTGATGGAGGCGGAATCTTACTTTTTTGCGGGGCATTGCAGCCTTTTACAGTCGGGAAGAGAAGATACTGTCGATGCTTTTAAAATTTCATTAGAAAGGGCCAGAGACTTTTGGGAATCCACGCGAAAAATTTTCATAAAGCTTGAGTTGGAGGAGATTAAACCAGATATTAGGGGAGCAATTATTGATAGTTCTCTTATTTTGTCTGAGCTGGCATCCTTATTTGAGGAGCAGGATTTAAGCAAGAGGAAAAATAAGTTTTTGGATATAGTTGAGGGGTTGGAAAAATGTTCTGAGATTTACCAGAAATATGAGCAGTTGGAAAAGGCGGGAATAGTTGAGTTTTGGCTGGGTATGTTAAAACTTAGAAATTATCATCATTTTGATGTGGAGGAGAGGGAAAAAATTCTAAGTGGTGCGATTATTAATTTCGGCAACTCGGAAAAATTTTTACAAAAGGCTCACAGAGAGAGACCCGCACTCTGTTTTCCATGCTTGATTAATACATCGAAAATATTCATGGTTTTGGAATCTTCGGAATCTGATGAAGCTAAAAGAAGGGCTTTGGCAGATATACGCGAAGAAATGGCCAGACCACAACCAGAGGAATTATCTATTTGTGAGGGTTGGAGAGGCTATAATTTAGCGTTAATCGATTTTAATCAGGCTATACTTGTTAAAAATATCAGCAGTAAGGTCGGATTGTTGAAAACCGCCCAGAAGCAAGCGGAACAAGCATTATCCAGCCTCCTTAAGAGTAAAGAACAGAACCTAATAGCGGATACATACTTTATACATGCTATGGCGGGAAAAGAACTTGTAGAAGTTGTGACAGATAGAAGTGAGCAAGAAACACTTTTAAAATCCGCTTATGAAAGTTTGAAGCAGAGTCTTAACCACTATAGGGTATTAGACGAAACCCGTAATGTTGCTAGAGTGCTTGCGGAGATGCCGGGGGTTATTGCAGATTATGCAGAATTTATTCAGGGTGAGGTTCCCAAAAGGGAGGTTTTGAGAGAAGGGGCGTCTTTTGGACGTGAGGCGCTAGAGTATGTTAAAAAATTGCCAAGTGATTTCAGATTTCTTGGAAAGCTGTATGAGAGCATGGCCAAATATGTATTGATGACTTCTCAAATCGATGAGGGTAAAGAATTATCTTCTGAAGAATTGGAAAAGATTAGGGATCTTCGTTCAAGAGCATTTAGATATGCTGAGAGAGCGGTTGAATACGGGGTGAAGATTAATGAGAGGGATATAGCTTATGGAATAGCAAGTAAGGCGGGCTATTTTCTTTCAAAGGTGGGATTAAGTGACAAAGAAAAAATTGAAACCCTCAGAAAAGCTCAGAGTTTAGCCGAAAATGCAATTGAAATATATAAATTAAGAGAGGACGATTTGAGGACAGCAAATACCGCCTACTCCCTCGGACTTATAGAAGAAGACCTGTGGCAGCTTACTGAGAAAGAAGAATTCTATAGGAAAGCAAAGAGCAGCTTCGCGGATGCATCAAAATATTATACCAAAGTTAATTTGATTGAGTTATGCGCTCTCTGTTTGCGTAAACTGGCAGAACTAGATGACAGGAAGGGCAACTATAAAATGGCTTCGGACTACTATTTGGAAGCCTCTAAAAAGTACGAACAAGCCGCAGAAAATCACCCCTCTCTGAGAGATAATGCTAAATTTGCAAGTGCAATGTATAATATTGAATTAGCGAAGGATAGTGAGAGGAAAGACTGGGTAACTGCCAAAGGGTATTATGAGAAAGCGTTACCTCTTTTCCCAAAAATGTATGAACATGAAGCCAATTTCTACGCTGCAAAAATTAGACTTCTGGAAGCAGACTCTGTGAGTATGGCTGAGGAGGGTGAAAAGGCTGCGCAGCTATATAGTTCAGCGGCCAAAATGTTTCGCCAGAGCGTATCCTTCCTAAAACCGGGGTTGGAAACTGCAAGCCGAATTAGTGTAGCGAGAATGTTTGCAGATTTTGCGGAAGCTAGAGAGGAAATGGAGCGTGGATTAATCTTCTCTAAGGAGGGCAAGCATGAAGCAGCAATAGTACATTACAAAGCAGCGATGGAAAAAATAGAAAAAATACCCGCAAAAGTATTCATGGATTCGATAGAAATAAGCGCTATGAACAAATTTATTGAAGCTCTTTTAGAACTAGAGAAGGCCCAAATAGATAATAACTTAAAGACTTATCAGTCTGCTGCACAATTGTTCCAAGAATGCTCAATCCTGTTTACTTATGAAAAAATGAGGAATATATCAAAGGCCTATTCGGATCTTTGCTACGGATTAGAAAGCCTGGTCAGATGCATGGAAGCGGAAAAAGACTCCATGCAGGAGTACATTAATGCAACAACTTACTTTGAGAGATCACAAAAATTCTTCCAAGAAACAGGACTAAATAGCTACGTGGAATACTTGGAAGGGATGAAAAGTTATCTGGACGGAGTTAGATACAGCACAAAGTTAAGACTGGAAATGACGGACGAAGCGAAAACGAGTTATTATCCCATGGTTGAAAAAAGCTTCCGTAAAGCTGTTGAAAGCTTCCAGAAATCGGGGCACATTTATTTAAAGCAAAAAGCAGCCTCAGAGCTGGACAAAATAAAAAGGAAACTGAATCTATCTGAATATCTGAGCTTGGTTGGAAAAACCAAAACCCTGGAGGAAGGAGAGGGTTACACCTTTCTAATACCGAGAGAAGCTTCTGAAAATGCCTTCGTTATCCTACGCACAGCAAATCCAATAGCCCACGGAGTTTTTCATGTAAATGAGGAAATCCCCATAAACTTTGAGATAACAAACATTGGCGTAAAAACGGCAACTCTAGAAAGAATAGAAAACATCAAGCCACCAGATTTTAAAGTAAAGGTAGAAGAAACAAAAGATTACGGTGAAACAAATTCTATATCCCTTGAGGGAAAACCGCTGGGAAAAGGGAAAACCGAGAAAATAACTATAAAGATTAAACCCACAAAAACAGGAATGGTTAACTACCAACCCATATTGTTCTACTTGGATGAGAACAATAGTAAGAAATTTTTCAAACTGGACTTGCCCATACTAATAATTTAATAAAAATTAGAATTATATAAAGAGGAGTAAAACACATATGATTCACGGCTTGTGGGTAATCAAAAAACAAGGAGAATGCCTCTTTGAGAGATATTTTGGAGCAACCAAACAGGCACCAAACATATCAAATCTGCTATCAGCCATTCATACTTTCTCAGACAGTATGACGGGAGAATCTATAAGGTCCATAACGCTAGAAAACATACTATTCAGATACAAGGTATCCCGGAACATAATTTTTGTCTTATCCACGGATAGGGAGGATGACGTGACAGAAACTCTAGACGGCCTTGAAATAAAATTCTGGACAGAATTCAAACAACCAATCACCGAAATAGATACAAACAAATTAGAAAACTTTGCCAAAGAAGCTGACGAACTAATTAAAGAGTATGAGCGCAAAAAGGAAATAGAGGAATTGGACGACAAACTACGAGCACTTGAAAGAGAATTGGTGTAGAAACCATTTCTAACACCAACCTATATTTGCATAAACGACAATTTTTGATTTTTTCAGAAAAATAGAAAATTACCCTAGTTTAAAAAAGGGATTATGCCAACTGTTTTTATTTTGATACTCCCTGCAACTAGAGTCGGGGATTTCTCCCCCCAAAGGTTTTGTAATCCAAAATAAGCTACTCTTCTCAGAAAAACGAGGATTTCCTTGTAGCGACAGAATATTTAATTTTAACATGGAACTCCCACTTTCCGCACCCTTGGCTTATTTTTTTCTATTTTTGCGGATTTTGTAAGCCAAAACCAAGAACCATTGTAGCTTTCTTCACACAATTTTTTGAGAATCCCCCATAAAAGATATGATCAAACTGGAAAAAAAGAAAAAAATCCAAAAAAATCACGAAGGATGCGGAATGTGGGGGAACTGTCTTATAATTGTTATATTTGGTTGGAGAGGTAATCTGAGTTAACTGAAAAATTTAAAGGGGGCTTAGACTCAAAAATGAATAAAGTTTAAACGTTCATTGGAGAGACAACTAACCTAAACTTTTAAATTATTTGAAATTATTGAGGTTATTTTTAATTGAATAACTTCTGGAGGACTAAATAGTGACAGAGGAGCTGATTCGTAAGGCCAGAATGCTGGAAGAGGAAGACAAGCTAGAAGAGGCAGTAGAGGTTTATTCGCAGATAGAGGTGGAAGCTGAAAAGGCGGGGGAAATAGATTTGGCTTCCCAAATTTACATAGAAAAGGGATTAGTACTTACCAAATTGGGTAGAAACCAGGAGGCTGTAGAACTTTACCGGAAGGCTTTAGAAAACTATGAAAAGCTCGGCGATGAAGTGGGAATAGCAGATTCCGCCTACCACCTATGCATTTCGCTTTTAGAAATTGGAGAAAATCAAGAGGCAATAAAAAATGGGGAGAGAGCCCTCGAAATTTATCAAAAGCATAACATGTCAGAATATGTCGTGGATACAATCTATGCTCTGGGATTAGCGTACCTTGCAGATGAGCAAAACGAAAAAGGACTGGATCTTCTAAATCAGGCACTAAATGAATATCAGAAAACCAAAAATGATGAAGCTGTGGCCAGCGTTCTTCTAGATCTTGGAGACGCCCAATTTGAACTTGAAAATTTTGATGAGGCTCTGGAGTACTATAAAAAGGCATTGAAAAAATATGAATTAATGAATGATAATATCAGTTACGCCAACACCTTGGTCACTATAAGCGAGTTATATGAGGAGAAGGAAGAACCTGTTAAGGCTGCGGACAACTATGTGAAAGCCATTGAAATATACATTAAGGAGGGCCTTAAGGAAGCAGCAGGGGACTACTTGAAAAGAGTGGAGAGCATGCTCTGGGACTTGCCCAAAACTTCCAGAAGGAGAATTAGAAATCTTTTGGATGACTTAAAAAATAAGCTCTAAAATTTTCGTATTTTTCATGAAACGATAAACTCCCTTAATAATTTATTAATTTTGTAGTATAGCAACATTTTAATATCGGTTTAACCATAGTAATCCCAAGAAAACAAGGCAATAATACCACCAAAAGACATTGCATGTGAGCTGGGAAAACTTGACCATCCACAACGTATGGATTCTACTTAAAAGTGGAATATGTCTTTTCCATAAGGAGTATCACAGCGTGAAACTAGACGAGGATCTGGTTTCAGGATTCCTCAGTGCCGCCTCCTCATTCGTCACCAAACTTGGAGAGGACAGAGTAGAATCCATAGTGATGGGTAAGAAAAAATTTGTTTGCATTTCGTCAGAGGATCTAATCTTTTCAGTATGTGTGGACAAAGAGGATGACGAGAAGCAGGCCATTGTGAAACTGTGGGAAATTAAAGTCAACTTTTTGAGAAAGTATCTCCAAAAAATAAAGGGATGGAATGGAGACGTTAAGGTATACGAAGAATTTGAAGAAGACTTAAACAAAATAGTATACGAAAAAGTAAGGATATCTGCCGCAGTAAAAGAGCTGCTACACAAACTCCAGGAACAGAAGAATAAAATCGGGGGATAATCTGACGCCGCAAAAATTCACCCACTGCTTTCTACTCGCCCACGCGTTCTGCAACGCCTTTGGCTTTATCAAGAGCAATTCTAAGCCTTCCAAGTTTTTCGTGTATTATTCTAAGTTTATCAAAGTCATCGAGTCCTTTTTGGGAGAGTTCTCTGTCTAAGCTTTTAAGTACCGCCCTAACCTCATTGACGGTGTTTCTTATAGTGTTCCGGAGTTCTCTGTCAAGTTCCGGTATTAGAATTTTCTTGCGGAGACGCCTTCTTTCCAGTAGGTAGGCTGAGACCACTATTAAGGTGATTGTCCCTATGAGGGAGAATCCGAAAAGCACGTATTCCCTTGATGCTTGGGGATAATAGAGGGCAGATATAGTTGGCTTTTCGGGTTCCACCCTAAAATTGTAAATGTAGTGTGTGGTGGTATAGTTGTGGGCGTCTGCATACAAGATCATTGTGTAGTCTCCGGTTTCGTTGGTGAAGGCTGTGAGGAAGAGTCCAACATACCATCCCGGCTGGTCTGTTTGGAATGCGGGTATCGGTAGGAATGTGCCATTTGGTAGAATGTAAACAGTTAACAATGTGATGTTACTTGTGATTTCTTTTCCATGTATGTCTGTGACGTGTATGTCTGCGTATAGGTTTTCTCCCAAGTGTATTTTTCCATCAGGATTGGGTGAGAATAGGGTAATGTGGAGTATGATTCTGTTTTCAAGTAGCCAGTTAACTGCATTCACTGCAAGTTGGGTGTTGTCCAACAGGTTTATGTGGCGACTGTCAAAAATGGAGGAGTCTCCTATGACCAGAAGTTTACCGTATCCCGCATCTGCGGCAGCTATAACTATACCGCCGTCAGAGGTGTTGGCAAGAGCCACTGCTTCCATACTGGTATTCACATTTAGAATTGCTACGTTTTCCATTTCTATACTGTTGAGGTTTCGGGTGACAGGGTGGGATTGAGACATGTTCAAGGAGGTAATTACTTTTGTTCCTGGTTCGCTTGAATTTACTGTGATTCCGTAGGGTTCCGTTATAAGGTTTACCGCAGTCCAGTTACATTCGTCCTGCGGTTCTAGACATATGATGATATTTGTTCCGTTGCGGAGTAGGCTGTGAATGAGTGATATTTCCTGTTCTGTGAATCCCTTTTGGGGACCGAATATGAGTATTCCATCGTAAAATGTGAGCAGTTCAGCTCGGTATTCGCTGAGTAAGGGAATCTCATCTATGTCGCACCCTTGTTTGTATAGGACTTCTGATAGTTGGTAGTAGCCACTGTAGATGCTCTCAAGCCTTTTTCCCCAAGTCTCTAAGCCCACTTCTTTATGAATGCTATCAAAGAATAGTCTGCCTTCGGGATAGCTTAGATTAAAATTGATGCTTACGTTTCCCAAGTTCTCCCCGTTAGCCATGATTTGGATTAAGCCCTCGTAGTAGCCGGGACGTGGGAAAAGCGTGGTGTTAAATGATACTAATATATTTGCATAGTTATTCAGAATAATTTTCTGTGGAGTATTATTGAAAAGTTGAGTTGCGTTACCAGAATAGAATACTTGAACATCTTCCAGACTGTGGGAACTTACTATGGTCAGATTATTGTAGGCGAAGTCTAGGGGGAAACGAAGCTCAAGTGGCTTATGGGGGATAACTGTGGGGAAAAGAATGCTGCAGTTGGGGGGAGAACCCACAAACACATTTCGAGCAAGGAAATTGTCAAGAAGGTAGGTTTCGCTCATGTTAAATGTTATGTTGCCCGAGATTATCTGTTCCAGCGTTAAAAAGTTGGGAAGCTCAGTTGTCACCCAGCCCACAGCGTAAACTCCACTGCTTGTGGGTTCCCAGCTAGTGGAAATTTTCCTGAAGGCGAAGGGTTGCAGATCATGGTACTGGAATATTTCAAGGTATACGATGCTGCTTCCATCACTTGACTTATTTGCAAAAAAGAAAACAGTGGCATTAGTCACATTGGTGCCCAAGTTTAGAATAAGGCTTTCTGAAGCAAAAGAGGTATAGGGCTTACCCACCCGACTGATAGAAGCGTTAACTACACATAGGTCTGTAAAATTTTGCACCTCAGCCCCCAAAATATTATAAATTGCAGTTTGCATCTGGCTATAGCTTCCACCAACACCAATAGCCCCCACAAAATCCACTTTGCCCCCAGGGCTCAACTCTTCAGACAAGCTCCACCTCAAAGCAAGACCAACACTACCCGTATAATACGACTCATTGTTTAGTTCGTCACTTAAAAAGTGATTGAGAACCGAGTCATTTTCCCCTACTTCGTGGGCACTGGAAACGTTGCCCTTGAACCCCACATACAAAACTTCCTCAGGGTAATCATTGTGAGAATCATAAGCATAGATTAAGTCATCTGTTTCATTATATCGGGCAATGTCATCTGTAGCATAGTTGGACTCGTTCAGGAAGAGATCAATGTCCCAAACTGTCAACAATGCCAAATCCCTTAGAGTGGTGTTCCCAACATTCAACAGGGTTACCTTTATTCTAAATGCTCCCGTGGCACCTGTGCTGTTCCAACAATCTACGGATATTACTATGAGTAAGTCTCCATTGCCCAGCACAGTCACAGCCCTCTCATAGTCTCCCACTCCCGGAACCGTGGTTGAGTGCATTTCCCGGTACACAGTGGTAAGCAGAAAAGGAGTAACACTACCGCTCCCATTATACTTCAATCCAAAACGGCCCTGCAACAAGTGGGTACTATTAAAATCAGAAGTCATGTTTCGGGTCAACATCCCGACAAAAGTGCCGTAAGTCCCCACCAAGCAGTAAGTTTCCAGTTGAGAGGTGGAGTCATTCGAGTAGAAAAACCCAGTGTAGGGTAAACCGGGAGTAAACACTCTGGTAACTTCTTCCAAAGGCTCTCCAAGATTTTTCAAATAGTGATAGGTTGCATTAGCATCCAGAAGCCCCGCCCCCTGAGTATTAGGATCCTCACCTAAATCTACAGCAGTCTTCATCATCGCCACTCTCAAAGCCTCAGGAGTAAGGAAAGGAAAGGCTTGTAGTAGAAGAGCTGCTACTCCAGCAACATAACCAGTAGCAGCGGCGGTCCCAGTCGCACGAGTATAATTCTCATCGACAGGGCTGCCGTATCCGCTAGTGTTAAAGAAGGGAAAGCTAATATTAAACCCTAGGTCGGTTTTTGCCCTACAGGAGGTAATATTATATCCGGGAGCCACAATATCTGGATCCATCCACATAAAGAAACTGGGGCCTCGGCTACTATTATAGCATACCTTTCCAGAGGAGGAGTTATAAGATCCCACAGTGATGCAACTCAGAGCCATTCCCGGAGACCCCACGCTAAGGTAAGCGGGGCCATCGTCTCCAGCCGCAGCTATTACTGTGACACCGGATTTAACAGCTTTATCCACCACGGTGCACAGGGGGTCATCTGGGTAGCCGGGTCCAGCAAAAGGAATAACTATGATGTCTGCTCCGTGAGTGACGCTCCACTCTACTCCCGAGAGCGTCCAAGAATAGAAGCTTAGCCCCTCATCATCAAATACTTTAACGTTTAGTAGTCGTGCTTGAGGCGCCACTCCCTTATATGTTCCGTTGGAAGCGTTTCCCGTTCCCGCTATGATGCCAGCCACGTATGTTCCATGCCCATTAAAGTCGTAAGGAAAGGGGTCATACTCAACCATAGAAACGCTTGCAATGACTTTAGGGTCGCTTGTACTACTGTTATCGTCCAAGTCGTCTAGGTCGGGATGGCTGGTATCTATTCCACTATCCAGGAGAGCAATTACTATGCCGCTACCGTTGAGATTCTCGTTCCATAGTTCCTTGATATTTGAGTCAGAAGAGGCTTCACCGTTAGAGGGACTTAACTGTTTCAGAGTTTTTGGTTCCAGTTGAATTGGATAATCATACCAAACTTTGCTTACTTGCGGAAGGGAGGCAATTTTTGGGATGTTGCTCAAGGGGGACGTTATGGCAGCTGCCGGAATATAATCATAAATTTTTTTGACTTCTAAGTCTGGGAACATTGAATTCAAGACTTGGAGCCCAGTGCTGAAACTGGAGTCTTGGAAAACAATTATTACACGGGTTTGGGAAAAGTTGTGGGGCCCCCCGCTTTGAATTAGGGACATAAGGTAGGGATCGATTTTCGACTCAGTAGGCCCGTAATTGTTGTTTATGAGGTTTGTTGGGTAAACATTTTTTTGGGGGAAGACGGCCAGGCCGGCGTGGAGAGTTAGCAGGAAGGCTGCGATTAGTAGAAGGGCTGTGACTTTTCTGGAGGGTTTCATGAGGATATATTTTTACTATATGTTTATTAGCTTGTCTATTATTACATTCTTTTTGGTGGAAAGCTTTGAAAGATGAATTCGTAGAGGAGGCTTACTTCAGCGGAAAAAGAATTGGCCTGGCTGTTGCGTGGTGCATAGACCGTGAAGGCAACGTAATAGAAGTTGAGGTACAGGGCAAATGGTTTGAGACAGGTGAAAACTTTAGAGGCAAGGGAGTTTATCTGGATTCCCACTCTTCACCCATGCGAAGCATAATAGCGGTGAGCCTAAAACAGGGCAAACGGGGAAACAAAACCATTAACCCCGGCGAAATCATCACCATCGGGGCCCCCTCCTCTAAGGAGGATGTTCAAGCTGAAAACCTTATTCTGAGAAACTTTTTGGAAAAAAATTTTTCCGAAGACCGATTTTTTGAAGGGAACAATTTTCCATCTGCCATATTTTGGCTCAGGGAGAAGCTCAAACGCTACAAAGTCAATGTTAAAATTAAGGGCACCTGGGAGGGAGAGCCTCTCAACGCTGAAGGAGATGTAATTGGTGTGGAGGAGAGCATCACTGGAGGACACTTCGCCGTCCGAATAAAAAGTGGAACAATTAGCGATAAACCAATAGAACCCAACATCATCCTTAAAGTGGGAGGACCAGCAAAACTACGAAAAAACCACAGCGATGTGGTAGCCCAGAAAATCCTATTTATGCCAGCAGAAAAACCCATACCCAAAGCCACCGATAACATTGTCCTAAGTGTCCGCGGACTAACTGTATCATACGACAATAAGAGGGTTATATCCGACGTTAATTTCGAAATAAAAGAGGGTGAAATCCTTGGAATTGTAGGCGAGTCGGGAAGCGGAAAATCAACCTGCATGAAAGCCATAATTGGTGACATCAAACCCGACTCAGGCGAAATTCGAATATGCGGATACGACGTCCGAGATAAAGACAATGTAGCGCCCCTCTTCGGGTACGTACCCCAAGATCTGAGCCGCATGTATATGGATTTCACACCCATGGAAAACATAGTCTACTTTGGAAAACAGTATGATATCCCAGAACTAGACCTCATACGCAGAGGAAAACAAATCCTCAAAGACTTACGAATATTCGAAAAAGGCGGGGAAAAAGTAGAAAACCTCAGCGGAGGCGAAAAAAGAAGAGTAAGCATAGCCATAGCTCTAGTACACCTGCCAAAAATACTATTCCTCGATGAACCTAGCTCGGGATTAGACTTGGTGAGGAGGCATGAGCTCTGGAACTATCTTGATAGGATTAATAAGCTCTATGGGACTTCTCTGGTGGTGATAACGCATTATCCTTCTGAGATTGATTATTGTGATAAGGCGGCGATATTTGTTAGGAATAGGGGCTTCATTGATTTTGGAACTGCGGAGGAGCTTAAATCCCGCTTGCCGGGCAAGGGATACGCTATAGGGCTAATATTGGAAGAGTATGATTCTGGGTATGTGGAAATAATAAAAAATGTGGAGGGCGTAGAATACGTGATCCAGAAGGGAGATCAACTGAAGGTGTTTCCCAGTGGGGAGAACACCGCCGTGCTGAAAAAAATAATCGAAAAGCTTGGAGAAAAAGGGGTTGCGATTCGAAAAGTTGAGCCCAAAGTTGAAGTCGACATGGAGGACTACTTCATTTATATTACGGGAAACATGGGTAGTGTAAATTAAGTTTACTGCAAAAAGGGAAGGTCTAAGGTATGATGATGAGAATGCTTTCTTTGGTGAAGGTGAAGCTGGCTCCATTTTTTGGTAGCATTAAGAGAATAGGGGCCTTAATTAGGAAGGAATTGGAGTCGCTTATGAAGGATAGGTTGGCACTGCTGGTCATATTTCTGCTTCCGATGATAATAACTGGCGCAATGGGGATGGCGCAGTACCGGGTCACCACTCTAGATGATTACTACAAGATAGCGGTAATAAATCAGGACACCACGCTGACAGCTGAAAATTTGAGTTTATCCAACGCGTTGATGAACGAGATGTACCTGCATGCAAACGAGTGTATAGTCATTCCCATGCAGAGCTATGATTTGGCAGTCTACCTCTTGTGGCAGAGACAAATAAACGCTGTCCTTGTAATCCCTTTTGGCTTCACAAGCCAGCTGGCCAGCCAAATGATTCCCGCATATGTGAACTTGACCCTTGACGGAAGTGATGTGGAGGGACAGGGCACAATCATAAAAGGCGTTACCAACGCAATAGCACAGTTAAAAATGGACTACAACTATACCAAGTATGAGATTATTCCCTCTTCCCAAGCAATATGGCCCAGCGAGACGAAAGGAATAAGCGACATTAAAATCACAGTGCCCCTAATTCTACCCATGCTACTTATAGGAGCAGCACTGGTGATAACGAGTCAGAGCGTGGTCGGCGACATTCCCCTCAGGAGAATGCTGCTTACACCAGCGGGAAAATCAGAAGCCCTAATCGCAAAAACCATATCATACCTACTAGTCAGCCTACTACAAATCATGATAGTCTTAGGGATACTAATTTTATTGTACAGCTTCCAACCTGTGGGAACACTATTCAACTTCCTGGTAGTGCTTGTCTTGACCTCCTTCTTCGGAATTAGCCTCGGCCTATTCATATCAGTGGTGAGCAACTCCCGACTTCAAGCAAACCAGTACTTCATATTCTCCTACCTAACTCTAATAGTAATCCTACTAGCAGTACCAGTAAAAGCAATACAAAGACTCGACCCACTACAACTGGCAAGAGAAGCCATAGCCAGCGTAACAGCAAGAGGACTAACACTCATAGACATAGGGCAACAACTACTATACCTCTTCGGATTCTCCGCATTCTTCCTCAGCCTGGCATTCATAGCATTCTTCTTCAAAAAAGGCCTAGTTTAAACCCAAACCCACAAAAGAGGAAAACAAAAATGAAAAACAGCCCGGCAAACAATAAAGACATTGAACTAAGAAACGTGACTGTAAAAATACGCAAATCCACCATATTGCAGGACGTAAGCTTCTACGCCAATCGAGGAGAAATACTAGCCATAATAGGGGGTTCTGGGGCAGGCAAGTCAACATGCCTCCGAGTCTTAACATCACAGATAAAGCCAACCAGAGGAGAAGTCTACATAGCGGGATGCGACGCAACAAAGGAAGGAGAAAAACTCAAAGAAATATTAGGATACGTACCCCAACCCGAAGAAGTCTCAGCATACCCCGAATTCTCAGCACTCAAAAACGCCTACTTCTTCGGAAAAATGTACAACCTGCCCAGCGACCTAATCGAGAAAAGAGCAAGACAAATACTCCAAATACTGGGATTCGATAATGAAGAAATGATGAAGAAACCATTCAAAAACCTCTCTGGAGGAGAAAAGAAGAGAGCCTCCATATGCATAGGACTCATCCACAACCCAAAAGTACTACTCCTTGACGAGCCCCTCACGGGAATAGATGCTCATCTTCGTATTGAGTTGCTTAATTATTTGCGTGATTTGAATAGGCAGCTGGGTGTTACTATTTGTATTGTGGCTCATGATTTGGAGACTGCGGATTACAGTGACAGAATTGTTATTCTGGATAGGGGAAGGGTTGCTATTTTTGGGGAGCCTAAGAGTTTTCTTAGGAAGTTGCCTAATGGGGGTAAGTGTTTTAGGGTGAAGTTTAAACGCTTCACTGTGGATGACCAGAAGCGTGTGGAGAGAGTCAAGTCTGTTAAGTATTTTTTGGTTGTTGGTAGGAATACTTTGAAGGTTTTCCCCAAGGAGGGTGAGCATAATTTGGCTGGGCTTGTGGAGGAGTTTTATGCTAAGGGTCTTGAGCCTTTAGAGTTGGAGGAGACTGATGCGACTTTTGGGGACTACTTCAGACTATTTTCTCAGGGGGCCTTTGGCGCAAAGAAGGACGTTTTCAGCATTAGTTTCGAGTGATTTTTTCTACCATGGATTATCGTGGAAATTGGTTTTCAATGGGGATTATATTTTTGTCTTATCTTTTTGGTTTGATTTTTATTTGATTTTTTTGGTTGCTAGGGCGCTGGCTAGGATTATTGCTCCTAGGTATTCGTTTATTGGTCCTACTCGGGATGTGTCTATTATGGTTTTGGGTATGTTGGTGTAGGGGGCTCCGTAGGATTTTCCTTTGCCTAGGTGTATTAGTGTTCTGTAGATTAGGTTTCCGGAGATTCCGTCGGGTGCGAGTATGAGGTTGGCTTGATTTTTTATGGCGTCTTCTATGAGGATTTGGTAGTTTTCTATGTTTTGTGTGATGTTTCTTTTTTTGATTTCTTGTACGGCTTCTTCGGCTTCCTTTATTGTTTGGTCCACTATGGGGTCTCTTCCTATGTCTCCGGCTCTTCCGCCGGATAGTATGGCGACTTTGGGTGTGATTCCTATTTTTTGTATGAGGCTGACTCCTTCCTGTACGAAGTTGATTTTTTCCGGTATGGTTCTTGCTTCATCTATTCCTACTGGGGCGAAGAAGAATTGGTGGCCGTTGGCGGATTCCAGCAGTGCGATTCTGCGGAGGTTTTTGACGTTGAATTGTGCTTTTACATTTTTTAGGAAGCTGGTGGCTGGTAGGGAGCCGCGTACCACGGCATCTACTTCGTTTGAGGATAGCATTTTTAGGATTGTTTCTTCGGGGGTGAGGGAGCTTTGGATCTGGATGGTTTCTTTTTTCGGGTATTTTTTTGGGATTTTTTCTATGTTTCCTAGGACTATTATTTTGGCTACTCCTCTTTGGGCTGCTTTTTGGGCTGCTTGGACTGTCCTGTGGAGGTACTCTTCTTGGTCTCCTACACCTATGGCTATTGTGGATTTCGAATTTTTAGCGATTTCCGACAGTTTTTCGAAAATCAAGGGAGCTTACACCTGTTTTGAAATTTATTAGGAGTGTTCCATAAAAAGGGGAGGTGGGATTGTTAGAAGTATTTGTGGGCGTTTTCTAGGGAGAGTTTTAGGAGTTTGACGGCGTTTGATAGGTCTTCAAGGCTTAGTACCTCTATGGGAGAATGGATGTAGCGTGTGGGTATGCTGATTGTGGCGGAGGGTACTCCCCCCCTGGATGTTGCTGCGGCTGTGGCGTCGGTGGTTCCTCCCTCAAAAATCTCCAGTTGGTAGGGTATGTTGTTTTTTTGGGCGGTTTCTGTTATAAGTTTTAGCACTTTGGGGTGGGATATGAGGCCTCCGCCTAGACTTTCCCGTCTTCCATCGGCTATGGTTATTCCTGGTCCTTTTCCTATTTTTACTGGGATTTGTCTTTCTTCTACTCCGGGGTGGTCTCCAGTTGCTGATACATCGATGGCGATGGCTAGGTCGGGATTTACTGTGAAACTTGAGGTTTGGGCTCCTCTTAGTCCCACTTCTTCCATGACTGATGCGACTCCGATTACTGTGCATTGGGCTTTTACTTCTTTGAGTGCTTGCACCATGACTGCGCAGCCGGCCCTATCGTCGAAGGCTTTGCCTGTTACCATGTTGTTTCCTAATTCTTCCAGTTGGCCGAGCCAGGTGATGGGGTTGCCTATTTTTACACCCCATCCCTCTGCCTGTTCTCTGGAGGTGGCCCCTATGTCTATGAACATTTTGTCCCGGTCTATGGGTTTTTTTCTTTCCTCTTCAGGTAGAAGGTGGGGTGGCACTGATCCTATTACTCCTTTGATGTCGCCTTTTTCTGTGTGTATTAGTACTCTCTGGCCTAGGACCATTTGGTCGAAGAATCCTCCCAGATATGAGAATCTTATGAAGCCCTCCTTTTCTATATATCTTACCAGCATCCCTATCTCGTCAGTGTGGGCTAGAATCATGGCTTTGGGGGTGTCTTTTGCTCCCTTCTTTGTGCATATGAGGTTTCCTAGGTTATCCACCTTTATTTCATCCACGTGGTTGGCTAATTCTTCCTTGATGATGTTTCTAACATTTTCTTCGTGTCCTGAGGGCCCGTTTGCTTCTACCAGTTTTTTGAGGAGCTGTTTTAGTTCTTCCATAACTTTTCCTCCAGTGTTTAAACGTTGCGTTTCTACCATAAAAGAATATTTGTGAGCGTCTAGAAGTAAATAATTTTTTGTGGGGAACAGGAGATAGTTCTTGGTCTTATGAGGGTGCTTACCACTTTTTGCGATTCAGAGGAATTTTATTAGAAATAAGAGGAAGTCGCCTTGGAAAAAGGATAACATTACTGAGAGGGTGATGAGGGGGATTAGGGGCTTGGTAAAGTAGACCCAAACACCCTTCCCATAGGGTTGAGCGTTTGACTTACTTTTAAAAGAGTCCATTTTTTCTTTGCTTCCTCTGTTTCTGGTGAAGATTGGGGAAGCTTCTGTTTTGCTATCTGGAATGTGCTTTAAGGGGTGGAAACGTTTACTTTTTGGGGGTTTTTCTAGCCAGATGCAGGTTAAGAGAATTACAAGTTTCTTCCACGCAGACTTTGAATCCAGCTCTGAGAATAGGTCGTTCCCCTTTAGATACTGTGTTAGGTTGTAGCCTAGTATTGCAGTGTAGAGTATGCCTAGGAGAATAAAAGTGTTGAGAAGTACCGTGAGGGCGAAGATGGGGGTGAGAGAAGTCGAAACATTCTGTGGGAGAATCAGCGCGGTGCATGTCAGAGCCTTCGCGTCCGCCCCTCCAAAGATTTTGCAAACGTGTAGGAGCAGGGAAACCAGAAAGGTAATTATGATTGAAAAGAGGGGTAATAGTAATTCTGCGGTGTAAATCCATCTAGCTACGGTGATGGCTAAGCCACATAATATCATGATTATCCAGACTCGGTTTTCCACCGCTCCTCTTTTCCAATCGCGGTAGGAGGCAAAAATGAGGGGAACAAGGCAGAGAATGAAGGCGTTGTAATTTAATAGTGTTTGAAACAGTTTAGGAAACCTCTTTTTCGCTTTTTTGCTTCCTATATTTTTGTGGGATGTTATAAAAAGTCCTAGTTATGGGCAAAGAAGGCCACCATTTGGGGGGTTACTTGGTCTATTCTGCAGAAGCCGTATCTCTCAAATTGGACCAGTTGGCCCTCTTTCAATTGTTGACACATTGGCTCTCCAAAGCCTTTAACAAGTGATCCATCGGGTTTTACGACGGTTATGGGAACGTTTTTCTCCACAGGTACCCAGTGTATTATCTTCGCATTTACTTCGCGGGCTTCTTCTATTGTGTGGCTGTGAAATTCACATTCTAGCGGATTAAGGTTTTTTACAACTATGTTGATGAGGTCTTTTAGGCGGAGTATGCTATTAGCGTTCATTATGGCTCTGTCCTGCTCCGAGACTAGAACCTTAATCGTACCATTTTTGACGCTTACTGGTATTTTTCGCGTTCCCTTTTCTGGGAAATCGGGGTGGAGTAGAGGTTTAGCTTCAAGTTCGCCGTTGGGAACCTTTTTGACGGTGAGCTCTGTGGGTGACTCCACGAAGAAATAGCGGTGGGCGGAGGGATCCACCATTTTTCTATTCACGGCGTAGAGAATCTCGGGGCTGTACTCAATGTCTATCATACTTAAACCCAGATCAATCATTGCTCTTCTTATCGCCTCTGGCCTTATTCCCCGTCTTCTTAGTGATTGTAAACTCCAGGTTCGGGGGTCGGACCATCCCAGGTAAACTCCATTCTCTATTAGTTTCCTAGCTTTAGATTTGCTGAGTTTTAAGCCTTTAAAGGTTATTATTCCATAGTGGACAAATTCCACAGTGGGCCAACCCAATTTCTTCCAGACATGCTGCTCAATTATGTCCTCCTTTATTAAGTCCTTTCCGCGTAGAATGTGGGTTATCCCTAATAGATGATCATCGACAGCCCAGGAGAATTCTAGGAGGGGCCAAACGCGGTACTTTAAACCAACCCGGGGATGCTCCCTCTCAGATATCCTCATTATAATGTGATCCCTAACAGCTGGGTCTGGATAGTCCATTCCAGTTTTGAGCCTGACCACTGCCTCTCCCTCACTGTAATCGCCCTCCAGCATCTTTTTCCAGTAGTCTAGATTCACTTCCAAAGATTGATTGCGGTGGGGACACGCCTTTCCAGTTACTTTGTATTTGTCTCTCCACTCCTTTGCTTCACAGAGGCAAACGTATGCTTCATTCTTGGAAATTAGTTGTTCACAGTACTTGTAAAATTCGGGTATGCGGTCGGATTTGTAAATTTCCTGGTGCCATTTGACTCCCAGCCATTCAAGTCCTTCCCTTATAAGATCGTAGGCTTCCGGTTCAATTCTTTTCTCTTCGCTGCCAATGGTATCATCGAAGACCAGAATCAACTTGCCTCCATATCTTCTAACATATTCGTCGTTTAAAATGACCATTCGGGTGTTACCAATGTGGAGGGGCCCTGAGGGATAGGGAGCCAACCTCATGACAACCTGTTTGTAACGCTCAACGTTTGGGAGGGGAGGAAGCTCCTTTACTGCCTCCACCCTTTTTTCTTCCTCTAGAAGTTCGGGAGCGATTTCCAGCAATTTCTTCTTCTGTTGGTCTAAAGTATACTTATTAACGTCTTCAATTATTTGTGAGGCTAGTTTGCCTACCTCTTTAATCTGGCTCTTAAGGTCAGGGTTTTCCGCAATTATTTTTCCCATAACTGCCTTTTGGTTAGCTGTACCACCGAACTTAACAGCGTTTGCCAGAGCATACTTTAATATTATTTGTTCAAGGTTCTTCGACATTTACAGTCTCCCACGAGCAGTTTTTAAAGCCTGAATGTCTAAAGTGTGTTTAGGAAACAAAATGATATTCGTCAATTATAAGATTACCTCAATGCGTCACCAAACATGGCATAGAGGCAGTTTTTGCAAGTTTACCAATCGTAGGCAGGAGAGCTGAACCTTGAATCTTAAAGACATTAGAGCTATACTATTTGACTTGGATGGAACATTGATAGACACCAGAAGCCGATTCTACTTGGTTTTTAACAAGTCTCTGGAGAATTTTGGCTTACCAGTTTTGAGCAAAAATGCTTTTGAGGAAGTGTACTCCAACGCTTCCCTTGATAGTATAGTGCCAGAAGAATTAGCGGTACAGTTTTGGGATTATTTTCTGGAAAACTATTCCAAGAATATGTCCCCAGGTGAATCCAGTATCCCAGGCTCAAAGGAAGCCCTCCAACAGTTAAGAAAGCTGGGATTAAGTATTGGTGTTGTTACCGGCAGAATTGCAAGTGTTGAAAGTGTCTGGTCAGAGTTAAAAAGGTATGAATTAGACCAATTCGTAGATATAGTTCTAACTAGGTTAAAGGAACAAAATAGGAATGAGACCTATTTTTCCAAGGAACAGAACCTTCTAAAAGCGTTAAGCATTTTGGGCCACAGCCCCCCACAGAGCATGTATGTGGGAGACTACGTGGCAGACATCAGATCTGGCAAAAGCATTGGGGCAGTAACCGTAGCGGTATTAAGTGGAGGCATAAAAAAAGAGATTCTGGCAAAAGAAAACCCGAACTTCATTTTGGAAAGTGTTGCAAAGCTTCCCCTGATACTCAGGAAGTGAATAATCCTAAAAAGAGTGGCGTGATAAACGAAGGCGGGGTTCACACCCAGAAACGTCCCTACATTCCTTTAGATATGTTCAACCTTTTCGTGTGTTTCCTTTTTATCGTTGCCAAATTCCCACTTCTTTAGTTGGATTACTAGGGTGCAGTCTTCCTGCAAGTCTGGGCAGTCAAGTTTAACGGAAACCCTATCGCTACTCTTGCCTATTATTTCGGGGTTTTGCGCCCGCTCAGTCAGCCTGTCCATTAAATATAGTACAAAGGCATCCGTGATGACGTTTAAACTCCCTTCAAGTAACTTTTTACCCATTTCCCCCAGAAAGTAGTGTACTCTCCGCCCCTCCTTTTTCATATCTATTAGGTTGGTCTCAACCATTTTTCCCACGTGCCAGCGAACAGTGTCATGGTGAACACCTAAATTTTTCGCTATCTCCCTCTGGTGACAGCCCGGATGATCAAGAATGTAGCGGAATATTTTCTTGGCAGTCTCGCTCCTGAGATTGAAATAGGCCTTCTCAGTCTCCTTATCACGCAGAACCTTGGGAAAGTAAACCAATTTTCCCCCATACTTAAAGCTGCCAATTAGCCCCGCTTTCTGCAGGGTTCTAAGATGCCAAGAGAGGGTACCAGGAGGAGTAGCCAGCTCGCTTGCAATTTCCAAGAAGTAGGTTCCGGGTTTTTCACAGATCATCCTATAAATTTCTCTGCGCACCGGGTGGAACAACAAAGTAAGCCTCTTCTCAGACAAGACAACACCCTCTACCAACAGTGAAAAAATAAACTACCAAAAACGTTTGAAACCAACCCCACAAGATTTGAGTCAATATAAAGAAATGGGATAAGCCTTTTAATTTTTTTCTAGTAACTAAACCAAAAAATAGAAAATATATTTTAAAAGGGGAAAATTAATCTATTTTAGACACAATAAATGAACAGAGAGCGGCCTAAAAAAGGCGAAATTTAAGATTAAAAACCATTGTACAAGATGGACAATGAAGAAAAATAAAGTGATAGGGGAGTGCATTTTTGAAGACGATCGATTTAACTCAGCCTTACCTCTATGATTTTATAGGTAGAGCAGCATTTCCGAATTCTTTCAATTACGAATTTCAAGTAAAAACCGTGGGACACACCATAACCATAGAAAATCAAGCCTACCACTACCTATCTGCAATCATTAATTTGGAAACACATTGTGGAACACACATTGATTTCCCCTCCTCCCTATTTTTGGCTGGCAAAAAGCCTCACGACTATGATATATCAAGCTTTGTATGTGAGGCTCTAACAGTTGAATTCAAAAAAGGTGAAAACGAACTTATTACAGCCGACGAGCTAATAGAGAAGCTCAAAGATATAATCACCCTAAAAGGCAAAGTGCTACTGGTAAAGACTGGGTACGGCAAACTCTGGAAAACAGATCAAGAAAAATACTTCACCAATTTCCCAACGCTTGAAAGAAGATGCGCCGAAATTATTGCAGATTTTGGTCTGGTTGCGCTTGGAATCGATTGCCCAGCACTAGACCTGCCCGATTTTCCACCCTCCTTCCCATACATTGTTGATGAGGGAGCAAATGGCTTCCTACAACCAATAAAAGATCCAAAATCCACAAACCTCACAACTCTACTAAACGCAAACTGCATGGTCATCCAAAACCTCAACCTTGAAAAAGTTAGGGACAAGGAAAGCTTCATCCTCTGTTTCCCTCCTCTAAAATTGGAACCCCAAGACAGCATGGCAGAAAAATCAATACCTGTAACAGCCCTACCCTGCAGAGCATTTGCCATCAAAGAATAAAACAAGAAGTCGAAACATACCTAAAAAAGAGAAAATGAGGAGAACTAGTTCAAGACGCAAGAACGTTTTTAGCCTTCTCAAGGCCCGCTATTTTTTCAGCCAAATCTCTAATTTTCTCAATAAGCTCACCTGCATCATGGCAATCTCCGAAGAAGGCTTGCAACCTCTCCTTTTCGATACCGAACTGCTCCAGAAGTTTTTGCAACATAGAAACCCTCAGGTTGGCGACATCAGCTCCCCTTAAATAGTGGCATCGATCACAACCTATGAGCACCACCCCATCTGCCCCGTTGTTGAACGCATCTAGGACGACTTGGGGATCAACGGAAGCTGTGCAGGGAACGTCGACGATACTAACATTTACCGGGTACTGCATACCAAGCATACCCGCATCATCTATAGTTGAATAACCGCACTCCAGACAGGCTATAGCAACAATTTTCTTGGCTTCTCCGCCATTTCCCAGAATCCCGTCAATAGCAGCTGTCAACTGTTTGCTTGTATGGTGTCTTAAAGTGATGCAGCCTGAGGGGCAAGCAGCTGCACATATACCGCAGCCGAAGCACTTTGCCGGGTCAACTTGGGCTGCTTCCTCACCCACGTGAGCCGCATCAAAGGGACAAGCCCACTCACATATCTTGCAGGAGCTGCAAATCTCTTCATTAACAAAGGATGTTAGGAGAGGCTTCTCAATTTCCTTCTGGTTCAGCAGCTTCACCACACCCATAGCCGCACCAGCAGCATATGACACAGCGTTGGGTATATCCATTGGTGTCATTGCGCCTCCGGCTAGGAATACTCCTACAACGTTTGTTTCAGAGGGGCGCACTTTGGGGTCTACTACGCTGAAGAATCCGTCAGGCCCTAAGGCGACTCCTAGCATCCTGGCGAGTTCTTGGGTTCCTTTTGAAGGAATCATCGCCATGCTTAGCACAACAAGGTCGGCTTCTATCTTTTCAAATTCGCCGGTGAAGCTGTTTTCGCCCTCCACCACCAACCGTTTACCGTTGGAGATTACTTCGCTGGGTCTTCCTCTTATGAAGGTTACTCCGAGTTCTCTGGCTCTGCGGTAGTATTCTTCGTATCTTGAGCCTACTGGACGTATGTCCATGTATTCGATGATTACGTCTATTTGTGGGAAGTGTTCTTTTATCATGATGGCGTGTTTTAGGGCTACCATACAGCATATGTTTGAACAGTAGTAATTGTGTTTCTCGTCTCTGGAGCCCACGCACTGTATCATAACTATTCGATTGACTGGATTTTTATCCGATAAACGGATTGGCCTACCTCCAGTTGGTCCAGTGACATCTAGTAAACGGGCTAATTCTACCTGGGTAATCACGTCGGGATATCGCCCATAATTGTATTCCCTTACTAGGGCGGGGTTGTACTCTTCGAACCCGGTGGCGATTATTATGGCGCCCGCATCAAGAGTGAAGGTCTCCTCCTTCTCCTCTAGGTTAATAGCATTTGTGGGGCAAATCTTGACACATTTTCCGCACTCTTGGAATTTACAAGTTTTAGGGTCAATGGCGTAGACTTGCGGTATGGCTTGAACAAAGGGCATATAAATTGCCTTTCTTTTGGTGAGCCCCAGGTTAAAGTCGTCTGGCACCTCAACGGGGCAAACCTTAACGCATTCATTGCATCTGATGCACTTTTCCTCGCTCACATATCTGGGATTCCTTTTAACCACGACTTTAAAGTTGCCTATGCTGCCTAGAACGTCCACCACTTCACAGTTGGTGTAAAACTTTATTTTGGGGTTAAACTCGAGGTTAGCACGATATATGCATCTTCGTGGGGAGCCATCGCCCAATCCAGGACAGCCCGTTGTTCTCACACAGAGGGAACAGTCCTGTGTGGGAAACACTGTTCCTAGTTCTAGGCATAGTCCTCCCACTGTGGGCTGCTTTTCAATCACGTCAACTTGAATTCCCAGTTCTGCTAATTCTTGGGCTGCAGTTAATCCAGCTATTCCCCCTCCAATCACCACAACCTTTTGGTTGATGGGTATTTTTTCGTAGGGGATTTCTTCTAGGGCTTCGGCTCTATTGGCTGCTGAGAGTATTAAACCTTTTGCCTTTTCTGTTACGAGTTCTTTGGGTTCGTCCATGTGTACCCAGGCGCACTGTTCGCGAATGTTTGAGATTACTAGATCATAATAGTTCATTCCAGCGTCTTGGAGAAGGCGCCCCCAGGTGGACTCGTAGAGTTTGGGGGTGCAGGCTGCTACCACCACTTTGTCGACCTTTTTTGCTTTAAGCTGTTTCAGCATTTTTTCCAAGTCTGCTTTACAAAGAACACTGCTTCTCTCTATAAAAGAAAATTTTCCAGTTTTTTCTAAATCTGGAGTCAGCGAGTCGAAGTCTATGTTTTTGGTTAGGGTTTTTCCACAGTCGCATATAAATAAGCCAATTTTGGGCAAGGTGACCGCCTCTACAATTTTTCTATTTTCTCAAGAACCGCGTCAGGCTTTATTCTTTGGAACTTAAAGTTCAGTTCGTCAGCTGAGACGCCTTGAGCCAAGGCTAGTAGTTGAGGGTAGTAGAAGACGGGAATGTTGTAGTCTGTACCCAGAGCCTTATTAACTTGGAACTGTCCAATGTCGTATTGAATTAGGCAGAAGGGGCAAATTACACAGAGAAGATCAGCACCCGATAACCTAACGTATCTAAGTTTTTCTTCTATCATCCTATTAGTGGTGGCTTCATCCACGGATCTGACGCCCACTCCGCAGCATAGGAACCTTCTCTCGTAATCAACAGGCGTAGCACCAGTAGCCTTAACTATTCCCTCAAAGGAGGTAGGGTTAAACGGATCGTCTACCTGAACCACTTCACTTGGCCTGAGAACATGGCAACCATAGTGAACAGCTACCTTTATCCCGGTTAGAGGCTTCTTAACTGTAGATTCTATCTTTTTAGGTCCCACATCCTCGTACAATACTTGGAGGAGGTGCCTAACCTCAACGCTACCCTTATATTCTTTGCCCACCTTGGCTAGGGCCTCATTAACCTTATGTTTATACTCTCCATTATGCTTGAGCACATAGTTTGCGGTTTTTAGAGATTCAAAACACCCGCTGCAGAGCGTTAAAATGTCTAATCCCTGCTCTTCAGCTACGGCCAGGTTTCTTGAAGCCAATACAATCCAAGTGAATCTGTCCAGCGCAGAGAAACCCACAGGATCAGGACAGCAGGCAAATCCGGGCAAATCCTTTGCGTTCACGTCCAAGCTCTTCAGAGTTAGTCTGGTTGCAACCTCAAGGTGGGGCAAGCGGTTTGGTATGGTGCAACCAAGAAACAATGCGTATTCTCGGCTCATTCTCCAACTACCTCCTTCCTTTGTATTTCTCCTTCCATGGGCTTCTTGCCCGCCACCAGTTTATCAAAACCAGTATAGCTCGTTAATGTCCGTACCTCTTCGGGAGGCGCGTTCTCAATCACAGGCAAACCCAGCTTTTCCCTACGGGATAATATAGCTTTGCTACTCGGGCTCACCATACCAAACTCCAAAAGCGCCTTCGCCTCTTCCTGAAGATGTATGGGGAACAAGCCCTTTTTGCTTGATAGGTTTTTAAGCTCAATGATAATCTCTGAAACTTTGACCCCCTGAGGACACTTCTCTGTACAGGCATGGCATACGGCGCAGAACCATATGGTGGGGCTATCTACTGTGCGATCCTTCCTCCCCAGTAGGGTGTTTTCAATGATTCTCCGAGGGTTGAACTTAGAGTTATATCTGAATACTGGGCAGACCCCGGAGCAAGTCGAGCACTGGTAGCAGAAATTCAGTGATTCTCCTTCATGGGTTGCGGTAATTTCACTGCGGAAGTTACTATTCATTTCCGATGATGCCTCAACCAAGTTTGAATCCTCCAATTTTCCATTAACAAAATAATTTTTATTACACTAACCATTAAATGTTCAGAGTTTAAACTGTTTTCTCGACTTTTGATTATTCATAATCAACTTCTTTTAGTCCTGTTAACTCCCTTTTGGTTAAGCGCAGAATGTGACCATTAGACCGGTGATGGATTAAAACTGTATTATTTTTAGGCGTGTTTGTGAGGAGCACTGGCCGACACCGCTTGAGAATTGCCCGCGACGTTCTTACTATTAACTCTCCGCACATACAATTTTCTTTCCATATAAAATCTTTTTGTAATGTTTAGAATTGATTTATGAGAAAAATAATTGAGAAAACAGGCAGGGAAAAGCCAGAACCCCCAAAATGAAAAAGGTCAAAACAGATGTGGAAGCCCTAAAAACAAGGGAAGCCCCCCTACACGTTATCCTTTAAGTACCTTTTCTTTTTCTTTTACGGCTTCTAAACCTAAATGGAACCAATTTAATCTCTTCAACCGGGTTGTCAGTGATAAGAGGTTCAGCCGCTCAAGTGTAACGGTTCAAAGATGTCCTTTTCCACAGCTAGTTGAGCCACAACTTCTGGGAATAGCTACGCAAAAGCATCTATGGTTACCCTATCTTCGCTTGCCAGCAGTATTTTTAAGTTCAATTATGCCTATGGGGAAGCTCCTAGAAAAGCGGGGTGAAATGAAATCTAGCCACCTGTTCTAGCTCAGAATAAAATTTTAAAAGGAGCACTGTGTATCCAAGCTAAATTTTGGTAAAGAAGCTAAAAAGAGATGGCTAATTCTCAGTCTTCTAGGTTATTTTTTTGTGAATTATTGGAAGATAATGAGTTTTGGTTTCTCTTTCTTTCCAATAAAAATTTTAGCCTTATCATTGAGCGGCAGAGATTATTTAGGAGAATTAAGTCGTCCGTTGTTTTGTGTTCTTTTGTTTTGAGTAGGGTTTTGTAAGTTTCTTGAACTTGTTCCAAGAATGCTTGGATATCCTCCTCATCAAGTAAAGCTTCGCTTGCCAAAACAAAAGCCCCACTGATTTTGGATAGGATATCATATAAGGGATATTATTATTTAGTTATGTAAAATCTGCGAAATACGAAAAGAAGTATCTTAATATTACCCGATCTAAAAATAAAAAGGGGAGTAGTGGTGAGAGTTACTTGGAATTTTTTATCTTTATGAAGCTTCTGAGTTCCACAATTGAGTTATAGAGGTTGTTAAGCAGTTCCAAGTCTTCATCGCTCTTTTCGTCTTTCCCACGAAGCATTGAACAGTAGGCTTCCTCCAGCTGTTCCATGAACGAACAAAGATCTTCGGGTGTAAAGTTTTCGTTCAGTTTACTCTCTCGCAGCTTCGACATGGAAATCCCCAATACAGGTTGCCACTTGATACTCTGGAAGGATTTAGAGAACAGGAGTACTTCATTGTATTGATTTATTTATATTTTTCTTCAAATGTGTTTTAAATTTATAAAAAACGTGGAAAAGTAAATGATCTTTTTGACACTCCCCACGACCATAAGTCGGGGGCTTTCTCGCCAACGATTTGTAAAATAAAATGGGGGTAACATAGAAAATGAGTTGATGAATATCCGCGTCGGGTTTAGGGCGTTAACCGCTTTTTTTGGAGCTAGCTTTAGGTTGTTCCTTCTTCTCTCTAAGATCCTTGACCATAACGGCTGGCTGCCCCATCCACACCGTGTGGCTGGGTAATACCTTACCCCGCGTTACCATACTGTAAGACCCTACTGTCACATGGTCTTCCAAAGTTGCACCGGGCCATATCAGAGCTCTCGTGCCAATTACACAATTTTTGCCAATCTTAGTTCTCGCTATGAATAGAGTGTCTCCTTCTATAGCGTGGGCGGCTATCAATGCGTATGCTCCCAGAACTGTGTTATCACCAATCTCTGTCAGAGGGGGGTCAACAATGACTGTGGGAAGAACGTTTTTTCCAATCTTGCATCCTAAAGCTTTGTACATTAGTCGCGACAATGCGGCGCTGCCCCAAGGTGTTTCCTTATAATAGTTTTGAAAAGTGCCTGTTATCATAGCGTTTAGTATCCACTGTCTTACTACGGGGTGGTTGGGATTGTAGGGATACCTGCCCTCGGGTACTGGTTTCACCCACAATTTTGCTAGTGGAAGCATAAACAAGAAGTAGAAGAATTTTATAACTACGTAGAATAGCGGTGTGAAGGTAAATATGAAGGCCCACGTCAATAGGCTATCCTGCCAAACTCCTCTTATTCCCATCACTGTTATCTGAGGGTACCCAAGAATTGGCCACAGGAAAGGCATACCTAGATAGGGCGAGGCGAAAAACCAATCCACAATTTTCAGAAGCAATAGGAAAATCATTATTGTTACGATAAACGCGGGTAAAGTGGGCAGCACAATAAAGGCTGTATGATGAATAGCCAGCCACTGGCCGCCGTATTTGCCGAGTCTATGCTCCTTAATGACACCTTTAATCTCAATTTCTTCTTCAGCGCTAAGTTTTTTCCCGCTGGACAACCACTTACCTCCATTCACAACTTATAGTCAAAGAGAAAGCATAACTACATTTATAACTTTTATCTTTAAATAAAAGGCAACTCTGCAATTATAGCGGTTTTGAAAAGTAGAGGAACTAGCAGAATTGTGAAGATAAGTATAAATTTATCTCATTTTAGCCAATTTTGGGGAGATTATTAGAATTGTTTTTAGAGGCTTAGCATTATTTCTCTTATTCTTCCCTCTATTAGTCTTACGTTGTATTTTTTGAACGTCTCCCCCAAGGTCTCTATGATTTCTCTGGCGTTTTTTTTGGTTTCCAGCACTATCTGGTGAAGTATCATCATTTGGTCAATTTTGCCGAAAAAGCTTAGGCAAACTTTTTGTTTCTTTGTGGACTCATCTTTTCCAGGATCGATTTCGATGTAGACTTCGTCTTCTACCCGTCTGTCGAGGAGGTATAGGAAATCCTCCAGTTTTTCGACCCTTAGAAATATCATAGGAATTGCTCCCATTATTCTCAAAAATAAAAAAAGGGCAAGGGTTGCTATTTTATTTTTCTACTCTTCCTTTAATGCTTCATAGAAGAGAAGTTTGCAATCTACACACTCATTTACATTCACTCTTTTGCCCCTAGTTTTACCAATTGCTACCGTGACTTGCCCCAAGTTTATAGATTTCCCCTTACATCTGGGACACTCACTCATATTTTTTCCTCCACAAATAATCACATTAAAATATGCGTCCGGTTAATTATATTTATTTTCTATAAGTTTCACTAAAAATATCGGGCGTAAAAAGTTTTTAGTGCACTTTGGGGATTGGAGTGTCAACTAACATTGATATGCGTGCCCTCAAAAACCCTCCCTGGAGCATATCCTCCACCACACAGCCCCTCAAATCCTCCT
>JAHAWU010000145.1 GCA_018383815.1 Candidatus Jordarchaeia archaeon | reverse complement strand
TTTGTGTTAACTTTCTGTGGTGGTTTGGAGGGGGAAAGCGCGTTTAACCCCCTGTTTTTGTGGATTTTCATGCCGGGCGGGGTTGGAGTAGAAAAAAAAAGTTCCCGGACAGGGGAGGAAAAGCGGATTTAACAGTTTGAAAGAACTAAAAACAAATCACCAAGTAATAAATAGTAGACTCACTGATTTGAAAAAAATGAAAACATGCAACATGGCAATTCATTCTTAAAATTTAAATTCCACCCAAATTTTATAGAGAGAATTTCAAATGCTTATTTGGTCGGTTGCGCCGTTATTCGGATGGGCTGAATGGGTTTCAATGATGAAGTTGCTAGGGTGTGCCATTGTTTGGGTTTTCCCTTAACTTTACGTTTATTATTTGTCATTCTTTTTTGATTTTCGGCAACTGTTTTGGCTAGAATAATGTATAATAAGATAAATTGTGATGATAACCATATGAATAAAGCTGAACCTTGTCCGATATGTGAGAGTTTGGGAGAAACTCTATTTGTCGACTTTGATGAGGATGAACGTTTTCCAGAGGGTTTTTATAAACTGGAGATGGTTCAATGGTTCAGTGAGGCGCATGATTTGAGGCGGTGTCCCCAGTGTGGTGCTTACTATTATTTTACATTTGAAACAGATAATGATATTTTTTGCCCAACGCACACTGGAGAATATAAAAGAATTCCAGGTGAGGAAGCGGAGCGAATGTTGCAGGAGTATAAGGCTCGCCTTGAAGAAAGGAGAAAGGAGTATCGTAAACAGGTAAGGAAACTGCATGGAAAAGTCATTCGAACATTACCCGAAACTGAGAAAAGAATTGTGGAGTACTTAACGGACAGATTATATGATGAGACTTGTGCCGAAGACATTAGTAAAGATTTAGGAATAGACATAGCCGTGGTTGAAAAAGCACTTGAATCACTAAAAGAGAAGAGAGTGGTAGAAGAATTCAGCTACACTAAAGAACTGGTGGAAAAACGCGGCTTCAGTGAATCCTTCATGAAATACCATATAAGGAGAACATGATATTAGCCAAGCTTTCCTTCAAGTTTTCCATGAGTTCTCTGCAATTATTGTGAAAGATACCATGCCCAAAAATACCTAAAAAAGGTTCACCAATTTAATTTTCGGCAGTCAATATTTGTCCGCACAGTTTTGCTTTTCAGGGAAGTCCCTGCAATCCCGAGTCCGAGAAACTGTTTGGTACAGGAGGAGGCGCTTTTGGTCCTGATGAGTACCTCATAAAGAAATGTGGAAAAGTGAGTAGAAAAATGCTGGTTTTAAATGGTTGGGGTTTATCTCTATCTATTATGGTTTTATATTAGAGTAACATTATGTTTCTTATTGTTGGAAAATTTGTTCTTAAAACATAGTTTTTGCTTTAACACCCAATTTGAGGAGGCTCCTAGATGCAGATTTATTTGGCTGCACCGTTATTTAGTGAGGCGGAACGCGATTTTAACAGGAAGGTTGCCAGGAAACTTCGAGAGGCGGGCTTTGATGTTTGGCTGCCTCAAGAGTCACTATTGGTGAAGGAGGGCACATTGGAGGAGAAGCGGCGGATTTATGAAGCGGATATAAAAGCTCTTAGAGAGTGTGATGTGGTGGTTGCGGTGCTAGATGGAGTGGATGTGGATTCTGGTGTGGCTTTCGAGATTGGCTATGTGGTGGCTCTGGGTAAGCCTGTTGTGGGTTTAAAAACGGACCATCGAATTTTTTCTCGGGTTGAGGACATTAATTTGATTCTGGAGATTCCATTGAGGGCAACCTGTAAAACTGTTAGTGAAGTGATTGAAGCTTTAAAAAAATTTGAAGATGTTTCAACTAGACCCCCTCTACAAGATGCGTTGGGGCAAAAGAGCTAATTCCCCTCCGCCTCTATCATTTATTTAGTTCCCACAAAAAACTGGCAGTTCTCCCATTAAACCTTTTTTAACCATGGTCCTTTGAACCACAGTTCTTGTTGGGTGGAAGGGTTTTTATGCGTTTGTTGGCACAAGCTTAATAGCAGAAGACTTCTGGAGGTATCCTTGGACTGAGAATATGTTTTGAGGGCTAATGATGAAGAGGCATCTAGACTGGTTGCGTCAAGCGGAGAAGGATTTAGCAAAGGCAAAGAAGGGATCTCGCTGGAGGGGACTATGAGTGGGCTTGTTTCACGTCTCAGCAGGCTGCCGAAAAGGCGGTAAAGGCTCTTTTCCAGTTCAGGGGAGTTGAGGTGAGGGGACACACGGTCAGCGAAATGATTAAAGAAGCAGGCGCACCAAGCGAGATTGTAGACATGGCAAAGGAGCTCGACCACCACTACATCCCCTCTAGGTATCCTGATGCCTTCGCCTCAGGCGCCCCCTCTAATCATTATACTAAGAGAATGGCTGAGGAGGCTGTGGAAAATGCTGAGAGAATTGTTGAGTACTGCAGGTCTAAAATCACTTGAAAGGTATGCTGAGAAGATTGAGAGGTTTCTGGAAGAAGTTGACCGAGCTCACGGTTTGAGAACCGCTGTGGTCTTCGGTAGCCACGTGAAAAAACAGGCGACACAGTACAGCGATGTGGATATGGTTATAGTGTGTAGAAATCTCCCTGAAAACTGGTTGGACCGCCTAAAAGCAGTAGGCAGACACGCAAGTTTTCCCCTCCAGGCACTGGTTTTCACTAGGGAGGAGCTTGAAGAAGTGGTGCGGAGGCCAAGCTTTGTGGTTCTGGATGCCCTCGTTGAGGGAATTCCCCTAAAGGATGATGGAACGTGGGAGAGGGCTAAGCAGATTTTTCAAGAAATTACCAAAAAGTACAGTCTGAGAAAGGAGGGGCGAAAATGGTACTTCGACCCCAAGGCTGTGCCCTACTAACTGCCCAGCTATGCGAGAAGACAATTTTAGATTCTGGAAATCGGTTTTCTAGTGGTAAATGATTTTAGTATAATTCTTTGGAGGTTTAGGTGGATGAAACTTTTGCCTTCCAAACCAGTTTCTGCGGGTGTATTTCTCTCCTATAAGTGTCCCAGTAAGTGTAGGCATTGCATGTATGCTTGTTCTCCGGCTTGGGGTGCAGATTGGATTTCTAAAGGAGATTTGGAAAGGGTTTTGGTTCAGCTTTCTTCCTCGATTATTTCCAGTCCTCTGGGTCCGGGTAGGGTGGGTATTAATTATGGTTTGCATTTTACTGGTGGGGAGCCGTTTCTGAATTTTGAGCTCCTTGTTGAGGGGGTGGAGATGGCTGAGGGTTTAGGTATTCCTTCCCTTTTTGTTGAGACTAACTCTTTTTGGTGTTCCGATGATGGGGATGTGAGGGAGAAGTTTGTACGCTTAAAGAAGGCTGGGCTGAATGGAGTGCTTATTAGTGTGAATCCCTTTATTCTGGAGCAGGTGCCTTTTGAGAGAACAGTCAGAGCCATAAAGGTGGGTAGAGAGGTTTTTGGCGGGAATCTCCTCATCTATCAGGACTTTTTCCGCCGCCAGTTTGAGTGGCTCAGGGTTAATGGTAGGTTGCCATTTGAAGAGTATTTGCAGAGGGTGGGTGTAGATAGTTTGAGATTCGTGGAGCTTATCCCTATGGGTAGAGCGGCCTATAGCCTGGGACACCTGTTCCGCAGGTTTCCAGCTGAGCACTTCTTTGGAGAGTCCTGCAGAGATAGTTTGACCCGCGATTGGCACGCCCACATTGATAACTATTGCAACTACATGGCAGGCTACTGTGGGGGGATCTCACTGGGAGACGCACGAGAACTAAACTCAATCTGCGAAGGAATAGACTTGGAGGAATATCCCATCCTAGAATGCCTGGTAACTGATTTGGAAAAGCTTTACGCACTCGGCGTTGAGAAGTTTGGATATACGGAATGTAGGGGAGGATACATTTCCAAGTGCCACTTGTGCCTCGACATAAGAAAACATGTTGCCCAAAAAACAGAAGAGTTCAAAGAGTTAAGCCCAAGGGAATTTTACTTCCACCTCGAATAATGAAGTTGCAACTCGTATTACACAGAATCTTTGGCAGAAATGTCCTCGAATTTAGTGGTTGGAAGCGTAGCGATTAGATAGATTCGCCCGACTCTACTCTCCATTTTTGGGCCCTTAAATTGGTGGGGGGAGTCCTATAAAAGAGCTTCCTTTAAATGTGGAATCAAGCGAAACTACATCACCTTCGATTTGTGTGGAGGTTTGGGCTTCGAATTCTACCCTACGGGTTTGTTTTCATCGTTGTGAAGAGTTTCCTTCTCTGTGGTGGAGGACTGTTTCCTCTCCATTTCTGCTTAGAACTCAATGAGTTTTAGTAGAAAATCTCGGCTCGATTGGAAAAGGCGGTATAGTCTTTGGTTTTCTTTTTGAAATTGGCGTATTCTTTCGAGCAGCTCGTAGTGGCTTAGCTCCCCACTTTTCCACTTCTGGAAGTCTTCATACAGCGGTTCAAGAAGTTGACGCATACGTTTATCATAGTGTTTATCGATAATTTCTCGCTCCCTTTTTCTCTATTCTTTTTATTTTTTCATTTAAACTTCCTCACTTAACCTTAAAAAACCGGATATAAGATATTAATCCACTTACCCACACTAGTCGTGAATCTTTATGTATTTTTTCGTTTTCCCACTTCCACTATCGTACCCTGCAGGAATTTGTAGACTATCAAAAAATTAAGCCCAGCCTTTCCACCCTCGAATCAATTCCCCAAAAATAGAAAAAACCTACATAAGCTACGCTTCTTAGACAAAGTATGAAAAGCCTTCCAAGATTTTTCATAGCAAAATAAACCAAGCGAGAAGTGGATTAAGACCTTAAACCTCAATTTTTTCCTAAGCCCTCTATGCTTTTCGTGTTCCCCACTGAATGGTTTGATACACACTTGTCTTGCATCCTTTGCGGGGATTTGACATGTTTTGTGAAGACCCTTTTTGAATTCCGATTGCCAAATATTTTCCGCGTTTACTCTCGTGTTTGGGGGTCGTTCAGATGGCGTTTCTGAATGTTTCCTTATGAAAAATTTTTTCATACTCTATCTTAAACGCTTTAGTATATCCGGCTTCCCATGAAAAATCTTTTTTGTACCTTTGTCTGAAATGCTTTAGCTTATCTAGGTTTGCCATGTATCCTGTATTTTCCAGTACTCATGTTTCATTTTGGAAATCAAAATCGGAAAATAAGTTTAATGGAAATCAGGTTTTTCTGCGTCTCCTTATTTGAGTTTTAGTCCTCTTTCGTCGTACTCGTCGAGGGCGTATGCTGCGTAGTCGCGGGTTTCCTCGCTTTCGCATTCTTTGTATAGTTTTGCTAGTTTGGGTAGGGCGGATTTGATTGTGAGTCCTTGGTGGGCGTAGGTGGCTAGGGCGTATGCTGCTCCTCCGCGTACTTTTTCGTTTTCTTCGTCTAGTAGTTTTTCGAGTTTGGGCGGGGCGGTGTCTACTGTGAGTCCTCCCGTGGCGTAGTCTCCAAGTACATAGGCTGCTTGGACTCTTATTTCTTCGTCTTGGTGGTCTAGTAGCTTTATGAGTTTTGGTAGGGCGGACTCTGTGGTGAATCCGTCGATGGCATAATCCCCAATTGCTATTAAGGCGTTAAGCTGAGTCTGCCTGTCCGGGTCTTCCAATTGTTTTACCAGTTCTTCTAGCCTCATTTCATCTTCGCACAGGTAATCTCCTTGGTTCTCCAAATATTGGTATTCGGGGTAGAGTCTTTTCCAGTCTTTGTCCAGCTCCTCCCAGAGTGAGGAGAGTTTTTTCAGGTCTTCTTTTAAATCGTCTAATTGTTTAAAGGGGTAGGTTTTGTGGTAGAGGCAAAAAATGTTGTAGACATTGTCGTGCTCAACTTTTCCGGCTATGAATCCCAGTTCAGTCATCCTCTTGTTTTCCTTCTTTATTTGTTCCGCGTACTCTCTGAACCAGTTGGCTAATTCCTCTACAGTGTCACCCTGCGGAACGGATATTCCATAGTTACTTTCAGAGTATAAGTGGAGTTTTCCGCCCGCAAAATCAATGGTGAAGTAAAGGTTCAGGTCTGAATAAAGCCTCAAAGTTTCGCCCTCAAATTCCCAATCCTCAATATTTGCGAAGCCTTCCACAGCCCTTTCCACAAGTTCCACAATCTCCTGCTCATCTCTGCTTAACTCTCTCTTTAATTCTTCATCCATCTCTATCCATCTCACCACAAACACTTATACTATTTCACAAAGGTCTTACAATCTATAAGGTTAATCCTATGAAAATTTGCCAAATAGAATCCAGCCAAATTATTAAAAACATCATATAGAACAAAAGTCCCATAGAATATATTTTTGTCGCTAAATTTGGTTTGGCCAGAACTCCAATAATCGGCAAGTGTTTATCTTTGACCAAAAGAGAGAAGCACCCGTTCTGACCCCGCGTTAACCTTGCGTAACTTTGGGTCTTCCCCCCTCATTTCATGGGGAGGCGTTCGCCTGGGAACGGATGAAGCAGGCACATCCATCTGTTTTTGGAGGAGGTTTCCTTGCGGCGGTTGCATTCTGCTCCTCCCTTTTTTGCGCTTTGGGCACCCCCTCAACCTATATTCATTCGGGCTTCTACCCCACATGTCGAACATAGGCTTAAGATGCCATGATAATTATTGTGGTTGTGAGCATTAATAAAATTGATGCTGGACAGTTCCAGAACTGTTTGACAGTTAGTTTCCCAAGTTAACAAACTTTACTCTAAATAGATTCAGTTTGAAGCCCCATTTTTCAGCGCCCAAAACTTGGGAAAACCTGGAAGTTACCTCCTCCGTAAAGGAGGCTCGTGAGGCAGGATTGGTGTTATGAGCAAAAAACATTGGGGCTCGAAGCTGTGCCCAAATGCTCTCGGATGGATTCCAGGAGTCCTACGGGAAAATCTCAATTATAAAAAGTGTGAGGATTCTTTTTATTTTGCAGTTTTGAGGAGTTCTGTGGCTATGGAGCGGATTTCATCATCCTGGTATTCGTCCTCTGCCAGTTTGGCGAGTTTGGGCAGAGCAGAACTGTCTGTCAGCCCTTTGGACGCGTATTCTCGTAGGACTTGTAGAGCTTGTATTCTTATCATTTCGTTTTCATCATCGAGTAGTTCCACGAGTTTGGGCAGGACAACCCTGTCCACTTGTTCCGCTATGGCATACGATTTCAGGGCTGCTAGTGTGAACAGGCGTACCTCTTCGTCTCCTTCTAGAAGTTTCACAAGTTTGGATGGCACAGACTGCTCAGTGAGTCCCCTCGAGGCGTAGGCGGCGAGGGCTGGCACGGAAAATACCCGTATCTCCTCATTTGGATCGTCAAGCAGCTTTACCAGTTTGGGAAGGATTGACTGTTCCGTGAGTCCCTGGTTAGCATAGTTGGATAGCGCGAGGGCAGCGTTTATGCGCACGTTTAGGTTTCCATCTTCTAGGAGTTTTAGGAGTTTGGGTAGGGCGGATTGGTCGGTGAGTCCCCCTGCCGCATAGTCCGCTACAGCTTCTGCGGCGTTTGAGCGTTCCTCATCATTTTCGCTATCTAGGAGCTGCACTAACACTTTCAGTGCTGCTCGGTCCTCATCATCTTCCTCATTCCAATCTTCTGGATCTTCACTATTTTTATTTTCACGTTCTTCATCTTTCATAACCAAACCCTCTGTTACTTTAAAGCTATTCACATATACAGAAAAGTGTACTGTATCCTTACTTGTGGGCGGAGTTAATTGAAACAGTTTCTGACGTAGCCAAATTATAGTTCATCTATCAAAGGAGTTTAAATAACTGGATTTAAAGTATTCGCAATCCCTACACTATCTGTAATAGTTAAAGGGGGTTTTTCGTGTTATTAATTTTTCCATTGTGATGCTCTATTGCTTAGTTTTGTTTTTTCAACTTTCTCATTCTGTTTTGATGAATATCTTGCAACTTTTGTAGCATTTGAAAATTTTTCAGAATATTCCTAAATATTTTGAAAAAAGTGAAATTGGCTAGGCACATGGGGGTTGAGGCTCCAAGTGAGGATTGCTCTGCAACAGTTTTTGAAGGTAAAAACGTTTATATGTTTCATTTTATAAATAGAATCATAAGACCAACACCAGTAAGTGAAAAGATGAATTAGAATACCCAAATTTTGCCTGTTCCGCCCCTAAGCAAGTTGAAACTAGTCTTCTTCACCATTGGGTTGGGTAAAAAAGTTGTGAAGGGAAAGCTTTATGGATATTATTATTCGGACTGTTTTTAATAATCAGAATTGGATGGGCAAGTGTAAGAACGCGGATAAGGATCCTCGGCTCTATAAGTGTCGGGAAAAAGTCGTTGATGTGAAGTTTTCCAATTCTGGAGAGTTTAAAACTGACAAGCTTGGAAGCTGCGTCTGCCTCTGGTGCTACGAGTCTACTCTCTGCACTGAGTACCGATGGGTGGACGAAAAGAGCTTTGCGGAAGCCAACGGGAAGGCCTACTTCGTCTTCACAGATGTTGACGGCACCCTTGTTCTATGGGGATTATCGGAAGTTGACCATGTGGAGAAGGCTAGAGATGTGCATTACCTTTATTTTAAAGAGTTCAAACCCCTACCTGAGGAGAACTGGGTAAGGGGGCTAAGGGCTAAAGATATTCTGGGAACAAGCTGGAATCGGGGAACCTACCGCTACCTCAACGAGGAACAAAGCGAAAACCTGCAAAAAATGATAAAAAACCGTTCCAGATACGTAGCTGAACAAAAAACAATGGCTCACTAGTTTCAATCACATAGCTGTTTGGAGGGGCAGAAGCAATAATGTTCGGAAGATTTGGATATTGAGAGGGTTTTCAGCTATTTGACTGGGTGATGTGTTCGTTTCTCACCCCACTTCCTTTTTCAGCCAGCAAACTTACCTCCAACTGGTTGGATGCGAAC
>JAHAWU010000025.1 GCA_018383815.1 Candidatus Jordarchaeia archaeon | reverse complement strand
GCTGAGCATCCCTACGGATGCTTGCGATTCGGAACTCACACCGAGCAAGCCTCATCTTCACATCACGTCTATTATGGCTGTCCTCCATCTTCCTTGAAAGCGATCGCTGAAGCCGCTTCCTCTTCCGCTCATACCGGGCAAGCGCCCGAGGATTCTCTATAATAGTTCCATCGCTGAGCGTAGCCAGTTTGGAAACCCCCACATCGACACCCACAACCGGACCAGTGTTTACTGGGACCTGGATTTCCTCCTCGACCAGAAGACTCACAAACCAACGCCCCGCCCTCTCCGAAACCGTCACAGAGAGAATGTGAACCCCTTCCGTGGGAAGGTAACCCTTCTCTTTTAAGCGAACCCGACCAATTCTCGGCAGCTGGATGGAATCCTTGAAAACTTTGATGGAACCGGTGAGCCGGAAACTGTTGTTTCCGCGTTTCCTGCTCCGGAATTTGGGGTACCCGGCTCGTCCCTCGAAAAAGTTTTTGAACGCCTGCTCCAAGTCTCGCAGGGCCTCTTGAGGTGCGCACTTGGAAACCTGGTACATCCAAGGAAACTCGGTTCTCTTAAGCCTGTTCAACTGGCGGTGTAGCTCTATGGCGTTTGGGGATTTTCCAGTCTTCTGGTATTCTTCCCTCTTCCGCGCAAGACCCCAGTTGTACGCGAACCTCGCGGCTCCGGCGTGCTTGAGTAGGGCGGTGCGCTGGACATTGTTGGGTTTAAGCTCGGTTTTGTAGGCCCGTTTAATTAACACCTTTAGCGGCCTCCATTGCCCGCTTGGCTCTGTTTCTCGCTCCCCTCATCCCGTACAGTCTTGCGCAGAAACTGGTCAAGACATCCACCATGTCCTGAACTAGGTCATCTTTGCATTCGGTCTGGTTTATAACTTGCAACTGGCGGTTGGCGGCTGTCAGGGCGGCGGAAATGAACTCCGCCCCGAACCGAGCCAGACGATCCTGGTGTTCGACAACTATGGTGGAGATGGATGGATCGGCAAGGAGTTGTAACAACTTTTTGCGGTGTCCATTTAATCCGGATCCAATTTCTTGGACTTCCCGGACTACGTTCAGGCCGTGGGCGGCGGCGTAGTCGCGTAGGCGTTGCATCTGCCGCTCCAGGTCCGATTTCTGGTCGGTGGATGAAACTCGGGCGTAGAGGGCGGTGTTTTTGGTTGTGGTGGGTGTTTCGTGGACGAGTATTGTTCCTGTGGGTAGTTGTTCTGTGGGTCGTGGGAATTTGCCGGAGCGGTAGAGGCGGTAGGCGGTCTTGTAGTCTATGCCGTGTTTCCTGGCCCAGTCAGCGAGTTTCATAGTATCACATGCTCATATATGGTATTATTTAGTATTAAATCTTTCTACTGTTGTGTACCCCACAACCACGGGACGGCATGAAAAAAAGCTTAATACCCTTAAACGGGGAAGTCAGGAGCTTTATCTCCAACAATTCTTGCAACCCTAAGCCAAAACAGTCACAAGTTTTCACTACTACATAATATAACTCCAAAAGAGAAATTCTGGACTGCTGAGAAATTCCGGATTGCCGTAATCAGAACACATGTGATATTTCGGACCACTCCGCCTCCTTTTTAACACTACTTTCTGCCCACAGTTTGGGCACGTACCTCTCTTTTTTACCCATTCGCTAAAGTGGTTCCTGTGAAACCGTTTCTGACAGTTGGGGCAAACCTCAATTTTATCCCCATCAAGCAGCGTTTTTCTGCAGATGGGGCACTCGTCGCGTTTTTCTTCCACCTCTTCAGTTTGGGACTCTGTGAAAACCAGGCGGATCTCCGGCTTCTCCTCTTCCTCCAATTTCTCCACCTGGCGGCACTCGCTCTTCATTGTGGAAACCTCGGAGTGAAAGGCTACGAGGAACGTGGCCGTGATGGCGATGGCCAGGGCAATCTTTAGGGGTGGGAGGAAGCCTTCTGAAGCCAAAAGGGCAGCTATTAGTGGGAGTGTGAGTGGTGCGAGGGAGATTATGAGTCCGAGCAGCCACCTTTTGTTTAGCCTGTTCCAGTCCCAGTCTAGGATACGATAATTTTCACCCTTATCCAGATCCTTTATTGCTCTGACGAATCCCTTTTTTTGCCTGTGGTTTGGGTTTCCACCTCTGCCTGGTGCTCTATGAGTTCTTCTAGGTTGCAGGTGTACCCGTCGAAGTTGAGGGAGCGCCAGTTTTCCCCGTTTTGGATTGTTATTTTTCCCCTTTTTCTTCCAAAGCCTTGATAGCTTCCCCATTCTATGGTGATTCCTCTTACTTTTCCAACGATTATTGGGGAATCATCTCTTTCCCATCGCTCCATTGGGTCGGGATTTCCTTCAGGCATTTTTCCACCTCCCATAATTCATGCTGAACCTTACCCCCAAACACTTATGTGAAGGGGGCTCAGGCCACCCCATTTAAAAAAATTTTTATATGTTTCCTGTTTTCAGGTGTTTTCCGCCCTTTTTCTTTAAAGAAAAGGGGTGTTTGGGAACCCTGTACGGTTCATTCACTTTTTTTGGGTTCCTCCATTTTTGTCAGGTTTGTCGACGTTTGGTTCGTGAGGGGAGAATGATGTCTCTAAACTAAAGGTTTTCCCCTGTAATTTTTCGGAGTTTTTTGGGGATTTGGTTTTTGGATAATACTTTTTTGCTGTGGGCGGGTTATAACAGCTCTGGGGGATGTCCTTTTTTTGAGGTTGGTGATTGATTCTTGGGGGGCTTAAGTTTTCTTCCTTTTATGGTTGGGGTTGTACTATTTGTATTTTGTTTGAACATTGTTCGAGAGAGATTGATTATCATTTTTTGCGGGGAGCATTTGAAATTACTGCGGTTTCCCTTTGAACATTGTTCCAAAAAAGCAGATTACCTTCTGGGGCACAAATATTTTGTGAACGGTTCCCCAATGAGCCCGTTTAGTTGAGGGGAACCAGAAGAGTTTCAAACCCCCTGATTTCAACCCCACATAGAGAAGTTGAAGAGTAAGTATAAAAAGTTTTGGAGGTGAAAACTTGGAGGTTTTAAGAATGGTTGGGAAGTTTCCAAAAGTGGAGGATTCGGCAACCCTTAACAGATCCCGGTTTCTATGGGTGGCTCTCATTGGAAGCCGACATAAGAATGGATTGGAGAATGGAGAGAGGTTATGATGGTGTCCTGGAATAAAATTTTTGACTTTTTTAGGCTGCCCGACGAAAGTGTTGCTGAGAAAATTCTGAGGGATATTGGGGTGTTTGAGTGTGATGAAGGCTACAAGGAACTGAAAACTTCCCTGACAAATTTGGTGGGTAGGAAGTCAAGGGAGCCTTCTTTCTGTGAGTTCTTCTGCGGGCTCTCCAAGTTACTCTTCAAGAAAATTAAAAGTGAGCTAGCTAAAAGGATTGAGAAAGCCAGGGAAGAGGCCTACAACGAAGCATCTAGAGAATTTGGGAAACAAATCGCTCGAGCAAAGGAACAATGGGTGATGGAAGCTTTTTCCCAAGACATATTGTTAATAAGCGACCCGCCCACGTATCGGATTCTGAAAATTTTATACCAAGAGGGAGAAAGGAGCCTCCATTCACTGAAAAGAACTTTGAATTTAGAAGACGGGGAACTAAAGCGCAGAATAAACTATCTCAAAGATTTAGAGCTTATAAAGTCCCACTATAACAATTGTGAGGAGTACACCATCTCTGAAATAGGAGAAAAAATCCTTGAGAGAAGAGGTGCTGAATTCGAAAAAATGATTAGCATGGTGGTTGATGATAAGGCATATAGACTCTCACTGGAAGCCGTAGGTGAAAACAAAGTTATGGCGCACAAGTTGGAGAATTGGCTGAAAAGCAGCAGGGGAAGAAGACACCTCCCCTTAATTCAAAAACTAAAAAAGGAAGAAAACGGGGATCCAAGAAGAATCAGCCAAGCGTTTTTCGGAAGAAGGGAAAACGGCGTCCGCCACGAGGAACACATAGAAATCAAGATAGTTAATCACAAGGCAGCCGGCGAACGCCTGCTACTCGAAATAGAAAAAAACCAAAATGAAAAAAGCAACCTCAAAACCCTCAAGTACACCAGTCTTAGGGAGCAAAACCAACTAGCCACAAGCCCAGCCTAAACATTACGGCTTTGGGACAAAATTGATTTTGGCTTTTTCTTCTCAGCGTTTTTCGTCGCTAGAGGTCGTATCTGTGACGAAAAACAATACTCTATCATTGCATCACGGATGATATACGTCGGGGAACATGAATTTTGTCCCAAAGCCAAACATTACCAAACTTATAAAAAATTCTGCCCACCAACCCAAACCTGTAACACCCACCTAAGTAAAAAAGGTAAGAATGGGGGGGCGAAAGTTGAACAAACTGTTTAGCAGAACAGAATCTTCACACAACCCAAAGGATTGAATGGTATTTAGCATGTTGAATTTATTATTATTGCTATGAAAAATATTTTTCATGCTTTGTCTAAGAAGCGAAGCTTATGTAGGTTTTTGATATTATACAGGGGTGGAGCCTATTGCTTTGTTTGACGTATATATTTTTAAGGGGGGAGAACAACTTTTTGTTTAATGGTGTTTTTAGGAGGAGTTAGGAGTTTATGAGGGTTTGGATTACCACTGTGGGAGAGAATCCTTTTGCGGTGATTAATACTCTTTGGGCCGCCTGTATCCTTGAAGGCGAAGAATTTAGGCCTGAGAGGGTGCACCTAATCCAGAATCAGAAGGTTAAAAAGAACGCTGAAACCGTGAAGAACTACATAAAGAGAATTCTGGGCACCTACGGTATTAATGTCAAGTTTGAAGACCATGAGGTTGATGAGGAGGATATTGACGGCTTCGCCGAACTGTTTGGGAGTATTGTGGAGTCGGAGAAGGGTAATGAGGTGGCCATCGATATGACTCCCGGCAGAAAGTTTATGAGTGCCTATGCCATGGTGGCAGGTTTTAAATACGATGTGAGCAAGTTGTACTATTTGCACCTCTACGATAGTTCCTACCAGAATAGGCCCTTCGTTCTGATTCCCCTCAACAAACAGAGGCTGATTAACCTCTTAAAGTATGGAAGGGAGGGTGTCTAAATGAACTGGTTCCACCTAGCCCTAGACGACCTTTTCCTATTCTTGAACGGCTTGTTTTCAGTGGGAAAAGATTCATTCAGTGTGAAGTCTCTTCTGCTCAACCAGGAGTTGTTCTGGGTGAAGCTTGGAAAAAGCCACAAGGATGTTTCTGAAGTTGGCGGGCTACTCCAATACGAGGACTATGAAATGCTCAGAAATAAGTACGAAAAATTCTCAGAGGAAATCCCAGAATACAAAGAGTATGTTAACATGTTTCTAGCTTCGGGGATAATTAAGCCCCACAAGTGGGATGAGTTGAGCGAAAGAATTGTTAATGCAGTAAATAGGAATCCCCTGAGCGGTGCCAGAGAGGTTTTCCTCTCTTTTGACACTGTCGCCCTAAGGAGAAGGTACTACACTCTGATTTCAAACCTTCTCGCGAAAACGAAGCTTCCGGGAGGAGCAAAACTAAAAGCAGGGTTTGCAGCCCCACTGGGAGTACTCAGAGAACTTGTAGGATTAGACAGCAAGTATGAGAAAAAGGAAATTTCAGAAATGTGTAAAATATCTGGACTAAGCGAGGAGATTTTAGACGAGTTTTTCAACCAGTTAAAGCTCAGCGAACGGCTCCAAAAAGTGGGATACGTGGAGTACCGCAAAATGTCAAAAAAAGAGTACGTTGAAGAGCTAGAAGGAGAGGCGGGAGACAAAAATATAGTCGAGTCACTGGAAAAATTCTCCAAAAGGAGAAACCTAGACATAATGGTCTTCAGTGAAGATTCAAAATTTATTGAAAACGCAAGAGCATTCAAACTCCAAGGAATCCGATTCGAATCCCCCAAAGATTTAGCCAAAAACTGGAAGGTAGACTGGGAAGACGTGGCACAACTATTATACACCGCAGCAGTGTTCTACGGAGTCCTAGAAATAACTCCAGAAACCAAAATATACGGAATATGGAAAGGCAAGAAGGACGACCACTGGAACATGGAACAATTAAAAATAGTCACACAGGAAACCAAACTCCAAAAATTCCTAGAAGAAAACTACAAAATACTCAGAGCCAATAAGACACACCAAGAAAAAGCCAAGAGGCCCGCCAGTGGCTGATTTTTTAACAGTGGCAGAGTCCCAATCTTCACCCTTTTTTTGGTGGTTTCCTTAATTTCCAAAATTTTTTGAACAATGTTCGAAACAACCTCTTATACTGGAACCCTACATAATTCCGTCCAAATCCAAAAATTTGTTACAAAGTATAATTTATTGAAAGCATCGTTGAAGTTAATACCTCAAAAGGACTGATCCCCCATGGAAATAGAGGGAAAAGTGAAAAAGATTATTGTCTCCACGGTTTACCGGTCGGGCACCAGCCTGGGCTACGGAACCAAAGTTGGCAAAATGGTTTTAGCCACAGACAACGGAAATGTAAACTGTGAATTTAAGGGCTACACCTACTACATCGGACTGAGAAGAGGCGACAGAGTGCAAGTGGAGGGCGAGTTCTCAGAACACATGGAAGAAGAGAGGCGAGAACGAGTTTTCCAAGTTGTGAAAATCTCAAGCTTGGAGACCCAAGAAACCTGGAGATTCACCCACCATAACTGGGAAAGATTTCTGGCAATTTACGGCGTCTCCTTCATAATAATACTTACCATTGCAGTGATCGTCGCCAATGCCACGACAACATACAGCCCCGACCCGTTCATTCAGACAATCCTCATTCCCGCAATAGGAAACACACCAGGAACACCCACATCCTCTAAATTTCTAGTCGCACTTTATCTATTCAACATTCAGCAGAACATTGCCTCGGGCATTTATCAAGGGGCATTTTTCATCGCCGCTTTTCTGGCCCTATTTCCAAGCACGATAATGGAAGGAACACTCACAAGAAAGGAATGCTATGAGAAGGGAACAGTGGAGGTCTCTCCACCCAAAGAGAACATATGTATGGTATGTGGGGCGAAGGTTCCAGAAGAACTCGACGCTTGCCTAGAATGTGGAGAAATCATGGTTAAATGTGTCCTGTGCAAATCCCACATAGCCCCAAAAGAAGCCTGCTTCTGCCCCCACTGCAATTCCCCATTCCACAGAGACCACCTTCTGGAATGGATAAAAATCTGGGCCACCTGCCCCCACTGCGGAACCAAACTCTCCAAAGAAGAACTCCACCAGCAACAGTAAGGATGGCCCTCGGACAGCAGTTTCCCTGGTAAGGGTTAAGCAGTAAGCCCACTGTAGGACGATTTCCCCATTCCCCCCCAAACCTCAATTTTGAGCTTCCACACGAGTTTTTGGCAGCCGCAACGGCTAACCCCCACTTGACTATGTATATATTAGGGATTTACCCAATTTAGAGGATAGTGGTCGGAAAACCCTCTGGGTGGGTGTTCGGGCGCCTGATGCTAGAGGCGACCCTCATCCCCACTTATTAAAGCTATGCATTACCCATAAGTGCTGCGAGTAATTGTTTTTCTCCAATTTTATGCTAGAAATGTATATTTCTCCGCTCCTACAATAAAAATTATCACACACGTGATATAAAAACCTACATAAGCTACGCTTCTTAGACAAAGCCTTCCAAGATTTTTCATAGCAAAATAAAATTATGCAACACAGCATGGGGCGTAGAGTAGTAAGTATGTATTTTTGATTTTGTGGGGTTTGTAAAAATGCTTCCCCAAAAAATCATTTTAGGGCTGGAACCTGGGAAAGGGGGCCTGGGAAGCCTCCCCCCAAACAGAGACCGCAACAAAAATTACATACCCCCACACAAAAAACATACATATTACATTGCGCCACAGCATGGATAACATAAACTTTTTATTAGGTTATTCGAGAATTTTAGTGACACCTGACGATTTTTTTTGAGTAAGGGTGAAAAGAAATGATACCAGTAGAGGAGAGAGAAGATATGGAGGAAGGCTTTAAAGGGCTTCCCGTCTGATCCCATGATGCGAGGCCTTCATTTTATCGGAGAATTGATATTCGGCCTAAAGCAAAAGGAAGGGGGGAAAACCTATACGGAACTGAGTGAAATCGCCAGGGAAGAATTCATTAATTGGCTTAAAGTTCACCCAAGGGAAAAGAGACCTGAAACGAAACCCGCTCTCTCGTCCAGCGGCGAATAAAAAGGGAAAACAGAAATCAATTTTTCACGGTTTGGTTGCCATCTCTCCAGAGTTAGTGTGGTGGGTGGTGCAAATCCTTTCCCTTAGGGCATAATTCCGCTGTGGAATTCACAAGAACCACCCGTTTAAACCCGCGAAAAAAGCAATCAGGAACAAAACAACAATTTTTTAACAAGTTCGTACTGTTGAAAAAGTTTAATTTCTTCGAGATATTGGTTGTTTTTTTAGGCATAAAAAATTTTTGTGTGATTTAGCTGTTGTGGACAAATAAAGAATATTTGGGCTCCGAACCCAGAAAGAAGACTTTAGGCTTTTTTGGTGAACGCTTGCCCACCCTGTAAAGGGCCCAGAGTAGCCCTCCCTTACAGGCCCAATGTCATTAAGTTAAGGCGGAGGGGCGACGCAGTTTTGTTTTGTTTGGCCTCCAAAAGGTGTCCATGGAGTTTCCTTTTTAGTCGAGAACCCAAAAAATGGGGATAAATTGGGCGAATCTAAACCACCCCACAAGTACATAAAAAGAATCTTACACTTAATGACATTGGTTTTTTGGGGAGGCTTCCTAAGCCTTCTTTTCCATTTTTTTGAGCCCACAAATGTTTTTTGGGGAAACTTTTTACATACCCCAATAAAATCAAAAATATATACGTGCCCTTTTGCGCCCAATTATTTGGCACTGTTAACTAAGTGACACCTGTCATGGGCTGTGTGTTTTTCGGCTCAAACACCCATCTTCCTGGATGCATTTTTGGAGTTTTTCACGGGTGGAACAACTTGGAGGAGTCTCTTATCAGGGGCTTTAGGGCACTTTCCAAAACGTGCACGCAATAGGTAACACCTAGTTGACTGTGCCAGTTATTTTTGCGTAAGATTTAAATATGGGTAATACTTTTTCGTGGAATAATAATACTAAATTTAGTAATATTTTTTTGTTAAATAGTATTACTAAATTAGTAAAGCTAAATAGACAATTGTCCACTGAAAGTTTCACAAAAAACATTAAACAAAGGTGACGAAATAAATGAAAGGCTACTTCACCACAAGAGAGCTAGTCTACCTAGCACTATTCACAGTTCTACTCTACGCAATATCATTTGTTGCAATAATGACCGGTTCAGCCATCAGCAGTTTTCCAGGAGTTAAATCCATTTCCTCAGCCTTTTTCACAGCAATAGTGATTGCGCTAGCCTGCATAAAGATTAGAAAAATTGGAACGATGACCTTCCTCATGCTTATATGGGGGCTGATCAGCGGCTTAATTTTCCCAGCGGTTCCCATCCTCCTTCCCGCAACACTTTCTGGTGGAATTACCGCTGATCTTCTCGTAGCAGCGTCTAGAAGGGATTATTCGAACGAGAAGATGACAGCCCTCGCCACCGGAGTTAGAGCAGGAATCAGCACAGTTGTTGTCCTGCTCCTAACTCTGGTTTTTGGAGGTTACCAGATGAGGGGATCTTCCCTCCTAATTCAGACAGTGGGTGGTCTCATGTATGTGCAGTTCATCCTTAATGTTTTTGCTCTAGTTGGTTTTTCAGGGTTGGCGTTGGATTTCATGGGTCTGGTCCTCACGTTGGGGGTTCTGGGTGCTCTTATGCCTAATTTGGGTGTAGCTGTTGAATTCGTGGGCTTCACTATGGCGGTTCTTGGAGGCTTTGGTTTCCATGTTTCGGGTCTGGAGGCTATAATAACTCCTACTTTGATTTTGGGTGTTTCCGCGGTTTGTGCAGTTTTGGCAACTTTTGGAGGATACTTTGGAGTTAGGATTGCTAGAGAACTGAAGTTGGCAGGGGTTTACAAGTAATGCTGTCAAGAATTACTTTTCCCATTGAGGAGAGCACAATAATTCATAGGCTCGACCCTAGAATTAAACTGTTTGCAGTGGTGGCGATTAGCGTTCTAAGCGTTATGTTGAGTTCTCTTACTTCGCTGATTCTACTCGCTGCCCTTCCTCTTTCAATCCTTGTAGTTTCAAGGTGTTTGAGGGGGGCGTTGTTTTTTATTTTTCTGATTGTGGCCTTCTCAATTGTGAGTGTTGTTTTGGTTTACTTTACGGGAATAGGAAGTGTTTTTGAGTTTGGAAAGTTTTTTGTTAGGATTTTCGGAGTGGTGTGTATTGGTTTGGTTTTTTCTTTCACTACTCCGCCGAGCAGGTTTGCTAGGGCTCTGGAAAAGTTGAGGTTTCCTAAATCGGTTGTTTTCACTCTAACACTTGTGCTTAGGTTTATTCCGGTTTTTATGGGGGAAGTAAAGGATTTAACGGATTCATTAAAAGTGAGGGGGGTTGAATTGGGTTTGAAGGGTATTTTGAGGAGGCCACGTCTAGTTTTTCGAGCGCTCATAATACCTTTGATGATACGCATGATGAAGATTGCAGAGGATCTAGCTTCAGCTATGGAGGCGCGAGGAGCGGGAGCACCGGTGAGGAGAACAAGTCTCCATGATTACAAGATAAGTGGGGTCGACATTGCATTTACCATCATGTTTCTGGCATCTCTTGTAGCCTTATTTCTGCTAGATTCCTCGTATTTTAGGTTCTTGGATGTGCAGTTGTTTTGGGGGTATATGTTTTGAGTATTGTAGTGAAGAATCTGAGTTACCGTTATCCCAATTCGCAGAGGGAAGCAATTCATGGCGTTAATCTCAATGTGGAGAGGGGAGAGTTCATTTTGCTGGTTGGAAGGAGTGGCTGCGGTAAAACCACACTTGCAAGATGCCTTAATGGGCTTATCCCTCATGTCTATGGGGGGGATCTCAAAGGAAAAGTGTTAGTTAATGGAGTTAGTGTGGTGGACACTCCAGTGTATGAGTTGGCTAAGCATGTGGGTATGGTTTTCCAGAACCCGGACACTCAACTCTGCACCTTAACTGTGGAGGAAGAGGTTGCCTTTGGCTCTGAAAATTTAGGGGTGGAACGAGAGGAAATTGGAAGGCGTGTTGACTGGGTTCTTTCCAGCTTGGAAATGGAGAGCCTTAGGCGTAGGGCTACTTTCAGACTCTCGGAAGGGGAGAAGCAGAGGGTTGCGGTAGCTTCCGTTCTCTCTATGCTTCCCAAAATTTTAGTATTGGATGAACCCACGGCGAATCTGGACCCCCTAGCGTCCAAAACGCTCGTTGATACATTGGAAAAAATTAGGAGAGAGTATAATACTACCATAATACTCATAGAGCATAGGGTTGAAAAGTTCGCTGAGGTGGCGGACAGAATCATAGTAATGGCTCAGGGAAAAATTGTGGAAAGCGGGTCATGTGAAATCATTACTGAGAAATCAAAGGTATTGGAAGAGTTGAGTGTTCAACTTCCAGAAATTGTGGAAGTATGTAAGGCTATCAAAATAAGCCCTGTGAAAGGAAGCCTAAACGAACTTAGAAATCACGCCCTCAAAAAAATGGCTGAGCTGAAGGAAGTTGACCCAATCCCCAGAATAAAAGAGGAAGGGGAAATCTTGGTCCAATTTGAAAATGTTTCATACCAGTATGGAGGTGGATTCAACCTCAAAGTTAATGATTTAAAACTGCATAGAGGAGAAACAGTCGCCATAGTGGGGAGTAACGGATCGGGTAAAACTACACTCGCCAAACTGATAGTTGGACTAATAAAACCAAAGAAGGGCCGAGTGAAGAAAGCCCACAAAATAAGTTGTGGTATGGCTTTTCAGAACTTTGAAGTCCAGCTTTTCAACAACTCAGTTTTCAACGAGGTGGCATTTCAGATCAGAAGTAGAAAGGAAAAAAAGAGCCCCAACCAGATAAACCGAAGAGTAAACGAAATCCTGGAATTAATGAACCTTAAAGACCTTGCCCATAGGCATCCCCACTCCTTAAGCCAAGGAGAAAAACAGAGAGTGATAATAGCATCCCTAATGGCAAAGGAGCCCGACATTCTAATCCTAGACGAGCCCACAGCGGGACAAGACGGATACCACCTCAACATACTAACAGAAATAGTTAGAAAACTCAAAAAAAGAGGAATAACAATAATCCTAATAACCCACGACCTGAGATTCGCCGCCAAAACCGCTGAAAAAGCAATCATATTACACAACGGAGAAGCCACCCCAATCCAGGACACTAGAGACGCCCTCAATAACATTGAAGAATATACGGGATTCGAACCCCCGGAAACAGTGAAACTTGCAAGAAAAGCGGGATTCAAAAGTCTAGTGAAACCTGAAGACATCCAAACACTAAGCACAGAAGAAAGACCAACAGACACCAATATAGAGAGTTCTAAACCATTGTCCAAAACTTACCCATCTAGGACACTTACCAGATGATGTTCAGTTCCCACTCCATAGAGAAGCACCTGCCCCTAAAAAAAGGACATGAACCTCTCCACCCTTGCGTTTTACGTCTCCGCCCAACTGGCGGCAACAGAAGCCAGATTCAAAGCAGCAAAGTCGCGGTCAGCTTCAAAACCGCAGCCCTCACACCTAAACGTCTAGGAAAGCAATATCTCACCTTTAACGGCTCCACAGTGGGAGCACCGCTTCGTGGAGGGGAAAAAGGGGTCAGCCTCCACCAATAATGTTCGGAAGATTTTGGTATTGGTATGGGTTTCAGCTATTTCGACGGGGTGGTGGCGTTCATTCCTCGCTCCGCCCCCTTTTTCAGATAGTAGACTCCCCAACTGATTTGGGTGTGAGTTTAACCCCACCCGGCGATAGATTCGCAGAATCCAGTGTTTTTTGAGCCCCTTTTTCTGTGTTTCCTTAAATTTTCCCAAACACTTTTTCGGCATTGAGGGTTGAAACATTGAAATTTGAGGAAAAATGTGGAAAAAATCTAAAATTATTAGACCAACAAAAGAAAAAAGATTTTGCGAATCTATCGCCAGGGCTGCGGCATTGCGGTTCTGGTGGCTGCTCACCAGCCAAAACCAGTTTTAAACACATATTTCATTTTCAAATACGGAAATAGAAGCAGTTTTTATCCCCAAACAACAAAAAACCAAACAAAACCACACTTCTTGCAAGTTACGGTGCCTTAACCGTTTATGACAGCAAGCTCCCGGACCTTCAATCTCCGTGATTGGAGAACTACTTCTGCAAGCCGGAGAGACTTATCCTAATAAACTATTTTGTTTTCTTTCAATCTCCGTGATTGGAGAACTACTTCTGCAAGCCGGAGAGACTTATCCTAATAAACTATTTTGTTTTCTTTCAATCTCCGTGATTGGAGAACTACTTCTGCAAGCCGGAGAGACTTATCCTAATAAACTATTTTGTTTTCTTTCAATCTCCGTGATTGGAGAACTACTTCTGCAAGTAAGAGTCTCCTCGATTCATTTTCGGCGCCATATACTTTCAATCTCCGTGATTGGAGAACTGCTTTTGCAAGGCACTACTGTTACAATGCATATCTTATTGTCTCCCCTGACTTTCAATCTCCGTGATTGGAGAACTGCTTTTGCAAGGTTTAATGAATAGCAGCCACCAATGGCCCCAATAATGTTCTTTCAATCTCCGTGATTGGAGAACTGCTTTTGCAAGTAATATACGTGGTGATAAGGATGCAACCCACAGAAATAAAACTTTCAATCTCCGTGATTGGAGAACTGCTTTTGCAAGCCCTGCTGTGGGTCCTGGGCGAGGACCCCGACTTCCTCTTTCAATCTCCGTGATTGGAGAACTGCTTTTGCAAGAGGGGAAAACCCCGCAGTGACAAATGCAGCCACCGAACTTTCAATCTCCGTGATTGGAGAACTGCTTTTGCAAGAGAAAATGCCTAAGTCTGAGAGACGTTCTGCAATTTATCTTTCAATCTCCGTGATTGGAGAACTGCTTTTGCAAGTCCTTTTCTTCTTCGCTCGAAAATGCCATTGAGATTCTTAACTTTCAATCTCCGTGATTGGAGAACTGCTTTTGCAAGGCTATGTTTCGAGGAAATTTGTGAGCTAGACAGTGCTTTCAATCTCCGTGATTGGAGAACTGCTTTTGCAAGTTTATGGAAGGATATCCAGGAGAAACAATTGACGATACTTTCAATCTCCGTGATTGGAGAACTGCTTTTGCAAGTCAACACCAAATCCATGTGAAATAGTTGTACTTAATCCCTTTCAATCTCCGTGATTGGAGAACTGCTTTTGCAAGTCAACACCAAATCCATGTGAAATAGTTGTACTTAATCCCTTTCAATCTCCGTGATTGGAGAACTGCTTTTGCAAGGAAGCACCTCGTGACCAATCACAAACTGCAACTCGCTGCTTTCAATCTCCGTGATTGGAGAACTGCTTTTGCAAGCCTGAGATGATTTCGGCTTCTGTTTGGGGGAGACGTCACTTTCAATCTCCGTGATTGGAGAACTGCTTTTGCAAGATCACAGTGTGCAGGTCCTTGACGCGAAATAATCCAGTCTTTCAATCTCCGTGATTGGAGAACTGCTTTTGCAAGGACTGGTCAAGAAGGAGGTAAAGGACAAGAGGGACGAGGCTTTCAATCTCCGTGATTGGAGAACTGCTTTTGCAAGTGGTCCATTTTCCTTCACCTTTTGGTGTGTTAGCACTTTCAATCTCCGTGATTGGAGAACTGCTTTTGCAAGCATTTTTGGGAATGCAACAATACAAGCTAAGTGCTCACTTTCAATCTCCGTGATTGGAGAACTGCTTTTGCAAGGGAGGTCCCTGGGGTAGAGAGGCTTTCTATGAAACAGACTTTCAATCTCCGTGATTGGAGAACTGCTTTTGCAAGACAAGTAATGATGAAAGGGAGTTTTCAGAGCCACTTCTACTTTCAATCTCCGTGATTGGAGAACTGCTTTTGCAAGACTTGGAAATAACTATTCCCCGCGAGTACACGCTTGCTTTCAATCTCCGTGATTGGAGAACTGCTTTTGCAAGGACTTAAAAAGGATGTACTAAGTGAACTCCCTCCCAAACTTTCAATCTCCGTGATTGGAGAACTGCTTTTGCAAGGACTTAAAAAGGATGTACTAAGTGAACTCCCTCCCAAACTTTCAATCTCCGTGATTGGAGAACTGCTTTTGCAAGTGCTTCAGCCCCTGCGGATGACACGCCCCTTCCTTAACTTTCAATCTCCGTGATTGGAGAACTGCTTTTGCAAGTTAGCCCTATCTTATTTTTTTCGGAGGTGATTTTAAACTTTCAATCTCCGTGATTGGAGAACTGCTTTTGCAAGAGAAAGCGCCGCCGCTACGCCTCAGATAATTATATCCTAACTTTCAATCTCCGTGATTGGAGAACTGCTTTTGCAAGCTTCATAGTCACACCACCCATCTACAGTTTACCCAACCCTTTCAATCTCCGTGATTGGAGAACTGCTTTTGCAAGCTATCAACTTTCTTAACCAGGCACTTACTCCTATCCAACTTTCAATCTCCGTGATTGGAGAACTGCTTTTGCAAGATTTGAAGCGCAGAACGCTTACATATTGGCCCAGGCGACTTTCAATCTCCGTGATTGGAGAACTGCTTTTGCAAGCTGCTCGTGCTCCACGACGGTGAAAAATACCTGCTTGTCTTTCAATCTCCGTGATTGGAGAACTGCTTTTGCAAGTTTTCCCTGCGAGATGCAGCTGTTGGTCGTCCGCAAGTTCTTTCAATCTCCGTGATTGGAGAACTGCTTTTGCAAGCTGGGATCAAGTCGCGGTACAAAGGCAGTTTTGCGCTTTCAATCTCCGTGATTGGAGAACTGCTTTTGCAAGGTGATGGGCCTTTCTAACAGTACATGATGATAAAAGTGACTTTCAATCTCCGTGATTGGAGAACTGCTTTTGCAAGGTAAAAGTGGTTTTTTGCACCATAGGGTTTTACCTCACTTTCAATCTCCGTGATTGGAGAACTGCTTTTGCAAGCCCATGTTTCCCGCCCCAAACTTCTCGGGCAAGGAGATCTTTCAATCTCCGTGATTGGAGAACTGCTTTTGCAAGATTACTGTACTCATGTCCAAGGCTCTGTATGTGTTAACTTTCAATCTCCGTGATTGGAGAACTGCTTTTGCAAGCGAAGACCCCGACTTCCTGGACTACCTACTGGTCCACTTTCAATCTCCGTGATTGGAGAACTGCTTTTGCAAGGGTTATATTGTTTGGTTTATTTTTTGTTTTGGGGGCTTATAAAGTCTTCTTTTTGGGTTGTTTACTCGAACAGTGGGAGGATTTCTTGTTCTTTATAAATGTGTTCGAGTGGTGGGGAGGGATTCTTTTTCCTCCTTTGTATTTTTGAGGATATATTTTGGTTTTTTTGTATTATTTAGACTCTGGGAATTCTGTTTTAAATTATTAAATTTTTTTTATTTCTTTTTTCTTTTATTTTTTCTATTTTTTTGTTTTTTGTTGTTTTTTGGGGTTTATTTCTTTTTTGTTTTGTTTTTGGGGTGTTTTGATTGTTTTTCACTTTTTTGGGCTCTCCTTGGTTTCCTCTGGAAACATTGTGGTGTTCAGCTTCTATTAGTTAAACAAATAGGTTATTTCCAAAAATTTTTTGTTATAAATATTTTTGGATTTTTAGTTAAGCCATTTCTTGGCTGTGAGCCTTGTCTTGTTTGGTTTTGTGGCTGCCATATGAATTTACATGTAGAAAGAGGGAGGTGTGAGTCCCAAGATTTTTGATATTTAAACCCGCACCCAAACCTAGAAACGAGGAACCACCGCCGCTGAAACCCCTAAATATATCCAATATTTCTGGCGGATTGCAGTACGAAAAGAACGGTCTGGTTCTGGGATAAGCTTATGCAAGAATTGGCGCAAAGTAGCAAGTATGTATTTTTGATTTTGTGGGGTATGTAAAAATTTTCCCCAAAAAGGGCGTAAAAAGTTTTTAGTGCATTTTTGGTATTAGGGCATGCTTGGAGACAAATGCCCCCAGAAAAAGGGGGGGTTAGACTTCAATTGGAAAGAAGCCCTATTAGGGCTCCTTTTTGCAAAATGGGGAATAAATGGGGAGATCCAAAAACTACACGCAGAAGACGACTTGAAGCCTCAGTCCGAAGACGTTCTCCAGTGGCTTCGAAATACTTTTTACGTCTTGGAAACATTAATAAAATTAGAAATCAGCAATTATGACATTTAACCTTTTTTAGTAGAACTGTTGCATGGTTGTGGAAATGAGTTTCGAGAAATTCGATTTAAAACCTTATAGCCATCAGAGGGAGTGTGAGAAGCTACTGTCAGATGGCTGTTCTTTTGTTTTGAGGGCTCCTACTGGTTCGGGTAAGAGTGAAGCTGTTTTCATCCCCTTTCTACTTCACAGAGATGCGCTACCCCTTCACATGATTTACTCTCTTCCCATGAGGACACTAGTAGAGGATATCGCTGAAAGGTTTAACAAAGATAAGTTCAGAAATTTTTGCCCTAATCTGAGGGTTGTGGGTCATCATGGTAAGCATTTAGAGGCTCCCCTGTTTTATGCTGATGTTATTGTAACTACTATTGATCAGGCTGTGGGGGCTTATGCTTGTACTCCTCTGAGTTTGCCTGTTCGCTATGGTAATATTCCTGCGGGTGCTGTTTCTTCTGCGTTTTTGGTGTTTGATGAGGTTCATACTTTTGAGCCTTTGTTGGGGTTGCAGGCTGCGTTGATCTTGGCTGAACATTCTTGTAAATTGGGTTTTCCCGTGGCGTTTTTGTCGGCCACTTTGCCTGATGTTTTTGTTAGAGAGTTGGAGCATAGGTTTAATGTACAAGTAGTTGAGTCTAAGGAGGAGGACATACCTGCAAGGAGAGATAGGGAGGTGATACTTCATTATTCTGATGGGAATATTACTCCAGAGGCTTTGCTGGAGAAGTGTGAGTCGTCTGAGGGGAGGGTCATAGCGGTCTGCAATACTGTGGAGAGAGCGCAAGAATTATATGAGAAGGTCAAGGGCAAAGTGGATTGTGAAGTAATTCTGTTGCATTCTCGTTTTCTGGATGAGGATAGGAGAAATAAGGAGGAAAAATTAAAGGAAATCTTTGACCCAAAGGGAATGAGGGATAGGGGAGGCATTTTGATTTCTACTCAAGTTATTGAGGTGGGGCTGGATATTTCTTGTGAGGTTATGCTGTCTGAGTTGGCTCCCATTGATTCTTTAATACAGAGGGCGGGAAGGTGCGCAAGAAGGGGAGGAAGAGGCGATTTCTATGTTTTTGATGTGGCGAACCTGTATCCTTATGAAAAAGAGAGGGATTTGGTCAATAGAACCCGTGAGAAATTGAAAAAGATTAATGGTGAAAAATTAACTTGGGAACTTGAAAGGAAATTGGTGAATGATGTTTTGAGTGAACAGTTCAGGAGGTATCTTGATCTTAGGAATGCGGCGAGAATTTTAAATCAGCTTGCCGAAGGGGCGTTTGAGGGTAGCAGAGAAAAAATCGAGGAAACGGTTAGAGAACCTTCATCCTGCGAAGTAAGCATACATGGTGACCCCAATAGTCTGGGTTATAATGTGTTTTATCTTAAAAGAATTAAAGTTCATACTGGTATTTTAAAGAACTTTTTCTTGGAGAGAGAGCCGAAAGTTTGGAGAATAGACTCTTTGTATGGTGATGAACCTCAAGTGAAAAGCGAACTAGTTACTCAAGCCTGCAAAATTTATCCCTACGGGTTTTATGTCATCCATCCAGACTATGCTTCATACACCAGTGATACGGGATTAATTTTGGGTGAAAAGGGCAGCGCTCTTAAATTTGTTGAAGCTGGGGAAAGGGAGAAACCAGAATATTATTTAAGGGAAGAGTCTTGGTTTGACCACGCCCAAAAAACATTGGAAATTTTTAGAGAAAAGTTTCTTAAAGTTTACTCTTATTCCATCAAAAAGTTATCGGAATCTTGGAAGAAATCGCTGGAAGAAATGGTTTTTTACATTGAGCAACTTTTAGTTTTACATGACTTGGGAAAGCTGAATAGGGAATGGCAGAAAAGAATAGGAGCAAAGGATGAAAACCTTTCGCATTCCAGGCAGCCCCCAACTATAGGGCTTCCCCCTCACGCAACTGTTTCGGCGTATGCCCTCAGCAAACTCTGGGATGAACTGCCATTTCCTCTAGGTAATATATTCAAATTTGTGGTGGCTCACCATCATAGTGTTGCCGCAAGAGAAGTACCACAATATGTGCTAAAAGAAAACTACAGGGAGGAAGTGGAAGCGGTACTCGGCCTTATTAATTGTGATTTTGATGTTGGCAAGATTGTTGGCAAGATAATTGCTAAACAGGAAGGTTCAACAATCATAAGCAAATTTCCATGCTTGGCAGATTTTAAGACGTACAGGACATACTGTTTGTTTTCTCGAATTTTGAGATTGTCAGATAGGGTAGCTACTGCTGGAAGTGAGGAAACTTTGTTTCAATTCGAAAAATGGTTTAGATACTATTAAAAAAAATTATATTCTGGAGTAAATTATCCAGTTGCTTCCTTCCTTTTCATGTTTTACTGGAAAAACGTAGGGTACTGTCACAAAGGGGGCCTTCCCAGTTTTTTCGTAGGGATTAATGTCCTCGAATTGTATGTCTGGTTTAAAGTCCAGAAGGGGGATTATGGGAAGTCTTTGGCTCTCTAGTTCCTCTATTTTTCCTAGGGGTTTGGCGCAAATTTTTTCTTTTGGGGGGCCTTCTGAAACGTCTCTGCAGAGCACTAGGGAGTCTGATGTTCCAAAGTACTTTATTTGTTTTAAAATCCTCTTTGCTTCCTCTTTTTTCTCTGAGATTTCAATGAATATTTTTAATGGTCCAGAATAGTGTACATATTCTCTTGTTCCAAAGGTTGAAGTCAACTTGTTTGAAGCGCAGTCTTTACATATCAAAACTGTATCAAGAGTCCATACATCTTTTTGCTCCCCGCAAACTGAACACACCCCCGAGATCTTTTCCTTCGGGGGCATCTTCTTCGCTATTACTTCTTGTTTGAGCCTTTTTATCAAAGTCTTAGAAAGTGATATTTTTTCTGGAACTTCAAAAAGTATTCTACTATTTTTGACAGCATTAAATATTTCTCTTCCAATATTTACATTTCCGTTTCTTTCTATAGCCGTGGAAATCATTGCCAATTTCACTGTTGATGGTCCGGGTATTAGCGAGGAGAATGCAAAGGAGGGGGATAGATTTGGAATCCTATATGTGAATAGACTTGCAAATTCGTACTCTGCTTTGAGCCATGTCACTTGGAATCACCGATAGAGTAGATGTCTCTGCCCGAAATTTCGTTAATCCTGTTTACAAAATCAGAAATGCTGTTGAATTCCAAAATCTCAAAGGTGTCTATCTGACTTTGAATTCCCTTTAGTTTTTCTTTGTATCCATTATTCAGTGGACTTACTACAGGTGCGGGAAAGTTGTTGTTCGAAACTACTATTACTCCCTCAAAGTCCTCCAAGTGGGGTAGTCTCGTGGTGGTCATTGCTCCATCCATTCGTAGGAACATTGCTTGGTACGCCTTTAGGGCAAGCTCGTACCTTCTTTTTCTTTCTTTTGGTTCTATATTGTATTCGAAGTTTACATTGTTTAGGCCGATTCTCCAGGGCTGAAACAGGGATACAATCGCATACATTCCAGACCTTGTGGGCCTATGATATAACATTTGTGTAGTTTCAACCGCCTCTTTTCCTGCGCCCTTCTCCCTAGCCTTTTCTCCTAGAGCGTGTCTTGCATGTACATGAATATCCCTGTAAATTTTTGGTATGCCAAGAGCCCAGCCGAACTCTATTGTGGAGGGTCTTGCTCCTGTGGGTGTCTGCACAAGAAAGCCGTGTAGGTCGCATATTGCACATTCCGATATTGCCTTGGAAGCTGCCTTTTCGAAGGTGTATTCTTTTCTTTCGTCCTTTTTCATTTTTTGGAAAACTCGGTCAATTCTTGTGGGCTCCAATACTTGGCACGCTTCGCAGAGATTTTTCTTGTTCTTTTCTAGCTCCCACATCTTTGCCACGTGAATATGTTTTAGCATTTCTCCAGAAATTCCATCGGTTTTTGTTCCATCAGCTAGGACCACTGTTCTTGGCTCCGTTACATTTCCCACCGTTCCCTCATTATTCAGAGAGTGTAGGTCCCAGACGGCTCTTCCCAAAATTGAAATTTCATAAACTTTGCTCATTCTTCTTCACCTTCACTTTTTTCTTTTGGAGATCTAACCAACGCATGAGATATTAATGCTGCACGGACGAGCCTTACGCCATACTTATCCACAAGGTTCATTAACTGTGTTAAATCGTTCTCAGAAGGCCTAAAACCAACGTGTCCCTTCTCTCGTTCGTACCTCCTTGATTGAGACTCGAACCTGCGGAGAAACTTCTTAATTGTCTCAGCAAACTCTTTAGGCTCCTCAACATATTCTAACTCCACCATTGAAGCATAGTCGTCGTTCATCCGTACAGCGAGCCTTAAAGCAAATCCAAAAGCCTTTATGGCATCGTTCTCAAAAACTTCTGTTAAGCTAACCGACAAAACTCATAACCTCCCTTAAACATTCTTCAGGATAAGTTCTAACCTTCACATTTTCTCTAACCAAATACCTAAGCAGTACACTAACGTGATGCTCAAAAAAGTCCAAACGGGGATCAGAAATAAATTCCCCTAAACTCTGCGCTAAATCCTCATACCCCTTCATGTTTCCCAAATTAAACAAGCTGTCCCAAATATCAAAAATTTCTCCCGAAACATGAAGATTCCGCTCAACAAGCGAAAACAGCAACTCGAGAGGAAATATTCCCCCGGACACAGGTTTCCACTGATTACCAGTTTTAACCATAGCATTAAACGCTAGCGAAGAATACCTGTCAGTGTAACTCTCCTGACTCGCCTTCTTTTCCCTTATCCTCTCTGCAAAGATGACAGCATAATGGGCAATAGAAGAGGTGACACTAACCCTATTCACAAATTTGCTTTCTAAAAATTTTTCAATTTCTAAATGATTCATTACCTCAACACGCTGAGGCAAAGGTAAAACCCCTATCATGCTATCCCCCCAAATCCAATGAATAAATTTAGCACCCCCAAGATAAGCTAAGGCCAAATCACCCATAGGCGCATAAATCTGTTTTCCCTCCTCATATCCATCCCTAACCGCCCGCCTAAAACCCTTCGAGGCCGAACCCTCCAAAGATTGAAGTAGCGTTCCAAAATCCTTCTTACTGCCAGTTGTTATCTCAGGAAAATAAAAACCTGAATACTGCGAGAGTATATTTTGTAGATTAGACTCCAGAACGGACGAATAGATGCTAATTTGGTTCTTCGTCCTCTCTTCTAACTCCTTTTTTTGTTCCACACTTTTCACATTGAGAGTGGGAGATTTAATTAAAGTGAGAAAAATTCTAGCCCAGCTATCACTCGGACTAAACAAATTTAACCAGCGGATATCACTAGTTAAATTTTTGCCAGCAATGGATGGCCCTTCAATCTGATAGTAAGAACCATAATCCTGCAAAACAACTCGTTCATAAACATCCTCAATAGTTGAAACAGTCGAAAGAATCAAACCCAATCCATATGCCCTGCAAGCATCAAACAACTCCATTCCCGTTTTTACAACTCTCAACAACATATCTCACTTCCCCCAATCTTGATACACAATTTTTATTCTCAAACGAGGGAATAAAACCAATATGTGCCTAGAAATTATTCTAACTAAATTAATATTCCTCCATTTTCTTCTATAAACTTTTCTTCAAATGTCCACAAACTCTAAACCCTTCTGCATATTTTCCACGCTTCGCAGTCGGTGCATTTTTTGGGGTTTTTGGTTGGTGGTGGTATTGTTTCGTTTTCCGCCATTTCTCTTAGCCTTTTTAGGATTTGGAGCACTGCAACTTTGGCTTTGAAATCTATTTCCAAGAGCCTCTCCTTTTTGTCGTCTTCGTACCGTATTAGTACGCTTTTTACGGGTATATCTAGGCACACTTCTACGAGTAGGGCGTAGGCGGCCATTTGGAGGTAGTATCCTTCAAACATTTTTTTTGAGGCTCCCGCCCCAGACTTTACGTCCACTAGTGTTATTTTTTCTCCATCGTATTCGAAGTAGTCTATTATGGCTGCGAGTCCTAGGGCTTCAGAGCATAGGTACATGTTGTAGTAGCGTGAGACACCTCTACCTTCCTCTATTTCTAGGCTTTTGGCTCTGCATGTTTTTTGGTGTATTTTTTCGCCTCTCACCATTTTGACTGAGGGTTGGAATCTGGCTTTTAACACGTGGCGGAAGTAGGGTTTCCTTTTGCAGTATCCGTACTGCCTTATGTCTTCGGCGGTAAAAATGATTCTGGGTCTTACGCACTCCCAAACGGTCAAGTTATTACTACCTCCTCCTCAGCCACATCGTGGAGTTCACACACCACAATGTGAGCTTCGAAACATTTTTCGCATACTGGGAATATGCGTATGTCTGCTGGTTCTCCTCCCACGAGGTCTTCCAGTTCTAGGGCTAGCATTTCTGCTTTGTTTCTGCTCATTTCGCCTATGAAGACGCTTTTTTGTAGTCTTTTGAGGCCGTAGCCGAAGAGTCGGGCGGCTATTTTTGCCCGCAGTCTGTCGTCTGGTACATCGTAGGTTACGATGTTATTCATTTTGGTTTTCCCCCGCTGCTGTTGTTCCCCACCATTCGAAGGTGTAGGGGGTGTAGGATGGGGATTTTCCGAGGAGGTAGCGGGCGATTTCTCTTGCCTGGTGGAAGATCATGTTTTCCAGGGATGTTTTATTCTCTTCTGGTTTTGCTTCGCCTTCCAGTCTTTTTAGTATGGCTTGGATGTATTTTTTCTTGGCTTCTTCTGTGAATAGGAGTCCGCTGCCTGTGTGTTGGAAGTCTTTTTGGGTTAGTGTTCCTTGGGTGAACATGCTTATGGCGGTTCTGTCTACTAGTGGCTGCCTGAATTCTTCTGATAGGTCTAGGACTAGTGAGGGTTTTCCGGAGCGGTCTGCGTGTAGGAATCCTGCGAAGGGTTCTAGTCCGCAGGCGGTTACTGCTGCCAGTACTCTGCTGTTTAGTATGGTGTATCCTAGGCTGAGGGCGGCGTTGAATGGATCTCGGGGTGGTCTTTTTTCTCTTCTTTGGAATCTTATTTCTTCGGGTAGGATTAGTCTTAGGGCTTGGTAGTATATGCGGGTGGCTTCTGCTTCTAGTCCCATTAGTTCGTAGCGGTTTTCGGTGATTAGTCCGTTTATTTGGCTCAATTTTTCCTGTACATTTTTTATTTCTTGGGTGGCTGTTTCCAGATTTTTCGCTGTTGTGGGGTCGGTGCGTCGTCTGCTGTTTGCGAAGTAGTTGAGTAGGCGGTGTTTGTTGGTCATTCCTGCGTCTACGAAGGCTTTGGCTAGGTGTGTTCCTCTTTGGTCTGTGTAGGCGGTTATTTGTTCTCTGCGTGTGAGGACTGTTCCGTGCATGAAGAATCCGTGGAGTAGGGCTACTGGTTTTCCTGCGCCCATGAATAGTATGGGTACTCCGTTTTCTGCTAGTAGTTTTACTGCGTCGGAGGATATGGTTGTGGAGGCGGAGACTATGATTTCTGTGAGTTTGACTACTGGAACCTCTGCGAGTTTTTCGCCTGCGCAGGTTATTTTTATGCATTGTCCCTTTTTTCCTATGAAGGAGCCGTGACTGTTTACTTCGATTAGCAATTTAGTCCTCCTCGCAGATTACTCCTTTCCCCCTCGCAGAGCTAAGGTCATAGGCTACAAGTAAGCTGCAGGATTGAAGGTATAGTATATTTCCCCTCACATAAACTACTTTTCCAAGCAGGTCTTCAATCTGCCATATGCTCATATCTACCATGAGTTCGGGGCGTACACCATAAACTTGGCTTAGGTCTAGTGTGCATACTATGTGTAAACCGAATCTTCTTGCTGCTTCTTGGCTTAGTTTTCTTAATTCCGTAATTTTTGGTCCTTTGGGGTTTGAAAATTCTGCGACTTTGTAGTCGAATACTACTCTGGTTTCCAGGTCTAGAGCATCGGCTATGAGCTGCTCTGTTTCTTGAGCCGTGGCCAGGTTTAGGTTTCCTCTGAGTACTGTGGCGCAGTCTGCTCCTTGCTCTATTAGTCGGTACTTGTATCCATCGGGTTCACTCCATCTTTCTGTTCGGGTTACTCCTACTTTGAAGAGTTCTCCGAATCCTGCTATGTAGATTACGTGTTCTTCTCCGCAGTGTTGGGCGGCCCAGGGTGAGTTGCATGGTGGGTTTTTGGGGTTGCATTGTTGGTTGTAGGGTGTTCCTGCTCCTTTGGTTATGCATTCTAGTCTCTGTATTTTTGGGAGTTTTTGGCATTGGGGGCAGTACTGTGTGTTTGTGGGGTTTTGGCATTCTAGGCAGTATTTTTCTTTTGTGAGTGTGAGGGTGTGTTCTCCGAAGAGTGGGGCGCTTCCCAGTCCTTGGGGTGTTAATAGGTCTAGGTGTGGGAGGGTGATTCCTAGGAAGGGTCGCCAGCTGTATCCTCTTACTATGAATTGGGTGTCTTCTTTTTGGGGTGTTTCTTCGGGGTGGGGGGTTATGATTTGTTGGGTGATGGTTATGGTCATCCTATTTTTTCTCCCGATTTTTTTTTCTCTCGCAAGGGGGGTTGGTTTATTTATTGTTTTGGGGAAATATAAACATTTCGGAAATATATTTCCATAATTACATTATAATTCTAAAAAGCGGAAAGGAAAAGGCATAAGAAAAGCTTTAGAGCATTTTTAAAAGGGCGTAAAAAGTTTTTAGCGCAAGCCGCTGGAGAACGTCTTCGGACCTTGGGGCTTCAAGTTGTTTCCTACGTGTGGTCTTGGGTCTCCCAACTTATTCCTTTTGCCGAAAGGAGCCCTAATAGAGCTTCTTTCCAATTGAAGCCTAACCCTTTTCTAGGGGAACCTTTGTGTCCAAACAGGCCCCAATACCAAAAATGCACTAAAAACTTTTTATGCCCATGAACTTTCTTATATAGGTAGGCGTGGTAATGCTTCATTCTTGTCGGTGTGGCTTATTATTTACTAATCATTTGGATTGGGAGCCGCCGTTATGGTGCTTTTTTGCGCACTGGAAAAATGGGAAAAGTGAAGAAAATGGGCGTAGTAACCTGTCATATCTGTGGCCGCGTGGTTAGGAACATTAAAAAACATTTGAGGAAAAGCCATGGAATAAAGGTGGGCAGTAGTAGGGAAGCGAGAAAAATCGCTTTAGGTATATCTGAACGTTCTGCAAAACCCCATCCTGAGAAGGTGAAGCTGAAACGTAAACCACCTGCAACTCCGCAGAAGAAAGCGAAACCGCGATTTGAGGACATATTTAAGCTGGGCCTTTCCCAAGAAGAAATTGACCAGATGTCACTCGAAGAACTTATCCAGCAGTTCTCACGCGCAAAAGGATTGGATTACAAGTCTTACGGCGAAGAGCTAGCGCTTCATGTTTCAAATGAATTGCTACCCGTAGTTTTAGCCATAACTAATAGATTTGGATCCGCCGCAATTAAGCCGTTAATGGACTACATTCGGCTGAGAGAAGAACCAGTATGGGGGTTTGCCCTTGCTACTATTATAAAAATTGATGGTGAGGAGGCGATTCCCTATCTTATAGAACTTTTAGACGAGGAACTCTACGAGGAGACCATCGACATGGTCATATCCTCTCTGGCTAAGTACGGGGAACCTGTGTGGGAACTGGTGGAAAACATGTTCTTAGAGCAGAAACTGAAACCAAGCCAGATGGCACCTGCATTCACACTCCTGTTTTCGATAAACAAGGATAAGATCACCGAATTCCTCCTATCTTACATAGACAAAACAGTTAAAACACCAAAGGACCTGGAAACAGATTTCTGGTACTGGCTCATCGAGTTCATCATAGACGAAAATCCAAAAAACACGAAAAAGGTTTTCAAAAAGCTCCTCAAAGTATCAGAAGGCGACGACAAAGTCCACGAAATGATCAAAGAAGAGATGGATGTATACCATGCGGTTTTAAAAGGAGAGATAATCACGGACCGCACCATACTGAAAGCAATTTTGGGAGACCAAGAAGCGTTTTACACCGTAGTAAACCATATGGGAAAATGGTTAGGACACCAAAAAAGGAGAGGATAAAAAAGGCGACATCCATCCCACCGCTTAACTCCCAATGGCATTAAGTTAAGCTAATTCTTTTTTGTACTTATGTGGTGGTTTAGATTAGCCCCATTTACAATCCTTTTTTGAGCTCTCAACAGAAAAAGAAACTCTATAGACACTTTTTGGAGGCGAAACCAAACAAAACTACGTCGCCCCCCAGGCCTTAACTTAATGACGTTGAGCGCAGGAGGGGTGGGCTTCGGAAAGAATGTGGGCCGTGGAGGCCACCATAGGCTCCTTTAAAGCCATGTTTGAGGAATACGTGGCGGCACCTCCTGAGGCCGCTCAGTTGGAGAGTGGGTTTAAAGGTTGTGGTGTAACGCGGGGCGATGTTTAATCGTCTGTTCATGCTCCTTATTTTTGTCTATTTGAAAAAGGAAGCCCTATAAAGGTTCCTTTCAGAGGCAGAATCAAACGATTAAACATCGCCGTGGGATATGTTCCAAAATATTCAAATAGATTTTAGAAGAAGGGTAATGGTGGGTGTGATTTTTGTGAAGGAGAGGGATTTTAGTAAAGTGTACCAATTTAAGGTCACTTTGAAGAATGTTAGGCCTCCCATTTGGCGGAGGATACAGGTTCCGGAGAACTACACTTTTTGGGATCTTCATATAGCGATTCAGGATGTCATGGGCTGGTCAGATTACCATCTTCACGAGTTTGAAATTCGCGATCCTTTAACCCGCTCTGTGGTAAGTATAGGAATCCCCCACGAAGACGATTGGAGAGAGGTTTTGCCAGAATGGAAGGTGAAAATAGCTGACTATTTCACAGAGAATAGGTCTGTGGATTATGTGTACGATTTCGGCGACTGTTGGGTTCACAAGGTGCAGTTAGAAAAAATCCTTCCCAGAGAAGAGGGCGTTGATTATCCTAGATGCATCGGTGGAAAAAGGGCGTGTCCACCAGAAGACTGTGGAGGAGTTTGGGGATACGAAGAACTGTTGGAAATCATAAAAAATCCCAACCACGAAAAGTACCAAGAAACGCTAGAGTGGCTTGGCGAAGAATTCGACCCGGAACACTTTGACCCCCAAGAAGTCGAATTTCGCAACCCTAAAAAGGTTCCCAGAGATTTCGAGAGCATATAAAACATTCCTCATCTAGGGTTATGCGGGTTCTAGAAAACGTGACTAAATGTGGCCATGTTTTCATGGGGATTTTATCAGCCTCGAATTTCTTTCGTGTTCATCAAGGTTCACATAATCCTTCTTCCCGGTCTGGGTGAACCCACTCCAGCCCTCCATCAGCTCTGGGGAAGAGTTTAGGGGGATGGAGAGAGACTTTCCATCTGAAGGTTATCGCAACGCAGCGTTAAGCTATCATAAAGAATTAAGATACCTTTAGTGTTTAAATGTTACTCTTAAAGGAACTGTTTACTATGGCACCGGTTTCATGAGGGCTGTGTTGAACAATTTTAATTTTTTCAGAATATTGGTTGTTTTTTAGAAATTTTTTAAATTAACATTGTAAAATTGTAAAAAATTCATCAAAATGGTAAGGAAATTGAAAAAACAGAACTTTTTCAACAGAGCCATGAAGGGGGGCCGCACTGAGATATGTGGGGAAAATGAGGGGAGGGGAGGAAATATTGATGCCTTTTATGTTTTGATTTTCAGTTCTTCTAGGATTTTTAGGGTGAGGTTTAGTATGTCCTTCGCTTTTTGGAGGCTTTCTTCGGCCATTTTTTGGGTATAGTATTCCTGTGGTATTAGCCACGTTTCTCCTAGGCGGAATGGGTAGTGCAGGATTTTCGGTATTTGGGGTTCGACTTGGTGGAGTTTTATGGAGATTTCCTGGAGGGTTTTCTTTAGTTTCTCTTTTGCTTCTTTTGCAATGTTTCCCAGGATCATCCAGTTGTTATGTTTTTTGCTGGTTCTTCTGCCGAGGGCGATTATTAGGGCGGAGGTTGCGTTTTCTGCGCTTAGTGCGCTGCATAGGAAGGAGAGGTGGTGTCTTTCGCTTCGTAGGCTGACCTCTGCGTCTATTATTAGTTCTTTTGCGTTTCTGATGTAGGCTTTTATTTCTCCAGTTGCACCCATATTTCATCATCTGGGTTATAGCTCCAATTTTTGGAGATTTCCTTCTTGAAAACTTTTAGCAGCTGGGAGATTCCCGCATTGTCGAAGAGGACATCGTATCCTTCTAGTATTCCAAAGATTAGGGAGGACTCCATATTAAGCATGGCGATGAATTCTTTGAGTGTAATGGAATTTATCTCGAAGGCCACCCCATACTTCATAGAAGTTTGGTATTCTTCGTCCGTCAGATTTAAAGGCTCTTCAGAAATTACTAAGAGGTCTATGTCGCTTTCCTCTCGGGTCTTCCCTTTGGCTACACTTCCATAGAGTAGAACCCCTAGGACTTCACGGTGTTTTTCAACAATTTCGTAAGCCGCTGCCCAAGCAATCTCCTTTAGATTGGCTCTCAGAATACTTTGCAACTTATCACTATCAACATGATAACCATTGCCAGTAATCTTTACCAGGCCCAATCTGAGAAGCTGCTTTAACTTTACAGAGAGCCATCTCTCACTGAGACCCGTTTCCCTCAATAGTTCTGAGAAGGACTTTTCTCCACTCAATAAGGCTTGTATTATTTTTCCTTCGGGTGTAAGTGTGAACAGCTTAAGCAACGCTCCCTTCATACTTATCAATTACGGGATTTTGGATTTTAAACAAGTAATAAAACTTTACCAAGTACAGAATTCATCAACCAAAAAATTGGAACACTGCATGAGCCAAATTAGAACATCCCTAACCGCTAAGGAAATTGTAAGCACCAACTTAAAATAACGTTGACAAAAAGAGTGCCTCCAAATGGTCTCAGGGTTGTAGTCTACGCGGGTCAGAGGCAGACACATGTAGACCTGAGTATAGATTTTCCAATAATTTTTTCCTAAATCTCTCCTTAATTTTGGGTTCCCTTAAGGCTCCATTCATCAAAAAGTAGGAAAAAAGCCAAACTTCCAGAAAGCAAAAGGTAAAAATTAATCGGAAAGTCTATAGTATTTCAAGAAATTTTTGTCCTTTTGAAGTTAGTCAAAGGGGTATTTTTCGGCTCTTTTTTGGTAAAATGAGCCTTAAAAATGGTAGATTGCGTAACTATTTTTCCGAGGAAAATTATTAGAAATACTATAAGAAACAGTCATACGCTTCGCGTTTCAGAATAAAGCATGAAAGAAATTTTTCACGGCAAACCCACATACGCTAGAAGCGTTTCAGATAAAGCATGAAAAATGTTTTTCATGGCAAATCGTAAAAATTTTTTATCATTAGGTTATATGTATATTGGTCTCCACGAAAAAGGGAGGGCAAAAACGCCCTTTTTTTTGGGAAAAGAAGACTTCATCAAACCCTTTTTCCTTAAGGGGAAACAAATGGCAAAAAACTCAAAATTATTACGCATAACCCGCCAACCAAAAATAGTCACCCTCTAACCAAATGGAACTTCCGAAACGACTTAAAGGCCAATTTCGAGGATGCTTTTTTAAAAATGTAGCCTTTCTGAGCTCTTGGGGGTCTTTGCTTTATTCCCAAGTTTTCCCTCATTTCCTGTGGGGGGGATGCGCCAAATTTTATTTTTCCATTTTTCTATTCAACTTTTTTTATTATAACATGAATGGCTTTTTTGGTTTTTTGCTTCCTTTTGTCGGTGTGTTTATATTCCCCCTTGTGGATATACTTATTCAGATTAGAAATATATTTCCAATTCCGATATATTATGGAGCGTGAATCTGTTGGGGCGGACAGGGTCCACCTACCGTGCAAGATTAACACTCATCCTAAACGCCTGCCTCGAAGTATACACCCAGCGGGGAGTGGTAGACGTATCCTCCCTAGCAGAGAAAGTGGACCTAACTGAACGGGCAGTCAAAGACTACCTTGACGACCTCTCAAACCTAGACATTCTAACCTACGAGGGAGCAGGAAGATACCGAGTCAACGTCGAAAGAATAGACGATGTAACCAGCGAATTGCTCTTTGAACCCAAATCCAGCATACTGGTAGAAGACTTTGTAGGCCAAAATGTCGCCGCCCAAGCAGAGCTGATCACCGTCTCAGACAAAGTTCGCCGGCTCCTAGAAAAACTGGATTTCCCAAAAATATTAGGCACCGAAGTGAGAGAGAAACTGTGTAAAACTAGGGTGGAGGAAACAGAATATCTAGACCACCTACTTGGTGAAACAATGGTTTTGCCCAAGTTTGCACGCGACCTATTCCTAGACAATGTTTACGTTTGTGGCAGCGCCTCCGCCCACAAGCTGGAGCACTGGGCACTTTTCGATTTTTCCCTACTCTCAGTAGTCGCCCTAAGCAGTGGAGCATACCTAGGCTTCTTTGATAAAAACATTCTGGATCAAGGTAAATCCCTTTCTCGCTATATTCCAGATCTCCACTCATATAGGGGAATTGAACCGTTTGAGGAGGGCGAACCATTCTTTGAAATGTCCACAGATTTTCCCGAGCTCCTAGAAGCGGGAAGAAGCATCGCCGCCCGCTACCTGAGAGAAATTCAACATTACCGCTTGGGAATTGAAATACTCGAAGAACATGGAGATAAGTTTCAGGTCTATTTCAAGTTGGGTTCCCTTTCTCCCCATGGCTTCATGGTTTACTCCCGGGAGCTGGTGCGTCTAAGAGACCGCTGCCACGAATTATACTACAAGTTCCTCGAATCCGCAAAGAAGTGTGGCGTGGTCCCGGTGGGCGTGGTTCCCATATCTATGGACAACTTTTTCTTTAAAATGGTTCGCGGAATTTTGAGCCAGGATTTAGGCTCCACAAATGACCTAAACTTCCTCTCCATGGTGTTGGAGGACGGCGACTCCACCTGTCTCATAAAAAGGGGACACGAGAAGGATAAGCCCCCCACAGAGGATAATTACGAGTTCTACGTCATGAAGAAGCCCTTCGTCACAAAATACGAGTTTGTCTCCAAAAACCCTCTCGAAGACCAGAAACGCATCGCAGACCTAGCCTTCAGCCTCTCATCCATCCCCCTGAAATCCAGATTTGAAGGCGGGCCCAGTGTGGTTTCCTCGGCTAAAAATGTGGCCATGGTTAATCTGGAACAGTTAATGAGAGCAGTTAAAGGCTCCATTAAAACGGGGCTAATGGGACTGTGGGACGAGCTTCAAAGAACACGAGACCTCAAACGCCTAAAAAACGCCGGGAGGAAAAAAACCAATGCAAAAGAAAACCCAAAACAATAACACAGTCCAGAAGGGAGCCAAGCAAGACCTAGGAGTAATAATCTGCGAGGGAAACACCCCCAACCACCTAAACTTCGACTTTCAAATAGCTGAAGAAACCGAAGTAAAAGTAGGAGAATACGTTGAGGTGCCCCTGGGACTCAGCGTACTCGTGGGACGCGTCTCCAGCATACAAAGCTACAACGAATACTACACAGACCCAGAATTTGTAAAGTACCACATATCCAGAGGCATAACCGTAGACTCAAGGTTCCCCACAAGATCCAGCAGGTGGAGAGTAGCAAAAGTAAAAGTGATAGGAATAGTCAGAAATGACAGGATACTCCCACCAGAGGACGCCCCCGAGCCAGGCGACACAGTATATAGAGCAGACACCAGACTACTCATCCGCCTCCTAGGATTGCCCAGCGATGGACTATACATCGGCCTGATGAGGGGAAACAACGCCATAAAAGTGTTACTAGACCCTGAAAAACTGGTGAAACACCATGTAGCAATACTGGGAGCCACAGGCAGCGGAAAATCCTACGCAGTGGGAGTGCTCATCGAGGAACTCCTGGAAAAAAATCTTCCGGTGCTGGTCATCGATCCCCACGGAGAGTATAGTGCTTTTAGGCAGCCCAACAAGAATCCCGAGGAGATCAAGCGCTGCCCGGAGTTCGGAGTCACCCCCAAAGGTTACCGGGCGGTCACATATTTCCCAAAGGGACTGGGCAAAAACGGTGGAGGAGAACTCACAATAAGCATGAGTGATTTAGACGCCTACGCCATAAGCGAAATCTGTGGAATGAGCGATGTGCAGTCCGACCTCCTATTTTTAGCCGTAAAAAGACTGGGGGAGGAGAGGCAATCCTACGATGCTGAGGTCCTAGCCGGGGCTGTGGAGGAGGCGGCTGAAGAATGGAAGTTCCAGAAAAACACCATCCTCTCCACCCTGAGGCGAATAACGGTTCTAAAGGAGCTAGGCATATTTGGGGAGGGATTCAGCACCAGGGAAATTGTGAAGCCCGGAGTCTTAAGCATAATCGATTTAAGCGAAGATATGGATGAACGCGTAAGAAGAATAGTTGCAGGAGTCATACTCCAAAAAGTGTTCCAGGCCCGAAAGAGGGAAGAGGTTCCACCAGCCCTTATAGTGGTGGAGGAAAGCCACCGCTTCGCACCCCAAGAAGCAAATACTTATAGCAGGAGGCAGATGCGGAAAATTGCTCGAGAGGGCAGAAAGTTTGGATTGGGACTCTGCATAACCAGCCAAAGAATCGCGGGATTGGACAAAGACATTCTCAGCCAGTGTGGAACAAAAATAGTGTTCCGAATCGAAGGAAACTACGACCTAGAATACCTCAAACCCTACCTTGACTATTCAAGCATAGATGACATTGGACGCATACCCTTACTCCCCAACGGCATAGCCATAACCTCAGGAGTAGCCACCCAACACCCCATAGTCACAGAAATAAGAGTCAGACGCACACATCACGGGGGAACAGGAACAAAACTCATCCACTAAACAAGGAAGAAAAAATAATTTTTTAGATTTCTACACAACCTTCACTGCATCTGATTTTCCCCTATTTACAAGAAATTTTGGGCGAAAAAGCCCCTGACTAAGTCCAATGTCATTAAGTTGAGAGAGTAGAGCTGTGCGGTATTAGTCGATTCCACATCAAAAAGGGGCGATCAATATGGCGTTTTGCACCGCTGGAACCCCAAAAATAGGTTGGAAGAATCAGGAGAATCCACACAACTAAAGGAACACAAGAAAAGAATACGAGCCTAACTTAATATCATTGATCTCAAGGTTCCGGGGATTGTCAAAAATTTGGCGGTTCTTTATTTGGTTGTATGGAACATTCCACGAATTCTGCCTGTGTTATTCCGTTGGAGCATAATATTTGAATTTGGTTACAAATTTCGATTTCTGCGCAAAAGGGCAATAATTACCATAGCACTCATAAATGCAATCATCGCAAAGCTCATCTGCAGATACTACTCTCTTTTCATACACCTCAAAAACAGCCGGTACGCCTGCTGGAAGAAATGTGAATTATTAAATTACTTTTGTCCAGAAAAAGGAACACTACTAATCAGTCCTTCCCGATTAAGAGTCTCAAAAAGAGCGGCTATGGCGAACCCAAAATTCCCCCACCACTTAACCTAGGCTGCTTTTTAAACTTCGCCACACACCTCCTAAAACACACCATCACCAAGGAAATAAATTTCACAATCAATTTTCAGCCACACAACATTTCGACCATTCACAGCCTCCCACCAACCCAGAAGTATCACCAGATAACATATCTTCATAGACTCAAATAACTTCCACATGCCCGCATTCCAAGTTCCACGACGCCTAAGATTCCCCCAAAAAAAACATCAATCGTTCAAATAAGAGTCATCCAGCACACAATTCAACACTGCAACTGCACGGAGGACTCCCTCAGATTTACAAGCAGCACCAAGTGGCTCTTACACCAATAATGTTCGGAAGATTTGGATATTGAGAGGGTTTTCAGCTATTTGACTGGGTGATGTGTTCGTTTCTCACCCCACTTCCTTTTTCAGCCAGCAAACTTACCTCCAACTGGTTGGATG
>JAHAWU010000144.1 GCA_018383815.1 Candidatus Jordarchaeia archaeon | reverse complement strand
GTAGTTTACCTAAATAACATACATATTACATTGCGCCCAGCAAAAATACCAAAAAATTCATAAAGGATGCGGAATGTGGGGTTAAATAAAAAATATTTAAAAAAATAGTTGAATCTTAGATTTGTTATGGAGTGGATGCTTAGAGAACTTTTATGTTTATCCTTACTTTATAGTCCTAGGAGTTGCACCAGAATTCGTTGGGTTGGATTTAGTAAGATGTTTCCTCCATCAACAACAATCACCTGTCCTGTTATGAAGCCGGACTCCGGAGACGCTAGGAAGGCTGCGGCTGCAGCTACGTCTTCTGGTGTTCCATACCTTTTAACAGGTACCTCTTTGGCATAGTCTGGCATAGCCTCTAATCCTTCCGACATTGGTGTTAATATCATTGCGGGGGCTATCGCATTTACAGTGATTCCTTTATGCGCTACCTCCAGTGCTAGGGATCTTGTGAATCCCAATATCGCTGCCTTTGTTGCGGCGTAGTGAGCTGCTGTGACTTGCCCGCATAGTGCATTCAGCGACGACATATTAATTATTCTATCCCCTTTTTGCATAGATTTGATGAGAATCCTTGAAAAGTAGAACATACCGTCAACATTGATTTTAAATATTTTATGCCACTGCTCTGTTGTCATATCCTTTACCAGACTGTAATTAATTATACCCGCATTATTCACAAGGATTCCAATTCTTCCGAGGTTCTCCTCTGTTTCTTCGATGGCCCTGCCCACTTGATCCTCATTCGATACGTCACATTGAACCGCAATAGCTTTTCCACCTTCATCTTGAATTTCATTTACTACTTTATTCGCTCCTTCAAGATTGAGATCCACCACGGAAACCTTTGCTCCCTCTTTTGCGAAGCGTAAAGCAATGGCCATACCGATACCTGAAGCGGCTCCGGTTACCAAGGCAACTCGGTCTATTAATCTTTTTTCCATATACACAACCTCTAAGAATTTACTGAACATTTGCTTAATTATATTTATAAAAATACTAACCAAGCAATCCGTTACACAATTTTTTATTCCTTCTTATATAACTTCAGTGAAAATGGAACTTAGTTTATAAATAAATTCTACCTTTCTATTCCTTTGAGTTTGAAATTATTAGGAACAGTAAATAGACTTATGAATTGCCACTATACTGTTTTAAAAGTTATTCATTGAGAGGATTTTCAAGATGGGTAAAGAAACTTATGCTCCCCCCACTTTTCTGAAGTGGGCAAGTGGTGATGTGGCCAAGGATTATCCGGGAAAAACATTCATGATTAGCTGCAACGAGGCTATTGCCAGAGGCGCTATCGAAGCCGGTGTAAAGGTGGTGGCAGCCTATCCCGGTTCACCTCTACAGTACACAATTGAGAGCTTGGCTATGGCCGCAAAAATCTATCCCTCAATGCATGTGGAATGGTCGTCAAACGAAAAAGTGGCATATGATGTGGCCCTTGGGGCAGCCATGGCTGGCGTGCGGGCCCTGTCACCTATGAAACAGTTGGGCATGAATGTTATCATAGATTCTCTGGTTCAGGGAGCCAATCTCGGCCCCTCAGGTCTGGTTTTGGCGGTAGGCGACGATCCCGGTGCTTTAGAGACAGAGAATGAGATGGACACCCGCTATTTGGCAAGGTATGCTGAAGTCCCGGTAATCGAGCCCACCTCAATACAAGAAGTGAAGGACTATACGCTTCAGGCCTTTGAGCTCTCAGAAAAAATTAAACTTCCGGTTGTGGTCAGAATTACGACTGGGCTGGCTTATCAGAGAGCTCCAGTCACCTTTGGAGAAATTCGACACGACATAAGGGAGAGGGAAACAAGCTTTGATAAGAATCGCCGCTGGCTTCTAGGAGACGCCTTCCCCTGGCCCATGAAGCCCTTCGGTGCAAAGCACATGAGGTTCCACGACGAATTACCAGTGAAGGAATGGGAGAACACCGTGGGTTCACTGCCCAAGGCTAAGTACACTGAAAAAGTTGTGGATGAGTTGCCCTGGAACACGCTGTTTTTTGGTAGGGAGGCCCAGTTTGGAGTGATTGCAGTTGGTGAGTGCTACCAGGAAGCAATGGAAGCCATAAATTTTCTAGGCGTAAAGGAAAAGGTGGCAGTCCTAAAACTGGTTACTTCTTATCCCCTACCCAAAAGTAAGGTTGCTGAAATATTGGAGAAAACGGAGAAGGTTTTGGTGGTGGAGCAGATTGAACCCTTCGTAGAGACAGAGGTGCGCGCCCTTTCGGCAAACATGGACAGGCATGCCAAGATTTTTGGCAAACTCACAGGCGACATTCCCATATGCAACGAGATTACTCGAAACATGGTTGGGCGAGCCTTGGGCAGAATGCTTAATGTAGCCTTCCTGCCAAGGGAGGAAGAGGAGAGAATCGAGAGGGGCAAAAATCTGCTCTACAAGGAACTGTTCTTCATTAATGTTCCCAGATTCTGTCCTGGATGCCCGGAACTAGCCGCTGGGTTTGCCCTCAAGACTGTCTGCAATGAGCTTTACGGAGAGAATGTTACATTCATTGGGGATGTGGGTTGCTATGGTATGTTGGCTGTGCCGCCACTTAATGCTTCACATGCAAACCTCAGTATGGGTTCTGGAATCAGCATGGCCAGCGGAATCTACCACGCAGGCTCAAAAGATAAAATAATCGCTTACATTGGGGACAGCACATTTTTCCACTCGGGAATGCCTGCACTGGTCAATGCGGTTTATAATAAAGCCAACTTGTTGCTCTATGTTCTTGATAATAGGACAACGGGTAATACTGGGCATCAACCCCACCCGGGGGCCTTCGGAATTACCGCAACAAGGGAACCCACCAAGATTTTGGACATTGAGGAGATAGTGAAATCCTTCCAAGTAGACTACGTTAAAGTGGTAGACCCATACAACTTTGAAGAAACCACCAAAACCCTCAGAGAAGCCTTAGAGGTTGAGGGCGTGGCTGTTGTGATAGCCAGGCAAACCTGTGCTCTTCTGGCACAAAGAATAAAGGGGTTGATTGCCAAATGAGTTTGAAACCCATAGGAAACCAGTGGAAAATAAACAGAGAATTGTGTCAGGCTTGGACTGGAACTAGGGCCCCCTGCCATGCAGCCTGCCCCGCAGACATAGACATCCCAAAATATGTAACTTTAATATCTATGGGAAGGTTTAGGGAGGCCCTGGAAACCATTGTGGAGAGGATGCCCTTCCCAGCCATCTGTGGACGAATTTGTCATCATCCCTGCGAAACATATTGTACAAGAAGCGCCATAGATCAACCCTTAGCAGTAAGGGACCTGAAACGCTTCCTAGCCGATTTTTACTCAGATGAGTTGCGGCTGGAAAAAATTGAGCCAAAAAGAGAAGAGAAGATTGCAATAGTGGGTGCAGGCCCCGCCGGACTAACAGCGGCCTACGATTTGTTGAGGCGGGGATATAGGGTAACAGTTTTCGAAGCTTCAAAGCAGCCCGGAGGAATGATAACAAGCTGCCTCCCCGACTACCGAATTCCCAAGGAAGTCGCCATAAAAGAAATCAATCAACTCCTAAAAACCGGAGTAGAGCTAAAAACTAACACCCCCATATACGACATTGATAAGCTCTGGAGTGAGGGGTTCAAAGCTATACTAGTAGCTATAGGTGCCCAGAATCCTCGAAGAATCAAACTGGAAGGAGTAGAGAGTAGAGGAGTCATTTACGGACTGCCATTCCTGAGAGAACTAAAGATGGGAAAAAGGGTCAAGCTGGGAGAAAGAGTAATTGTCATCGGTGGGGGAAATGTGGCAGTGGACTGTGCCCAGTGTGCAGTAAGACTGGGAGCAAAAGAGGTTTCCATGGTCTGCCTAGAATCACGTGAAGAGATGCCAGCCCACGAATGGCAATTAGAGGAAGCAGTAGAGGAGGGGGTCAAAATATGCCCATCAATGGGACCCAAAAGAATCCTCATAAAGGAAGGCAAAGTGGTAGGCTTAGAAACCCTAGTTTGCAGCTGCGTATTTGACTCTCAAGGAAAATTTTCGCCCCAATTCGTTGAAGGCACAGAAACAATCATGGAAGCCGACACCATAATCATAGCCATCGGTCAGGAACCAGACTTTAAAGGATTTGAAAAATTGAACCAGACACCACATAAAACCTTCAAGGTTAACCCTGAGACCCTAGAAACCAGTATTCCGGGAGTCTTTGCGGCTGGTGACTGTGTTAATGGGCCTGCAAGCTTTGTGGAGGCGGTGCAAACCGGACACATGGCTGCAGAGAGCATAGACCGCTATCTAAAGGGCGAAAACTTAGTTGAGGGAAGAAAAGAGGTCAGAAACAAGCCTCCCGAAGCAGTAGCGGTTCCCCGAGGCCTAGTTAGAAAAAAGAGGGTATCCATGCCCATTTTAAGTCCAGATGAGAGGAAGAAGAACTTTGAGGAGATACTGTTGGGATATTCGGAGCAGTTGGCGGTTATGGAGGCAAAACGCTGTTTAAACTGTGCCATATGTGGCTACTGTATTGAAAACTTTGGGTGCATAGCATTGATTTGGACAGATAACCCCAATCTTCAGTATCGATCCCCAGAAATAGACTTAGCTTTGTGTGTGGGTTGCGGGGTCTGTCCCCAGATATGTCCTCATAAGGCAATAGAGGAAATTAGGTGAAGGAGGATGCCGAGTCTATGGTTGAAGAGTTGAACCTCATAATTTGCGGATTGTCTGGTCAGGGAATTATTCTTACTGAAAGATTGCTTGTGGTAGCCCTCTCCCAGGAGGGAAAAAATGTTCTTTCCGCGGATGTTCCCCCCTGGACCCATAGAAACGCTATAACCTACTGTTACATTAGAACTGGCGAAGAACTCTATTCTCCTAGGATACCGGAGGGAGGAGCAAACCTGATAGTTTCATTTGAACCACTAGTGGCGCTACAGGTAGCCGCAATTTATGGAAGCAGAGGAACCCTCGTAATCACTAATGATTACCCCATTGAAACCCGGGGATTATCTCGGGACGGGCTAAGAGACATGTCTGGACGAGTGGCACACAAGTACCCCACAATGGAACAAATATTAGGCTACCTAAAAAATTTGGAAATCACAAAAGTAAAGACCATTAATGGCACAGATGTCTCCTTCCAAGAAACGGGAAGCGCAAGGGCGCTAAACATGGTAATGTTAGGAGCAGCATACGCCACAAAAATGATTCCCGTAAAACAAGAAATTCTAGAGGAAGAAATTATACAGAATACTCCCCCGGGAACTGGCGAAATGAACTTGAGAGCCTTCAAAGCAGGGATGAAACTCTAAAACCCCTTGAAACTAAAAAATATTTTTTTACTTTTCACTACTACTTTTCATCTCTGCGATGAGATTTTTGATATGGCCCCGGCTAGCCCAAGGCCGAATCTTATTTTTCTCGGGAATTTTTATATCTAGTGTTTTTTGAGTAGATTTTTTATTCGGCTGGTGAAGCTTTTTTCTTCGGTTTTTGTTTCTATTGTTACTTTTAGGAGTGGGTATACGTATTCTTGGGTATAGTCCGCAAGCATGTTGTTTTTTAGCTGTTCTACGTGGTATAGGATGGTTTCCTCCTCAACCCCTACCCTTTTTGCCAGGCTTTTTATTGGGGTTATTCCTTCCTCTTCCAGAATTTTAACTATTTGATAATTTGTTGAATTTACCAGGGGTTCAAGAATGTCTGTGGGTGTCCCTTCTATTTCCTGTTTTATTTGTGTTTGGAGTTCGTCTATGGCGTTTATCACTTTTTGGCCCACCTCAGATCTTATATTTGGGGGCACTCTCCCCTTTTCTAAACTATTTATTATGGTGTCTGAGGGTGCCTTGTAAACCCTTATCTTCATAACGTCGAACTTTTTCTCCCCATCCTCCTTTTGGGATACCAGCTCTAACCTTTTCAAATGGGAGAGAATCGATGATTCTACTGTTTTCCCCTCTCTCAGCGCGGCGAGGATCCTCCATGTCTCTTCGTCTGCCAATACCCGTACCATGAGGTGTGTCCTGTCCACTGTTTTTTCCCTCTTCTCCAGCTCTTTATAGATTTCTCTGATGTTAATTTCATCGCCACTATCCAACAGTTTAACTATTTCCATGGCCTTGGTTTTAAGAAACGCCTTGTAGGCTACTCCCATCTCCCTCTCTTCTAGGAGCAGCGCTATACATATCTGATTACTGGATTTGGGAACCATTCCCGAGTAGTAGCTCGCAATTTTAATGTTCCCTATCTTTATTTCAAGATAATCTCTGGTTTCACCCGTGGAGTGTGCAAAGTATAATTGTTGAGCCAAACCCTCCGTTATCCGTGTTTCATCTTTTATGTAAATGTATTCTGGTTTTAGCACCACGCCCTCAACAGCGTCAAAATAGGTTACAAAAACTCCCTTCGGCATCCTTTTCCCCCAAGTATCAACTTACATTTTTAAATAGTTCTGAAATTTTTTCCAAGAATTTTTCAACCAATCTCCGTAATTCATCCTCACCCAACGGCTTATTGTCGGGAAGCGCGGTCAAAAAAGCCACTTCTTTATTCACGCTTTTAAGCGCAATTAATAAGCCTCCTGCTCTGAGAATGATGGCATCCTGAAGACTTTTTTCACTTTCCTCCAGAATTAAAGCAGCGTGTACTATTATATTTCCTAGTAATGTATCCTTAACTTCACTCTCTTTAAATGTTGATGCAATGACAAAATTGCTCATTTTATCCAAAACTACACTTCCCACGGAGCCTAAAATACGGTCAAAATCCTTAACCAAAGAGGTGAGGCTATTTAAAAATTCTTGCGGGTACACCTTTCTTGCTTCTGCGCCCAGCACAATACCCTCTTTGAGAAATCTCTTATACCCGTCTATCACCTCAATAACGGCTTCGTCAGCCCTCTTCCAGTAACCTACACGCTCACCAGTAGCGCTAACAGGATCCATAATTGACGTGCCATAAACAGTGATTCTCTTCGCCACCTTCTCCACCTGCCTCCTCTCCCAAGGGTCACTAGGAAGATACTCCTGATGCATTACTTCAGTTGGCCCAATTAGAATGTTCCGCACTTCATCCGGCGGTAGGTGTACTCTCAAATCCTGTTTATGTGCAAAAACAACCGGATAAGCCTGAGGAGAATACTTGGTAACCCTCCTAATAGATCTCCAAAATTCCTTCCTGGCAAGACGAATCCTACTAGCATCACCTGAATCAACAACATAAATGAAAATATCCACCTTGCTGAAAATAGATTCTTCCCTCTCTGGACGGTAATACTCTTCAAACATTCTCTCCTGCCCCCCAGTATCAAAAAACTTGCAGATATAATCCCCATGTTTATGATCCGGATGAACCTTAACTAGCATAGTTGGCTCCATATGTTCAAGTTCCCTCGACTCTAACCCATAGACTACCTGCCTAATTATGGAAGTTTTCCCCGCACTGGTAGGCCCCATTACCAATATCTTAAGACGCTCCACCACCACCATCCTCCAAAGCCCTTCGAACCCTTTCCCTGGCCTCCTCCAACTGCTTTATTCGCTTTTTCCTAAAAGAAACTGCCTCCCCCGGAAAGTAGGAATACCTGATAACAAGACCTGAAATGGAAACTAAAACAGCAGAACCCACAATAAATGCAATAGACGGTAAACTGGGTTGGCTCACACTTAGCAAAAAGCTACCAAAAAGAAGTAAAAATAATTGCTGTAGATAAACAGCTTGTGGGTTATAATTTATAGATATGAGAGATAAATCAATTTCCCAATAGTCTTGGATTACATCCTGAGTTTCATTTGATCCTTTGAATCGGATAGTAAAAACAGAACCATCAATATCCAATGAAACATTATTCCACTGATTCTCTCCTAGATTATGAATAACTTCAATCCAATTACTACCATTCCAATACTCCACGCTAAGATACTCACTACCTGAAAAACTTCCTGTCTTTATGCATAGATCACTATTAGATGTAGTCAGGGGAATACCCGTCCACTGAAGCTCTAAATCCAATTCATAATTTGGGATGGTATAATTCACTTCTACCCAAATAAAAGTACACCTCACCATATCACCACTCTGAGGAGTACTTCTAAGCTTCAAGCGGACTCCTACCTGTAGGTTTTCTAATTCATTCCATGTCCAAGATTCACCTGTATCTGGACTTTTTTCGAAAAGAACTGAATAATTCGTATAAGATGTTGGAATATTATAGTAAGGATATTCGAACAATGTTGATCCAATAAGAACTAGAATTTCTGCATCTCCTTTTTGGCTGGCCGATGAACGAAGCGTTTTAACACTTATGCCAACTCTAACCCAGTTTATAGTTCCACTGCCAGTGGGGTCGGGGCCTGCGACGTCATATAGGTCCTGTTTCCAATCAGTATTATTATAATAAACATAGGAATTATCACCGTCAGAAGAATTAGCGCATTCCCAGTTACTTTCTAAGTTGCCAGTTGAATTATAGGCATAAAGTTCTGCATCATTTCCCAGTCCGTTTGGTACGAGTATTTGTAAATTTGGATTCACGGTGTTGCTCTCATTAATTGTATCATACTCTCCTGCTATAGCTAAATTCGGAAAATAGGAGTGAGAACCTCTCCCGGCAGCACCGTCCACATCGCTATCATTTCGACTCGGATAAAGATGTATCACATCCTTGGGGAGACTAGATACGCTCCGACCGCTGCTAAAAACTATTGGTTCAAAATATGAGTTATCATAGAGTGGAGGGTATAAGCTTATTATTGTGATGGAAGAAATAAGAATAAGTGTTAAAACTGCCAAAGCTCCCCATTGTTTCTCACTTTTTGGTTTTAATTTCCACTTTTTATAAAACATTAGTAAACTACCCCAAACTATCTGCGTGTGTAAAAACTTATCGTGTAAAGCCTCCCTGAGTTCTGTTTTTAAACACTGCAATAGTTTATTCTATCGTTAAGCTACGAATTTTGAGATATCTAGGTTAATACTGTCTCTTCACAAGTAAAAAAATTTTCTATCATTTTTTTGGGCGTAAAAAGTTTTTAGTGCAGGTTTGAACCGAAAGATTGGAGTAGTCCTTCGCTACAAGTAACTAATGGGAAAAAAAAATGAACGAAGAACTACTCCAGTTGTTTATT
>JAHAWU010000024.1 GCA_018383815.1 Candidatus Jordarchaeia archaeon | reverse complement strand
TTTTCCCCAGCGGGTATGGGGTAGGTTTAGGCTTGTTCCCAGAGGTCGGGTTATTATGAGGGCGGTTAGTAAAGCATAAATGGGTAGAGCGAGAATAAACAACTGGAGTAGTTCTTCATTCATTTTTTTTCCCATTAGTTACTTGTAGCGAAGGACTACTCCAATCTTTCGGTTCAAACCTGCACTAAAAACTTTTTACGCCCTGACCGCAAAATCTATACTATACCCGAATGTAACGATATTGCTAAAATTACTTCGTATCTGTGTGCTATGATGAAAATTGATATTCTTAGCATGATTCCAATGGATATGAATAAATCGGTTGAAATAATACAACAGGCGCTGCAACATGGATTAGACGCAAATCTTCCCCTCTAAAAGCCCATTCTGCTGGGTATCCTCTTCCCCCTATTTGTGTTTTAATTCCCCTCTCCCTAGTTTCTTCCTTTTTAAAGTATGATAAATGCTTAAATATGGAAAATAGATATGGTTAATTTAATTTGCACATATATATAGAAGTAGTGTTAAACCCCTCTGAAATAAGGCTAGGTTGAGGGTTGAGTTGGTATGACAAAAATTTTCTTCACCAAAGAGGAATTACGTTTCAGAGAGGAAGTCCGGGAATTCGCGAGAAGAGAGATAGCTCCCTACGCCGACGATGTTGAAAAAGGAATGTATCCCGGTCCGCTTTTGAAGAAAATTGCTGAAGCGGGATACATGAGACAGCTACATCCAATTGAGTACGGTGGAACCAACAAGGGCTTGGTGTACGAGATGATTGTCGCCGAGGAGATTGCCGCAGTTAGTGCTCCTACCGATATGTCGCGTACTGCTTCATCTACACTATGTGCGATTCCCATATCTCGATTCGGTACCGATGAACAAAAAAGAAAGTACCTGACACCTATAATAAGGGGAGAAATGATTGGGGCCATAGGCATTACAGAGCCAGATGTGGGGTCTGATACTGCTGGCATGAAAACTCGCGCAATAAGAGAAGGAGATGAGTATGTCATCAATGGTGAGAAGAGATTTATAACGAATGGGGCGGATGCGAACATCATTACTCTATTTGCTATTTCGAATCCAGAAGTGCCAGCGAAGCGGGGCGCTAGTGCTTTTATTTTTCCAACAGACACAGAAGGATTTAAGGTTGAGAAGGTTTACAACCTTCTGGGTATGCACGGTATGCGCATTGCACATTTGAAGTTTGAGAATTGCCGTATCCCCGCAGAAAATCTTCTTGGTAAGGAAGGTATGGGTTTCAATATCCTTATGGACGAGTTGGACACTGAGAGGATTTCTATTGCAGCAGAGATGATTGGAATTGCCCGGGCAGCATTTGAGATAGCTGTGAAATATTCCACTGAGCGTGTGCAGTTCAATAGGCCAATTAATTGGTTTGAGGGGATAAGCTTTAAGATTGCTGATATGGCTACCCTGCTAGATGCGGCGGAGCTTTTAACTCTGCGTGCAGCACGAATGGTAAATCGTGGTGAAAGTGCCAGCAAGGAATCAGCTATGGCTAAGGTGTTTGCAGTAGACCACGCCTTTGAAATTTGTAATCAGGCACTACAAGTACTGGGCGGCATCGGATACACAACCGAATACCCTGTTGAGCGCTATTTGAGAGATGTTAGGATTGGTATGATTGGCGGCGGTACATCGGAAATAATGAGGTTTCTGATTCAGAGGGAAGTCTATAGGGAATTTGAGCAAAAAGTGGGAAAGGAGAAGCAAGCTATACCTGTTGAAGTTTCAAGCACTTCTGGCAGAGAGAACTCCTAAGGATTAATCCTCTAGTTAAACTTTTTTAGCTTCCTTCTTGACAATATCCTTGGAGGATTTCTTGTATCCTACGGTACTGGGAGTGGCTTCCACACCACTTTTCATATATGGAGGGGAAATCAGGAAATAGTAGCAAGTCTAACACTAGCAAACGGCTCTTTTTTGGCTGGCGTTTCTTGGACGTATGTTTTTAACAGGATTTTAAACGCGATATTTTTACTAGGGATATGTACAAACTTTTAATAAAACATTTAAATTATGGGGGATGACTGAGTAAGCGGTATAATTTGTGTTTCGCCTGCGTGAAAAGATATTAGAATTAGGTTTTGGGTAGTGTTCCGAAGTTGATTTGGATGGTTTGGAAAAATGGGTACCCTGAGAGCTGATTTAATGTTCTGCTGGAGTTGAACGTTTATGGTTTTGCGAGATAGCTTGAATAAATTGACTCCAGAGAAGGAGATTGAGTTTCTTCGCGGAGCCTATTTTGGTGTGGATGGGGTTTGGTTTCTGGTTTGTGAGGATGAATACGATTTTGATAAGGCCCTACATTTGGATGGTGAGGTTTGGAAACGCTTCGCTAAAATCTTGGCGAAGAGGGTGAAGAGACTATTTAGTATTGAGGGCGACGATGCGGAAACTGTGGCTAACACCCTTGCTTTGCGCTGGACAATGGAAAAATGGGAATTCGAGATTTTAGAGTATAGTCCAAAGAGGAGTGCGTTACGGGTTACAAGTTGTCCTTGGCTTGAAGGGTTAAAAAAGTCCAATAGGGAAAAATTTATACCTAAGATATGCGACCCAGTTTGCGAAATTGTTTATCACAGCTGGGCGGAAGCCATTAACCCAAAAATCGAGGTAGAGAAACCGAAAACGAGGGGAAAAGGAGATACGTATTGCGATTTCATATTTACCCTAAAAGAATAGTTTCAAAGTTAGGGCAAAAATAGGGTAAAGAAGAAATTGATATGTTCTGTTACACCTTTCTCATGGTGGTGATGTAGATGTCGCTTGGCGACAGGATAAGAAACTTTCTGGGCGATGATCCTAAGAAGCTTGTTGATGAAATACTCAAGAGTATGAAAGAGGAGTATGGCGAAATTCCCTTTATAGCAAAATCTATGAGTAGTCAGAGACCAGAAGCGTTTATTTTCAATGCCCTACAAACCCTATTTATATTGAAGAGGCCTAAAGCAGTTCCCCAAAAAACAGCGGAGCTTTTAGCCATCGCAGCCGCTACCGCCATTGGATGCGAACACTGTGTAGATTTTCACATAAGGGCCGCTATACGCCTGGGGGTGTCCAAGGATGAAATATTTGACGCCATAATGGTTGCCGGCCTAATATCTCAGACATCAAAATTAGCCGTGGGCCTAAGAAAGCTGGAGAGGTCTTCCCTCTCAGATTCCCACTAGTGTTCCTTCTGGGAGTGTTTTCCAGCGAATAATTCAGCCATATCCATTATCTTAATTCTGCTCTGGGACTTCAATAAATTTTGTAGGCAGGAGGGGCAGGATGTGATTATAGCATCAACTCCCAACTTTTTCGCCTCATCTATTTTGAGTTCCGCCGCATTCCGAGCAGTTTCTTGGTCATAGGCTCTCAATAAGCCTCCTCCTCCACAGCATATTGCATTGTCCTTGCATTGGCTGTATTCTTCAAGCTTCAAACCTGGAACACTTTTAAGCGCCCTGCGGGGTTCTTCTATTATTCCGCATCCTCGAGCCAGTTCGCAAGGATCCTGGTAAACTACACGTAGGTCACCTATAGATTCTGGTTTAAGTTTTCCCTCCTCCACGAGTCTGGATATGAACTGGGTTATGTGCTCTACTTTGAAGGGAACCTCGGTGATTTTGGGGTAAATATCTCTCCACATTCTAAAACATGCGGGACACGATGTTACAAGCGTCTTTATTTTGAGATCCTTGAAGGCCTTCACGTTTTCTTCTATAAGCTTTTTTGCCTGCCCCAGTCTTCCTGCCATAAGTAGGGGAGCCGCACAGCAGCTCTCGTCGGGGCCTAGAATTGTGAAGTCTACGTTTGCCTTTCGGAATATTTTTATAGCCGCCAAAGGTATCCTCGCAGCGGAGGGGCTATATGCAGAGTTGCAGCCAACAAAATACCCCACGTCAGCTGGAACCTTCACACGGTCTTCCACCGGCTCCTCGGATTCATAAGTCCACATCAACCAGTCCTCCCTGTCGGCTCCATGAACATTTCCACTATCCTGAATATTATCTACTATCAGCTTTACATTCGTGGGAAGCTCTTTCTCCCCCAACTGGCTTCTAAGATACTCAACGACTAGCGGAACTGGGACGCCTCTAGGACAGACCTTCACACAAGCCATACACAAGGTGCAGTTAAAGGAGTTTTTGGCAGAATACTTCTCTCTCTCCGGGGTTCTGAAGCCCTCGGAAGCAAAATATCTCGAATTTACAGGTAAACTTGCTCTGGCCACAGGGCAAAAGGCGATACATGTACCACATCTTATACATTTGTCTGTTTTTTTGAGAAGTTCGGCTTTTTCACCCAATTTAGTATCCCTTCAAATATTTTATTACTTCAACTGCTGATGAGTATCCTGTACATAGGGCTGTTCCCAATCCTGTCATGTAATTTTCTGAAATGGCTGAACAGGCAGCAAAAATATTCTTAAAGGTCTTCCCGTTAAAGACAAGTCTCATCTCCTTATCCGTTTTAAAATACTCTCCTGCCTGTAGATTTAGGGATGCTTGAAAACCATTTTCATCCTTTATACTTATTGTATCTCTCATTAATTGTCCTGTGGCTATTATGACCACCTTGGACAGTATTTCCTGTTTAGTATCATTTTCCATGATTTTGATTTTGCAGCCTTGTCCTGTATCTCTTATCTCAGTCGACTGCCATCCCAGTTTAATTTCAACTCCATTCTCTATACATGGCTTTTCTAGCAATTGCTGTAATCTTAGCCCGGGAACAGAAGGCGGGAAGGACATAGTTTCAAAAACCTTAGCCCCCAAACTGTCTTCAAACTCATGTATGATCTCCTCTGTCCGGCGCAAACCTAGGACTGGGGGAAACGCCAAGTAATCATAGCTTCCCAAGTTATGCTCATTCAGACTTTTGATTGTATCCTCACTGTTGGATTCCAGTAGGAGCGCCAGCGGCACTGGTTGAGCTTCGCTCCTATCCAGTTTTACATAGTCTGCGTCCACCCCCCAAATTTCTCTTAGTGAACGAGCGATTAAAGCCGGGGTATGGTTTACCAGGTGGCGGAAACCAACTACCAAAACCTTGGAGCCTTCAAGGTTCTCTCTTGTTCCCCTCATTATGCTGGACTGAGCTAATAGAGTGGGTTTAAAAAGTCCTAGGGGAGTTAAAAGAGTTTCATTTATTTCCAGACTTCCCTCATACCTAATAAAGGAATCGTACTTCTCTCTAAACTCCTGAAAGGCCTCCAAAACTCTTTCCCTACCAACTATAGCGTAGGGGTGGCTGGGATTCCTACTAACAAAATCCCCCAGCACTTCCAAAGGTTTTTTGACATTCCTACCGTTAAAGTATCCCAGTAAATCTATGGTTCCCGACGAAAGCACTGTGCTGCCTAGACCGGATGCAACCACCATAGTGGAGAGCTTCGCCTCGCTGGTTTTTCTGGCAGCCACCAGACCTGCCATACCACAGCCAATCACAGCTACATCAACTTCGTGCAACCTCTCCACCTCGGTGTCTTATGTTTCCCACCATTTCAAACATGACCTTGGCGAACATGAGTTGCCTAAGTTGGTCTCCCTTGAGTATGTGGGCGATCTTCCACTGTTCATCTAGGAACTCGGCTAGCGAATTCAAAGCTTGTGGCGCCGAAAATTTGAGGTCTTCAACCATGACTTCTGCGGCGCGATGCACGCACAGTTGGCCCTGGCAGGTTCCCATACCCAATCTGGTGCGCCTTTTGACATCTCTCAAGTTCTTGGCGAGCAATGCTTCAAAACTGTGAACTATCTCCGCTCTGGAAACTAAACTACACTCACATATTAAGCCAGGTTTCTGAGGCATGGTCGATGATATTGTACCATACTTTTTGATAATCTCTTTGGCGGTTAGGGAGTTAACCTGAAGACGTCTTTGAATCTCCTCAAGTGGCGGCGGCGATCCCTCGCTTCCAAGGATTGGCTCCTCTGCGGTTCTACACTTTGCCCTAACTCCCAGCTTTTCACAAACTAGGTCCGCTGTCTTTTCCGCCATAAGCCTATAAGTGGTGAGTTTGCCTCCCGTGATGGTTACAAACCCTTCCACTCCCTCCTTTTCATGGTCAACTAATAGCATCCCACGTGTGACTGTACGTCCCGAACCCTCCCCAAAAAGAGGGCGGACTCCCGAGAAGGCTCTTATGACCCGGGATTCTGCAACAAGGGGAATCATCTCTTCCCCCTCCTTGATAATTTTTTCAACTTCCTCATTTTCTGGAAGAATGTTATCCGGGTTTTCTACGAAGGTTGAGGTAGTTCCCAAAATCATTGTAGAATAGTGGGGAACTATTATGTCTCCATCTGAGGGGTAGCGAAGATGATTAATTACATGGTTTATTACCCGATTATTGAGAACTACTAGAGTCCCCTTGTTGGGCCTAATATTCAGCTTTATTCCCACTTGCCCCGCAACAATACCTGCCCAGGCTCCGGTAGCGTTAACCACAATTTCAGAAAAATACTTTTCACTCTTCCCGTTTCTCAACACCTCCACACCTGTAACCGCTCCATTACTTAATATGGGTCTGGCGCTAGTGTAGTTTAGAGCTTCGGCCCCATTTTGCAGTGCAGACAACACGTTAGAGACGACAAGTAAAAAGGGATCTATGGAGCCATCGTTAACCCAGACCGCAGCTTTAATATTTTTGGTCAGAAAGGGCTCCTTCTCTAAGGCCTCTTCAACTGTTATTTCTCTATGCTCAACTTTGGTTTTGCTACAACCCTTAAGAAAGGAATCTAAATATTCTAAGTCCTCATTTCTGGTTGCTACAAATAGTCCCCCAGTATTCTCTATGGTATGCTTGGCTACCCTTCTGAGAATAATATTTTCCATGGCGCATTCTTGCGCTGACTCAGGGTCACTGATTACGTAGCGTGCCCCGCTGTGCAAAAGTCCATGATTTTTGCCTGAGGCTTCTGAGGCGAAGTCTCCTCTATCAACAAGGAGGGTGCGTACTCCCCTGAGTGATAGGTCTCTTAGGACCCCACTTCCTACTACTCCTCCACCTATGACAATTACATCAAATTTTGACATGGTGATCTCTACACTGAAAATTCTGAAAGTCTCGCGTAAATATTCTTATCCTTCAAAGCCATGTAAACATCGTTGTGTACTTTATATAGCTTATCGTAAATCTCTCGATTCTTTTCGTCAGGCTTCCTTCGCTCCCCTATCTGCACCATGCTCTCCGCTGCGTCCGAAACACTTTTGTATATTCCTACACCCACACCTGCTAAAATGGCTGCGCCCAGTGAAGTGGCTTCCTCAACCTTTCCTCTAGCTACTGGAATATTGTAGATATCTGCCTGAATCTGATTCCATAGTGGGCTGCGGGTGGCTCCTCCTGTGATTCTAACTTCCTCAAATTCTAGGCCTAATTCCTTCATAACCTCAATGTTTTTACGAACCTCGAAACAAGCACCCTCCATTATGGCTCTAATGAGGTGCGCCCTACTGTGGCCAAGAGCCAAACCCACTATAACACCTCTTGCATCAGGATCCCAGTAAGGAGCCCCCGCACCCACAAAGTGCGGTAGTAAAATTATCCCGCCAGAACCCGGAGGCGCCTGTTCTGCCACGCTGCATAAGATGTCGTAAGGGTCTTTTCCCAAGATTTCTGCCACATTCTTTTCAGGATGCCCAAGCTGATCTCTAAACCATCTGTACACGCTACCAGTAGTAAACATACTAGCTTCAACGACCCATTTACCTGGGTCGGCGTGGCAACTAAACAGTACACGCTTTTTAGGGTCACGTTTGGGTTTTTCGGTGTAGGCTAGGAGAAAGGTTCCTGTACCCATAGTTGCCTTAATTCTTCCTGGCTTTATTACTCCTACTCCTAACGCTCCACACTGCTGATCTCCACCTCCTGCAACTACCGGTGTTCCTTCTACAAAGCCAGTTTCTCTAGCCGCCTTTGCAGTCACCTCTCCAATTTTTTCGCCAGAGGCGTGTGATTCGTTTAATTTTTCGGGTGGGATTTCCAAGGCGTCGCAAATCTTGTCAGACCATCTGAATTTTTCAACATCGAAAAGCAAAGTTCTAGATGCATTTGACCAGTCGGTGACAAACCTGTTTGACAATTTCATTTCGATGAAGTCGTGAACCAGCATGAATTTATAAGTGGAATTGAAAATTTTCGGCTCATTCTCTTTTATCCAGAGAATTTTGGGAGCTGAAAAGTAAGGGTCGACTGTGAGACCAGAGATTCGATATACTTCATCAACACCTACTATCCTCTTTATTTCATCACATTGTTTAACTGTTCTGCGATCTTGCCAAACAATAGCATTCCTCAAAGGATTCCCATCTTCATCGACTGGAACCGTAGTCTCACGCTGATTAGTAACACTTATACCTACAATATCTTCGGGAGCGATGCCAGCCTTTTCTATGGCCCTCTTGGAGGTGTTACAGACAGCTCTCCACCAATCCAGCGCGTTTTGTTCCACCCAGGCGGGGCGAGGAAAAATACTCGGATATTCTTCATAGTCTCTGGAAATTTCCACTCCATTTTCATCAAAAATTATGGTGCGGCAACCAATAGTGCCCGCATCCACAGCCGCTATTAGCTGCATTTACATCCACCTCTTTTAAACTTCCAAAGGGAGTAAAACAATCAGTAATATACTGATAATCTCTAATAAGAATAGCTCTCTAATACGAACCATTTAGTTATAAAAATATTTTTCATCTTTCACATAAAGATAGAATCTAATAGATAACCTATTTCTTCTCTTAGGCTGCAAAGTGCTGTCTTCTAACCAGTCCCTAGGGCGTTTGCGAGTTAGCCAGCACAAATTTCTTAAACACATAGAAGGCGGTGCTTATGTGCATTGTCTGAGGATAGCCTCACAGTTTTTCAGAAATGTGGGGCTCAACAGTTGAAGGATCACAAAAAAGCAATCCCCTTTACAATTGTGCAAAAAATTTTTCCTCCCGGTTTGGAACCCGAGATAGTTTACACGCTCCTTCTTATTCTCCGTTGAGAAGCACATTTATCTTACGCAAAACCTGCATTTTAAGTGTGTCTTCCTCAAAAAAAGAAAATAAATGAGGGTTCTTTTTAGAGCTGGGGCGGAACTAGAGACCTAGGATCTTTTTTAGCTTGTCTGGCTCCTCGCCCTCTTCAACAAAGACTTCTTTTTGTACTCCTACACGCTCTGCGTCGAATTTTCTGGCTATCCTACCGCCTACAACTTTTTCTCGAACGCTACTTTTTTTACCTTGCCAGATATAAATTGTATCGTAGGTGTCTATCAAGAAAACATCCTCTGAGTCTAGAGATGCTTTGGATAGTGGCACTTGAACGAATTGTACATCATCAAGGGTTTCGAACTCTTCCCCTGATATTCTGTACATAACAACGGGGTGTGTTTTTTTCTCTGTTTTTTTGAGCATAGATTTAGCGAGGTCTTGATCCACTATGCGCATTGGACCTACTGTTTTCCTAAATTCTAGTGGTTCATTACCTTGGTGGACCGTTTCTACGCGGGGTTTACCTTTGCGTTGCTTATCCATGAGGTTGCTTATGAAGGCGCCAGCGAATTTTTCATCAACTGTTGTTTTTTCACCCAGCCATATCCATATTCGGTCTCCAGCGTCAACAACATAGGTGTCTCCAGTTGAAAAAACAGGTTGCATTATTTCCTCATAGTCGCCTTCCTTAATTAAGTAAATTTTTGCCAAGAGAAAAGCCTTCTGCAATAATTTGTACAACTTATAATATTAAATTCTTATTATATTAAATTACCCCTATTTAGCTGGATGACTCCTTTTTTAAAAGAAGCTTAATTTTATGGGGAATTGTGATTACCGAAACTGAGATTAACTTTTTAAACAGTCCTTTGATAGGGTAAACAGTTTTTTGAGGTGTTATTATGAATGTGGCTATAAACTATTGGAAGAGAGTAGAAAATATTAGAGCGGCTATGGAAAGAAATGGATTTGACGTTCTAGTTTTAACGAGAAATAAGGAGCTCACCTACATTTCTGGAGTGTTTATCCCTTGGAGAAGTGCAATGGTTATACCCCTGGATGGTGAAATTCAACTCTACACAGTGCTAAGCGACGCTGAAAGGATTAAGGATGAAACATGGTTAGAAAATGTTTCAGTTTACGCCCCTGTTCCCACCCTTACTTGGACTGATCAAGTAATTGCATACCTCAAACAAAACAATTTAGAAAAATCTACTGTGGGTGTTAACTTAGGCTACACGATTAGAGTTAATGAAGGATACTTATTTGCCTCCGAGTATGAAGAGTTAAAAAGCGGGCTTCCAGACGCCGAGCTGAAAAACGCGGTTCAAGCCCTCGACGAGGTCATTGTAATAAAGGAGAAGGGAGCTATCAAACTTTTGAGGCAAGCTGCAGCAATCGCCGATGTTGGTATTGATACGGCTCTGGAAACCATTAATCCCGGCATGAGCGAAACAGAGCTTGTGGGTGTTATCGAAGAAGCCATGAGACGCGCGGGGAACCAATGGGCCTGGGCTTTAACTGGGGGTCACGAAGTTGGCACTGGCGACAGAGCCACATACCATATGGGTGCCACTACTCCCGCAACCCAGCGTATAATACAACATGGAGACAATGTAGTCGTAGATCTACACAGCATGTACGAAACGTATCTGTCAGACCTCACACATAATATCATTATCGGTAGTCCAACAAGTGAGCAGAAGAAACTCGCGGAAGTTTATGTCGAAGCCGCAAACACTCTCCTCGACTCTATGGAGCCCGGGGTGAAAGTCGGGGATGTTGCCAAGAAGGTATCTGAGACTGTCACTAAGGCGGGATACGGAAGCAATGTGGTTCAGATGTTTGGTCACGGAATTGGTGCAATAGGAGATGAGTGGTATCTTCCCATAATTCAATACGGCCCTTATAGTGAGAAGACCTTGGAACCAAATATGGTAGAGATTGCTGTATGTATTTTAAATAAACCTGGGGTTGCAGGCTACCGCTTAGAGTACCCTGTGTTGATAACTAAAAGCGGCGCTGAGCCTCTAGCAAAGACACCTATAGAACCCACCATAATATAAAAAATCTCTAGCTAAACAATGTTAAATCAGGCCGATTTCCAAGCATTACTAAAATAGTACAGAAATCCTCTTTCAAAACCAAAAAGTAGAGAAGCAATCCCACTCTGCTTCCCCAAATTTTCTGCATTTTTTCCCTTCTGATTGTTTTTAGTTACACATCCAGAGCTTCATCTAAAATCTATACTGTGGAAAATACCCCCTAGAAGGTTGCCAATTACGTCAGAAGAAAGGAATACGTAGAAGAGTGTTGAATCTAGGAGCAATAAACTCAAATTTAACTCTGTCAAGTTAGAATTATTGAATAAGATTCAGAAAATTTCCAAATGGTTTTTTATATTAAAATTGGAATTGCGGACTAATTTTTGTAACCTGAGTTAAGTCGCTGTTTTCTGAAGAAAAGTTTTATTATTCACGGATTGCCATTAATTTATTAAAGTGAGTAGTGGAGCTGACCTTTGTGTCATTTATTGAAGAGCCTCATCTTACTCGAAGCAGGCAAAGATTCAGACTTTTAGCTTCAAATTGTGATAAACTCATTAAATTAGTTCTTGAAGTGGTAAATAGCTACAAAGATGGCGGTTTGAACAGGCAGGAATTTTTCAGGGATATTCGCGATCGCCAAAAAATAAATGTTGGTGGCTTAGACAAGCAATTTCTAGAAGAATTGGAGAACAGCGCTGGTATTTTGTACATGCGAGGCGAGTACCGCCTCAACATGAACCGCTTATTAATGCTAATAAACATGTTTCTCAAAGAAATCGAACATTTCGATAAAGATAGGGCTGATGAATTAAGAAAAAATGTTAATCAAATTAATCTCAAAATTAATACTCTTACCGGCGAAACTACCGAGGTTGCAAAGGCCGCTAAAACAAAGTTACCAGAATATGAGGAAATCGAAAAGGAAGAAACAATTCAAGAACCCGTAATAGTGGGGGAAAAGGCGGGATTAGAACCTGTAGATAAAGCTCTCACCACCTACATAAAAGAGTATGACAAACTCAGCCTTGTACAGATAGCCTCAGTTTTAGGCATACCTGAAAATGAAGTCAAGAAGAGATTAAGCTACCTGTTAGACCAAGGAATTTTAGTCGGCAAAATACAAGATGAGTACTTCCTAAGAGAAGCAGTAAGCGTGATACCGACTCCAACAGAACTAGCAAAAGCAGAAGCAGCCACAGAGATAACAAAAATCAAAGTTACACCGACAGCAGAAGTAACCATGAAACCACCTGAGATAAAAGGTATTGAGAAACCTGTAGTTGAAGAAGCCATCTCCATAAAACAGGTTCAAGAGCTTAAGGTTGAGGGTCCAGAGGTGATAAAAACCACTATCGAGGAGCCCGTAGTTGAGGAGCCTGTAGTTAAAGAGCCTGTAGTTGTGAAACCAGTGGTTGAGGAGCGGGTGGTCGCTGAACCTGTGGTTGAGGAGCGGGTGGTCGCTGAACCTGTGGTTGAGGAGCGGGTGGTCGCTGAGCATATCGAAAGTCCGGTTGCTAAGGAGGTCGCTGTTGAGACGCCTGTGATTAAAACTGTAGAGGTAGCACCGCCTGAGGAGGTGACTTATACCTCTAAGGAAGTTAAGGAGATTTACAAGAGGATGAAGTTATTTATTGAAATGGTTTCTCAGGTTCTTGAAATGGTAGTGGTGCCCGAAAAGCCAGGATTTGATAGGAAGGCTTTATACAAGCTGATTTATGACTACTACTTCCTTCCCATCGATGGGTCTTTCGATGTGGAACCGTTTAAGGAATTAGAGAAAGAGGGAGTAGTCCGAGTGGAGGAAAATTGGATTAGAGTTGATTTAGACAAATCCCTCTCACTTTTCAAAAACAAGTATATTCCCGGAATCAGGAAGGTTAAAAAGAGAACCGCGTCCAAGCTGGAAAAAGCTTTAGATGAAAATATAGAGCAAATGATAAATAATCTCCTTGAATCTAGAGCGTAACGGCAATGAGGTCTATCCCCATTGGTCTGATTCCCTCTTTTCTTCCTTCCGAATGAGTGAAGGATTCTCACAGTGGCTTCTCTGTGAGGCAGAGTAGAGAAATCTCCGGTGGGGGGTTTGGTTGAGTTTATAGGTTAGATGTTCTTACAGTAACCTATTATTTCAAAGTCTTCTTCGTCGAATTCGTCGGCAGTCCATTCCTCTATTTCTTTTATCATTTCCCTTATTTTTTCTGGCGGTCCATAAATTGTATCCTTTGTTACTGTGAGTCTATATTTTGACCTTGCGCAATCCTCTATGGCCAGTTTTAGGAATTTTTCAGCTTTTTCTTGGGATATACGAAACTTTTCGGCTAATCCCGGAATTATATGCCTCTTTTTCTCCGCAAGTTCGGCGGAAGAAATCTTCTCACTCATTTCCGTATGGGCTCCGCTATGCTTTTGATATTTTAGGGGGTTCAACTTTTTCTTATTACCTTTTTTTATTTTTCTGTCATTTTATACTGTCCCTTCCAGTTGCCATAGTTCCTGTACTAATCTGGGTAGGAATGCTCCCACATCGCTTATTATTCCTATGGCGTAGGTTCCTCGGTCTGTAAGTTTTGTGACTACTGCTGGGTTTATGTCTATACATATTGTTTTTACCGTGGATGGGAGCATGTTTCCCACGGCTATGGAGTGTAGTGTGGTTGCGAGCATAAGCACTAAGTCGGTGTTTTTTAATGCCTTTCTCATTGCGTCCTGTGCTTCCATCACGTCAGTAATGACGTCTGGTATTGGACCATCGTCTCTTATGGATCCTGCAAGTACGAGTTCTACATTGTTTCTTATGCATTCGTACATGATCCCACTTTTTAGGATTCCCTTCTCAACTGCGTCTCGAATTGATCCTGCTTTTCTGATTACATTTATGGCCATTAAGTGGTGGCGGTGTCCTCCTTCATAGTTTTCGAGTGTTTTTAAATCCATTCCAAGGCTGGTTCCATATAGGAAATTCTCTACATCATGTACTGCCAAAGCATTTCCTGTTAATAGTGCTTGGACGTAGCCCATTCTTATTAGTTCTGATAGTGCTGCCGATGCTCCAGCATGGATGACTGCGGGACCTGGAACTACCACGATTTTTCCGCCTTTTTTTCTGAGCTCAAACATTTCTTTAGCTATCATGCGTGTAAGAGATAAGGTGGGTTTTTCTGAGGATATGGCACTGCTCATAAAGCTGAAAACCTCTTTTTTTCGGGATCTTTCTGGAGGGATAACCTTTATGCCCTTATTTCCAACGACAACTAGTTCCCCCTTCTTTACTTTTCTCATTGGTATGCTTTGGGGTTTGCCTTCTCTAATCACTATAACCTTGTCCATTTCTTGATTTTCTGTTTTTATCCATTCCCCATTTATCATAATAAATGTGGGATGGTTAGTCGTTGAATAGAAATTATCGGGAAGCACTCCGTCGCCGGGGGCGGGGATTAGTTCTGCGTCTACCGCCTTTTCGGTTACCACTGCACCTAGCTTCTGAAGTTCCGCAAGGATCATATCGAGATGTTGTCGATCTTTACCAAAAATGCGTATATACGCATGTGAATACTCGTCTTTAGTTTTCCCAATCCTGAACTCCAGTACCTCGAATTCTCCGTTTAAATCATAGATTGCTCCAAATATCTTGGGAAGTATCATTGAATCTATTATATGTCCTGTTAACTCGATCTCAGCTTCAATCAATATTTATTCCTCTTTCGGATTAGTACAGATCTTCCTAGATAAATTGATGCGGTTTTTTGGGTGTTTGTTTGTTCTGTGTTTTATAACTCCTATTTTTGGTGTCTTGGGTGTGCAATAAGAGTAGTATATTATAATATTTTTGGGTTTATTTTTGGCAACTGCTAAACCCAGTTTATCTTTTGTGTAAATATGGTTTTGTCTTCTTCGACTCTCTTTTGGTTTAAACCAAGCTCATCTCCATCTTTAAAACCTAGGGTTTCCTATTTCAAACGATACCTTTCAAAACTTCTTTGATTCGCATATGAGGGCTTATGTTGGGTTACCCCTGCTTGGTTCTTTTTAAAAATTCTTGTAGTAAGTTTTTGTGGCTTTTATATATGATTTTACAATAATTATGGTGAAACTTTAGGGCAATTTTAGTATCCTGAAAAAGTGGATGATGAAAATATGCAGAATAGTTTGGGAAAGATGTCTTGTGGTAATTTGCATCCTTTTCTGTGCCTCATCCTTCTATTAGAAATTAAGTTTATCTTATTTAAGGTTGGTCAGCTGACCTTGAGCAACAGTTTTGTGAATCTTTCTCACTTCATTCACTTAGAATCATTTGTCCTGTTTTTTCTCATATTTTTTGGTGCAGTGTTTTTTGACGGAAAAAAGGTGCCTTTTTCTCGTTATCTCCTAACGCAGGATAAAATTAGATTACTTAGGGGGAAAAATGTCTTATCAGAGGAGAGTGTTTTCCAATTACTTCCCCCTTCTGAAAAGGATGGATTTAACTCTCCCTTTTGCCAAAATTTTTTGGCTCCAGATGTAGAATTAGATGAGCAACTGGAGTACGCGTACGAGATAAATGTTAGGGGGGAAACAATCTCTCCTTGCCTTTACATTTTTTCAAAGCAACCAATCATTGAAGAAGATTTAGACGAAAAAGTTCAATCTGTTCTGTCAACCTTTAACCTAGGCGCCGATTATACTAGAATGCGTTTCGAGATATTGGAAGAAGAGTTTTTGAGTTTGATAGGAGGAGCTTACTTCACTGCGATTCGAAAGGTTAAGGGTGAAAAAAATATTTTAATTCTCGACGCGAATGAAAGCCCAACTTACATTGCTGTGCTTATTTTGAAGGGGGCCCCAAATTGTGAATCGCTAGACCCGCACTGTCTAGATCTTTTCTTGAACTCCATTGAAAGCTTGGATGCAAATTTAACCCTCGTGATTCCCTTCCGATTTTTAAAAAGAAGGGAATCTGAACGGACTTATAAGAACTTAGAAACACGTGTTCGAGTTAAAAGTAAAACTCCAATCAAATATTGTGAAGCCTCTCCCTACCTGGTTGTGAGGGGCGCCTCTTTAGAAAGCATTAAAAATCACATGGAGAGAGTGTATGCCGCCGCCAGTGCTGCTTGGTCTGGAGTTAGGGAAAGAATTAATGTAGAGTTCTTGGACTGTAGCGGAATTAAAAAATTCTTACACAACATAATTTGTAGGCGACTCCTTCCCGATAAAGATGTTTTTTTCATAAAAAATTTAAGTATTTATTTGAAAGCTCCCACTCCAACTAACGAGAAAAAGTTAAACTTTCCAATTGGGCACGCCAATGAAAATCCGAAGAGCAATATTTCTAACATTGATAGAGTCCTATTGGGCAAAACTGCTTTGGGTGGACGCACAGTATCCGTTTGGATGTATTATGAAAATTTGTTACACTACGTGGTCATTTTTGGCGAATCCTACGAAAAAGCTTGTTTTATAATGAGCATCCTTGAAAAAATTAAGAAGCCTTGGATAGTTTTCGATTTTAAGGGCGATTTCTCGAAGTTGAAGGGTCTGTGTAACGATTCAATTTCATTTTTCAGCCTCAATTCTGGGTCTGAGCAACTTAAAATAAACCTCTTTGATCCTAAAGAAAAATCGCCAGAGGAACACGCCTCATTCCTAATTAGTATTTTCAAAAAATTTTTTGAAAACAAATTGGAAAACCTGCAGGAGCCACTTCACAGAATTCTAAGCCACTTCAGTAATACTCTGAGATGTGAACACGGTCTCAGAGAGTTTGACAACGCCTTTAATGAACTATTGAAAAGTAATGATTCTAAAAAGGAGACCATCATAAGAGAACTTGCGCTCCTGCTACACAATCTTCAGCAAGGTGCCCTAAGTAGTGTTTTCAGCAGCAGCCACTCTAACATAGGTCCAGAAATAGCTGATAAGCGTGTAATCATTGATTTAAATCATCCATACTCTGAAACAGATATTATTGGCATAAAATTTCTCACAACCTATATTCTAGCACTATTATCTCGTGTTTCGTCTGAGGAAGTAAATGGCTTAAAACACGTAACGGTAATAAACTGCCCCGAAAACGGCTCAGAACTGATTAATTTTTTAACTAAGACAGTTTTAGATAAATCCACTTTGCTAAAAAACGGTGAGGGTCTAATTCTATCTGTCCCCCATCCCCAAGACTTTAAAAGCATCTATGGTTTGGATTCATGTTATGCAATTATTTTTGATGGTCTAAGAGAACCCGGAAGGTGCGATGAAATAATTGGAGGGATAAATCCGGGAGAAATAGAGAATCTTGGCGGGAAGGCTTTAATAATAATGCCGGGAACGGGAAACAAAATAAAATTTGAACCCGATTGGGATAAAATCCTAGTTAATAAAGAAGCAAGTCCTGCGCCCAAAGTTGAACATATCGATAATAGTTTCAAAGCACCGGCTACTTTAGAAATGGGAGAAACCAGCGGTGAATTTGAATTGAAACATCAGCTACAACCTATAAAGAATACCTTCGTTACTGCCGATCAATTTCTTAGGGGGGTCAGTAACTCGAAAATTTCATTCGAACCTCCATATAATTTAAGTGGTGAGCAAGTCGCAGTCCTCGTGAATCAGGTTTTAGCCATCCTTGACAGTGAAATATACCTAACAGATCTTTTTATATCAAAAATAACAGGAATCCCCCCAAAAGCGGTAAACAAAATTATGCTTGAAGTCCTAAATACGGATTCGGGGATTCAAAGAATATACGTTCCCGTAGTTGGAAGTAAAACCAATATTCCCCTGTACTACTCCAAATTTGGGCCCAAATACGAAAATGTACAAGACAAGTACCTGAAGGATGTCTTAGAGGAAGTATGCTTCAAAAATGGCGTCAATTTCTTGCTAAAAAGAGACCCCGAAACTGGAGCAGATGGTAAAATTGAATCCTACAATTTGAAACTGTTTGTTCAAATACCTAACGATGGTGAGCTTAAAAGCACATTTCAAAAATTATTTTTGAAGTTTAACAGAGTTGCAGTTTTATTCCTCCACGAAAAAGATCTTAAAAAGGCCGAGAAGCTGAACAGCCAATGGAAAATACCCATACTTATGGGCAGCCTAACCAATCTTAACACGTTTCTCACAGAAATAGTTGATCCCTCTACAGAAAAAACATCCAACCTGCCCTACAGCTCAGAAAAGGATTTACAAGAGTTAATATCTTGGCTTCGAACCGAAACTTAACCCAAAAGAAAAGATTCATAATTCAAGCATAAATTTTGCAAAAATAACAAAAATGCACCTTATAGACCCTTTTTTCGCTTCTCAAAAAAGGGTTACTTTTATGGCTTTGGAACGAGGTACGCGCTTCACACTTTTTATGTGGCCCAAATATAGGAGTAACTATATCTGCTTCATTATCCTTGGAAATTTTTTATCCTTCATGCTAAAGAATTATGCGACTAGAGCTCTCAAAGTATGGTATAAATTCGTTATGCTTTGGGTGAATGGGGCGCATCTTTTTTCGATGAAATTTTCGTCAAATATTTTAATCATTGTGTGCTATAAGATAAGCGGTTGGATGCTGCAATGAGTGACAAATTTGATGAAGCAGTTTCTGAGCTAGTTGCGGGGGTGGAGGCTCACGGTAGTAAGGAGTATAAGGTTGCCTCACAACACTTTAAGAAGGCTGCGGAACTTTTTAAACAGTTAAGGGAGGAGGAAATAGATGAACAACTTCAGACCACCTCTGCAGGAAACTTTTATCAAGCCCGCGCCAATTATCATCAATCTATTGCGGATCATCTAAACTTTAAGATGCAAGATTATGAATCAGCTGCAAATAGCTACAATAACGCTGTTGCCGACAAAAAAATTGCTATAAAGATTGTAAAGGATTTACTAAAAGAAGGGTGGATTAAAGACCAAAAACTTCCCTTGGAGCTGGAGGCAGAACTACACGGACTTGAAGCGGCAAGATTTGAGTGTCTAGCCCAAACTGCAATTAAGAATAAAAATCTAGAGAAGGCTGCGGATCATTTCCAAGAGGCTTGCGAAGCATTCAAGAATAAAGAAAAAATCGAAGAAGCTCTGAAGAATCCCTACGAAGAAAAACTCGCTAGAGCTGATAAGACTAAGTGTGAGGGCCTTTACTATGAGTGCTTGGGTATCTACTACCTTGAAAAAGGTAAGAAGAAACAAGCTAAAGAACTATTAATCAAGGCTAAAGAAAGATACGAAGAAGCAGTAAACCTGAATCCCGAATTTCAGGTGTTAAGTAGAGCTCTTGAAAGAGTAAACCATATCCTTCTTAAACTTTAATTCACTTCCCATCCAACTTTACGCATTTTCAGTTTTAAGTCCTTTTTGCAATCGCGTGTAGAAGCGAACAAGGGCTCCCGTTGCTTTAACCGCTCTCTCCACTTCACTAAAGACTGGAATCCGAAGTTTATGTAGACCGCTAACCACCCGCTCATAGCAGTCATTTTCAATCTGGATACACGCTGCCACAATTGGCTTCAACATTTTTTCGGCTGCTTCCTTAAAGGCTTCTTCCATGTCAAACTCTATCTCCTTCATCAATTCAAGCACAAGAATTATAGCGTCCACATTCTCATCTTCAAGGAGGGCTTCTACCGCGACTTTATGTTTGTTTCCCACTTCTACACCATCAAGGCGGCTTGGAGGCCAGTAATCTACGGGGTTTACCGTTTTTGCCTGCTCATTTAGCACTTTTGCCTTTAAGATTTTAACTGTGTTTGGGCCGAGATCGGCGATTTTTAATCCATTTTTTTCTAATGATCTTAAGGCTAAATCAATTGCACCAGAGGATGGGCCCACTATTGCAACTCTATTACCCTTGGGTTTGGGTGAGAGAACGAAAATTTTAGCCAGCTCAAATATTTCAGTATAAAGGGACGCACAAATAGCTCCTGCCCTAACTAGTTGCTCTCTTCTTTCCTCGGGGCAATGCAAAATTATGGGCTTCTGACTGGAAATCTCTCTAATCACATCCACAATCTCATCAGCAATCCTCCTAAAATAAGCTGTAATAACTCTAGTAGAAGGATCTTGTGCAAAAAATCTGAGTAGCTCCCCTTCACTAACATCACAGGTGTTTCCTAAGTGGACTATTTTGTTGAATCTTAAATCGTTTGGCTGCCACCATCCCAGTCCCCCTGATAGCCCTCCACTTTGACCAATAAAACTCACCTCTCCTGCTTCGAAGTTTCTAACAGGAGTTAGAGTTGTGGCGAAACGATTAGCGTAATCTATTAAACCTATGGTATTTGGGCCAATAAGCCTCAAATTGTTCTCCCTAGCTATATGGGTAAGTGTTTCCTCCTTCTTTTTACCCCAGCCATCGCATTCGGAGAAACCCGAAGATTGCAAAATAATGTTCTTAACACCCCTTCTGGCTAACTCTTCAACCGCATCCACCACCAGATCCGAAGATAAAGCAACGATTGCTGTCTCTGGAACTTCTGGAATATCCTTAATAGTTCTAAAAGCGGGATAGCCCAGAATACTATCCCTATTAGGATGAACCAAAAAGACTTTGCCGGTGTAGCCGATTTCGATTATATTTTTTAAAATCTGGTTCCCAAATTTCCCAGGAGAGCCTGAGGCTCCCAGAATGAGTATGCTTTTAGGATTAAAGAAGGAGTCTAGACTCATCTTCAACCCCTATACCTAAATGCCTCTAAGATGCTGGAACACGCCCCACAACGCACGCACCCAGCAAGATTCCTCGAAGGATCAAGATTGTACTCAGACAAAATCTCGGCAACCTTATAATAAAGATTTATCATTCTTTCAGCACTCGGCGGGTTACGATTCTCAAACTCAGTCCCCAAAATCGGTCTTAAGGGAACCAAAAAAGGAACAACTCCTAACCTAGTAACTTTTTCCACTCCCCGCAATATGCTTTCATCATCCTCCCCCAAACCTGCAATAATATAAGTACTAACCTGCGCCTCTCCAAATAGTTCCACCGCTTCCTTCCAAGACTTCAAATACTCCTCAAAACTAACCTTAGCCTTACCCGGGCACACTTTTTTTAGAACTACCCTATCAAAGTTTTCAATGTGTATACCCACAGTATCCGCTCCCGCATCTGCTAATAACTCCAAATAACCTGCACTGGGCGGCTCCAACTGTACATGAATCGGGACATCATAGTTCTCCTTTAATTCCCTAGTTACTTCTGCCAAAATTTTTGCCCCTCTGTCGGGCGTTCCTGGGGTACCAGTAGTTAATGTGATGTGACGGCAGACACCTTCTTCAACTGCTGCTCCTGTAACCTCCACCAAATCTTTGGGATTTTTTCTTGGAACTGTTGAGTCATCCTTTAGTGAATTTTCAATTCCGCAAAACTTACAACTCTGGCCAGTAGACCAATATACACATTTCTGAAGAACCGTTGTTGCCAAACAGTCTTTACCGTGGAGGAGTGCTATTTTATACATGGGTTGTCCGCTGGACGTTTTTCGAGAATAAAACTTGGGGGAATCAATCAATTCTATATTGATGATCTTATCTCCATCTTTGTAAAGAGACCAGCCAGAACTAAGCCTCCTTAAAATAATATCTGAATTTTTTACAAAGTGAGGCCACAGGGGAACATTAACTACAGAGCTATTGGATAAAATCATAAATCTTCCGCCAGCTGGGCCGGCTCCCGCCTTCCTCCCCTTCTCGATGCTGTCTTCTGTCTTAACCCCTTTGCAAAGAAGCTCTGTCTTTAAATTCACGAGGTTCAAGAGGTTTCCCAGCTTTTTGTTAACGAAATTTTCGGCAACAAAATAAAGATGTCTAAACATATATACCTTTTGCCACCCAAAAAATAGTAAGAAATATCTGTTTTTTGGAGATGACTGCCTGAAAAGAATGAGAACATCCTATGCCTTCAAAATCTTCCCATAATAGGACTATGCAACGAGAGGAACCAAATTATATATGCGTATGTCTTCTGTGCAAAAACTCGATTGTTATGTTATGTGTCTAAAAACTCAGGTAGAATCAAAAATATTCCTTTTAGTTTTGTATGTATAGTTTATCTCTATACAAAAAATAGAAATAGCGGGGGGTGTTTATGATTATTTGAGATTAGTATGTCAGAAGGAAGGAAGTGAAGTGGTTACAGAATTAAAGGAAGAAAAATTTAAAGAGTTTGTTTCATCGAATCCCCTAGTGTTAGTAGATTTCTCAGCAACTTGGTGTGGTCCCTGTAGAATTCAGGGAAAAATTCTGGACAATATTGAAGCTAAATTTGGGAATAAAATTGCCATAGCCAAGATTGACGTTGACCAAAACCCTAATCTAGCGCGAGATTTTAACATTTACGCGGTACCTTCACTAATATTTTTCTACAAAGGGCAGCCTGTAGTTTTTGATTTGGAGCCTGAAGAATCAATTGTGGAAGAGCCTATAGAATCCTCAAAGTTAGTGGGAGTTCAAAGCGAAGAAAACCTTGAAAAAATCATAGAAGAGCTTCTCGCACAAAAAGATTCCAAATAAACAAGAAACAAACATAAAAAGGAATCCAAAAAATTTATAGAGCTCACACTTTGCTTCTGTCACCGGCAGAGTACTAGAACACCGCCACTTGATAATTGGTTTTTTCATTCTTTTAAGTTTTATACACTTAATATTTATCGTCAGCTTTTGGCATCTCTAAATCAGCCCGTTAAGGGCTTCAGGTCTTCAAAAAGTACTAATAAATGTTCCTACCAAGTTTTCTAAGAGCTAAATTTTGGAGGAAGTTTTACTGCCAATTCCCAAGATCCAAAAAATTATCCTCAATAATGACCATATTAAAATGATGCTCGAAGAAACTCGTAAAACCTATCCCAAAGAAGCATGTGGAGTTATTTTGGGGCTTTTCGAGGGGGACACAGCCAAAGCCCAAGAAGTGGTTTTCACTAAGAATGTGGCGGAATCATCAGTTAGCTTTGCGATAGACGTTGAGGAGCTTTATAGGATATTGGTGAGGGCTGAGAGTGAGGGCAAAGACATGGTTGGAATTTTTCACTCCCACCCTACAATAGCTAAACCTTCAAGTGCCGATAAACCTTTTATGGAGTTGAATCCCGTAGTTTGGGTCATATTTGGAACCTTAAGTGACAGGATAGAGATGGCCGCATATCAATGGTTCGAAAATACTATACATCACGTGGAAATAGTGGTGGAAAATAAAGGTAATAAAGAGCTGTCTTTTTAAATAAAGATGTTGGGATTGTTATTTGAGGTACCCTTTTTTGTGATTCTAAACGAGGCGAATATGGTCACCCTCCACCCTAACTAACCCCTTTTTCTCAAGTTCAAGTACTATGCGCCTCACTGTTCCCTCTTGCAATCCCAGTGTTTTTTTAATATCTTGTATGTTGCTAGAACCGTACTTTTTTACTATGAAGTAGGGCTTGTAATTAACGTCTTCCATTATTAAAGATTCTATTGAAGCTAGTTTAGAGTCTTTATCTTTGATTGTTTTCTCCAAGTCTGAGATTTTTGCCCCACTCACGTCCAATTGCTGATTTAGTTCATTTATTATCTGATCTTTTTCTCTGGCTTGGTTCTCCAGTTCAGTAATTCTTTTCTCAAGGTTACGTATTTTAAAAGTTAAATCTTCTTCCCGATACTTGTGATTATCCGACTCGTCTTTCATTTTTCTCTCTAGATCTCTTATTTTGTTTATTTGGTCTTCAGACTGGCTCTTAAGCTGGTTTAAAAGTTCGCCGAGCTTCTGGATCTCCAGTTCGTATGTCCTTTTGAGATGTGCTAATTCATTTTCACGCTGTTCGACGAGGCTTTCAAGTTCCTTGATTCTAAGACTCTGCTCCTGAATAACCTCTCCTTGTTCTATAACTTTTCTCTCAAGTTTGCTGTAAGCTTCCTTTTGAGATTCTGTCATGTCTTCCCTTTTTCGGTATATGCTCAATCCCATTTCTCCAATTGTAATAATTAGTGGTGGGTCAGTTTTGTCACGGGTTCTTCATATTGGCTCCGTCTGGGACGGTAACATCATTCCCAAAATAAAAGTACTTTTCAGCTCTTATTAAACTTCTCTATCCCTTTTTCGAAAAATCTCCGAACTCCCTTAATTGTCCCCGAAACACCTAGGGCGTTTATTATTAGCGGTGATTCCTTCAACTCATTTATCGCTGCAAGTGTCGCCTTCATCATATCAACACATGTATGTGTGCAGCGTAAAATACCCTCTCCGGTTTCTGGAGAATACTCTATTAACCAGAAATTTGTTCTACTCGCCCCCACTTCCCCGAAAAGGTTGAGGAGCATTCTCCATATGCCATTAACAATAACATCTGCCGAGAAGGTCGTTTCGCTAATAATTTTGAAGGCTATGTAGCGGTTTCTATATAATTTCAAAGACGCTTCTCCCCTTTTCTGCAAGTACCTGTTATTTTGCCTTTCTTCGCTCCAAAATCATTAACGGATTTTTTGATAAAGCTTCCATACTTACCTCATAGGGCATTCCCAGCAAGCTACCTAATGCGGCCAAAGCTCTGGGAGACCTTAATTCAAACTTGTTGTGGGCATTGCTTGTTAAAACTAGTGAAATCTGCTCCTTTAAAGCAATTTCCAATGCACTTCTAATTATGCCCAAAACGTTGGCTCTCCTCAAGCCCCTATTTAACAATATGGGTCTGACTGATATTTCCAAAGCATTTCCACTACTATAAATTAGACCTACAAGCGATTTATCGACTTGTTTATACATCTTAACGTCCGGAAAATAGAGTAAATCTACATTGGTGTTCCTTGCCGCCCAAACTGTAACCCTCCTATTCAAACACGCAACTGCCACTACATCGGCAGAGTCCCTAACCCGGTTCAACAGCTTATTATTTTTAGCCACGCTATCAAAATTTAGATTTACGCGAGAATAGGCTGTTAGAGGAAGTTTAGATAGAGCTTCTTTAAGTTCTTTGTAATTGTCTTTCTGGAAGAAGTCTGCAAATGCTAACCCAAAGAAACCCAAAATTTTTGATATTTTGGCCATATCCTCAGGGGTTGACTGGCCCTCGCCAAAGTTTGAACTCACATTAAAATCTAAATAAATTGTCATTTTATCATCAGTCCGAGATCCAAACAAATTTCCTCAATAAGTTCTTTGCTAACAGGATGGGCTGAGAACCTAATTCTAACGCGGATTACATCCTCACTCTCGCTAAGCTTGAGTCTACCTAAGAATGCTTCCTGCTTGTCGAAGCGAAGATAAAGTATCCCTGAATCGTCAAACCTCATATCAAATAGGTGATAAAGCCTCTTCTTATCCTCATCGTCCATCCTCTCTGAAAGCATACGCAAAAACCATTCGATAGTCTTCTTATCGCTAAGTTTAGCCTTATAAATAATTATTATGTTACGATAGTGGCCCTGCGCAGTTTCTCTGCTAACTAACTTTTCTCCCCCCTCTGGTAAGAGAAAAGATAGAGCCTTAAAAACCTTTTCCGGCTCTTCTGTAGCATGGGCAAAGGTTTCCAAATCAATCCAGATTACTCGGGTCGAAGACACCAGTAGGCCACCCAAAACCTGGAAATTCCTTTTACCTTTTCCTTCCCTTTTGTACGCTAGGTCGAATTTTCTCTGCGCCTATTCCCTTGCGATGGAGGCCTCTTGCCTTCTTCCCGCTGGAGGTTAAACCTCGAAAAACACGTCTCCGATTAGACTTGTTACAAATCCAGTTTATGCTGGGGTCATTCTTAATGGCGGGGTGGTTTGGGTCAACTAGTATAACTTCGTACCACTTCGAGACGCCGTCTGAAGCAACAAAGTAAGAGTTTAGAACTTCGAGGTTGGGAAACTTTCTTGCAACCCGCTCCTCCGCGATCCATCTTAGATTCTTCACTGGGGTTAGTCTCTTAAATCCCATTTTTCTCGGTTTTCTACCTCTTCGGGGGCGACTCCTACGTAGGGCGCCGCGTCTCACGTGGACTCGTGCAAGGACATAGCCCTGCTTAGCTTTGTAGCCCAGACTCCGCGCACGGTCCAAGCGTGTAGGATGTTCTATGCGTACCACTGTTGGCTGTTTGCGCCACTGGGCAAGTCTTTCTCGCCACAAGGTACGCATCTCGTCAGTATCAGTTTCTCTCCAGGTTTCAGATATGTAGCGGTACATGCTTTTAACCATAATTGTAGCCTCCCTATTTACGGTTCTGCCATTTTAAGGCAACATTCCAACGGGTAAGCTTTGAAAAACACACTTCCTGTGTGAGCGATGATGAACAAGTGGTTACTAATTAACTTTTTGTATATCCCTTTTAAAGAATTCGATGACTTTATCAGCGATTATTTTACTATTTGCTATTAAGGCTTCTTGGGTTGAGGAGCCTATGTGTGGTGTACATAGCACGTTTGGTAGCTTTGCAAAGGGAAGATTGGTGGGGGGTTCTTGCTCATAACAGTCAAGTGCTGCTCCAGCTACTTTTCCACTTTTCAAAGCTTCAAAGAGTGCCTTTTCATCTATTATTCCGCCGCGGGCCACATTTAGAATAAACACTCCGTCCTTCATCAGTGAAATGGTTTTATCATTAATCATATGCGCCGTTTCAGGTTGGTAGGGCACGTGTAGTGTTATAATATCAGACTCTCTCAACAATTTCTCCAATGCTTCTCTCGACGTTCCAACGAAGTATACTCCCATTTTCTCGGCGTCTTTTCTCCTCTCTTCTAAGATGTCGTAAGCTAAGACTCTCATCTGGAAAGCGATGGCTCGCCGTGCAACTTCTTGTCCTATCCTCCCAAAACCAATTATGCCCAGCGTTTTTTCCTTAAGCTCACGGCCTTCCAGCTCCTTTTTAAGCCATCTACCTTCCTTCATTGCCCTATCTGCCGTATGAATGTTTCTCATTAGAGAAATCATGGCCCCTATCGTCAATTCCGCCACAGAAACACTAGACGCTTCTGGTGAATTAACCACCCGAATTCCTTTTTCCTCAGCCGCTTTTAAGTCTATGTTATCCAAACCGACGCCACTCCGGCCAATAAGAACCAATTTTTTTCCTGCCTCAATAATTTCGCGGGTCACCTTGGTTCTACTTCGAACAATTAGAGCATCGAATTCAGATATCTGTGCCTTAAGCTCCTCGGGAGAAATTTTATCATTTACAATCACTTCAAGACCCGCATTCTTCATTCTGCTAATTGCCTCTGAATGCATTGTATCTGCTACCAAGACTCGTCTCTTCATAAGAATTTCCTCAATTATACCTTACAAACCTTAAAGTTAAAAATAAAGACGTAAATTTAAAATTTATTACGCTTAAACCCTTCTAGTTTTTCGATTCTTAATCAAATTTGAGTCCTATGCTAAACACCTTCACCAAGGATTTAAGAGATAATTTGCGTTGGTTTATTGGTTGCATTTTTTTCTTTTCCTTCATAATATTTAATAGTGTTGTGGAGTGCCTTCGCAGCGCTGGCGATGCTTGGAAAAACTGGAAAACCTGCCTTTATAAAAATCTCTTTCACCTCTTTGTACTTTTCTTCGTAAGAGGTTCTTGGTAGGACAATCAAAACAGGCTTATTACTTTCATCGCGAACTCTTTTACAGCCTTCCACCATACCGCCGTAAATAATGTTGCTTATGGGTGTGTCAACTAGTTTTTCTACTAGACTAGTGTAATGGATTTGTACTTCGAAAATAACTGACCCAATATTTCTATCCTCACCTAATATTCCTAGAACATTCTCCAATACTCCGGGGTAATTGTAACTTCCAGCCAAATCTAGGGGATTTTTCACACTTGTTCCCATTTCTTGAATGTATCCCTTCAACTTCTCTTTAGTTTCTCTAGATAGTTCTGGAACTTCAAGTCCCTCCTCTACGCAGAAATCAGTGTTAGAAACACTTGAACCTCCCGAAATTGATACCAGAGCCAATTTTCTATTAGTTGTCGGAGGACAAAAAACAAATGCCGAGATGGTATCTAGAAGTTCATCGAATCCCCTAACGGACACTACACCCGTTTGTTTAAAAACCGCCTCCCAAATCTTGTTGGAACCAGCGAGGGAGCCTGTGTGAGAGGCCACGGCTCTGGCGCCTGCCTCAGTTCTTCCGCCCTTCCAGACCACTACTGGTTTAATTTTCGCAGCTTTTTTAAAAGCGGAAATAAGTCTTTCCCCATTTTTTATTCCCTCAATGTACATTCCTATAACCTTGGTTTTTTCGTCTTCAGCGAGGTACTCTAAAAAGTCGGGGCTATCTAGGTCGCAGGCATTACCATAACTAAAAACTTTACTGTATCTAAGTCCGAGAGTCTCTCCCACTATGGAAAAATTGATTGCATGTCCTCCAGATTGCGAGATAAAACCAACCGGTCCAGGCTCCATGCAAGTGTCGGGGCGGAAGGAGATTTTGCTCTCTGGGCAGTAAATCCCCATACAGTTGGGGCCAATTATTCTCGTTCTCGTTCCCATTATGGTTTGCACCAATCTCTTCTCAAGCTCAGCCCCTCCCTCACTATTCTCACTAAACCCTGAAGAAAAAATAACAATACACTTAGCCTTTTTCAAAACGCTTTCCTTCACAACTTCGGGAACCACCTTAGCCGGAACCCTAATAATCACTAAATCTATCTCTTCTGGAACTTCTAAGAGACTCTTATAAAACTTCAACCCCAAAGCGCTTTCTACACTTGGATTAATAGGATAAATGGGGCCTTCAAACCCGCTTTCCACAATACTTTTCAACCAATAAAGTCTGCCTTTTGGTGAATCACCAACTACGGCAATAGAACGAGGGTGCACCATTTCATCGATTTCATTGAATAATTCGCTGTGGCTCTCCATCTGCATTGAAAGCACCTCCAAAAGTGTTGGCCGCTTACGAATAGCACGTTACGACTATAATTTATATTTTTAACTAGACCTTTAGAAACCTCATGATGGACTCATAAATCAGAAAACTCCTACACACAAAATCAAGCCATGGTTAGCTAAATCCTTGGAGAACCGGTAAGCACTATTAATCCCTTTGCAAAACGAGTTCAGATACACATCCTACCTACGCCAAAAGATTATCAGTTAGAGTTCATTGTTGCCCGAATATTTTATATTTTGGTTGCAAATAATTATATAAAAAAGTTCTGGAGTGTTAGAATGTCTGGGGTGTCTGATTTATGGTATGGCTTGATAAAAGAGGGCAACACATAACCATTGAAATGCCCGAAGAATGGAATGGTATTGTGCCCAGCGAAGTCTTTTTTGAGGAAGGAAAAAGGTTAGTAGATCTAGCTAACAAGCAGAAACTCACCCTTCGCCTTCTAGGTGGCGTTGCCATTAGGCTGCACACCAAAAATGTGGAGGAGTTTTCCAAAAAAATAGGCCGGCTTGGCGTTGAAGGTGGCCAGGAATTTACGGATTTAGACTTTATGGCCTACAAAAACCAAAGGGACAAAATCAAGAGCTTTTTCATTTCCCAAGGTTACATTAAAAGAGTAACCACAATATCCTCAGCAGTTAGTGAGAGACAAATTTACTATCACCCGAAGGGATGGTTCCACATTGATGTTTTCTACGAAAAGCTCAAAATGAACCATGACATAGACTTCAAGAACCGCTTAGAATTAGATTATCCCACGATAACTGTCACCGACATGTTGCTTGAAAAAATGCAAATTGTAAAAATAGCTGAAAAAGATGTCAAAGATACATGTGTACTCATAAGAGCACACGAAGTGGGAGAAAAAGAAGAGGAGTGCATAAACGCCAAATATATTGCCCAGCTGTTATCAAACGATTGGGGTTTTTGGTACACGGTCACCACCAATTTGCAGGGAGTCAAGGAACTAGCTCCAGAGTACGGAGTAAAGGATGCTGATCTAAACGATATAGCCTCAAAAATAGACAAGATAATGGAATACATCAATGCTGAGAAAAAGAGCGTGGGGTGGAAGTCCAGATCAGTTATTGGCCCCAAGAAGGCATGGTATCGCCCCGTTGAAACCTCCGAAACAGTTGGAGACTTTGGCATTGACACGCTCAGGAAACAAGTCAAAGAGAAAAAATGAAGCTTCATAGATTTATTTTCCGATTATAATAATCCACATTTCTGAAAGTTTTTTCAGAAGGAATTCTTGTTTTTGGTTTTGTATCTCTGTTTTTCTGTCTATATGCTTCCCTCTAAGCAAAAAGAATATATTTTACTACTTTTTAGAGTTGCAACATTAATTACAGTGTTTGAAATTTCGGGTGTTCTTTTTGGAAACAACTAGATGGCAGTTTAATAGGTTAACTTCTAGTGATGCGAGAAAGGGTCAATTTTTAATGATTTTAGCCTCGCTCGCTTGGGGTAGCTCCTTTCCCTCAGTTAAGTGGGGATTGGGCTTTATGCCTCCTTTAATCTTCGTTTTCTTCCGCTTTTTTGCCGCGGGTTTGATGACTATTATTTTTATAAAGTTTTTAGGTTCCGGAAACGCTTTTCATTTTCTGAGAGATCGTAGACTTTTTGTATTGGGCTTGTTTAACGCTTTGGGCTATCTTTTCCAGTTTATAGGTATGGAGTATACTACGGCGGGTAAGGCGTCTCTCCTCATAAATATGAATGTGATTGTTGTGGCTGTGCTCTCCTTCTTGATTCTAAGAGAATCAATGGGCCGCCAGAAAATAATAGCAATCACTGTTAGTGTTTTGGGTGTTATTCTTATTACCACTAATGGTAATCTTCAGACCCTATGGAGTGGTGCATTCATAGGCGATATGGTGGTGCTCCTGGGAGGAGTAATTTGGGCTTTTTACATAGTCTACTCAAAAAAATTTCTCAATAGCTCAAATAGCAATGATGTCGAAGTTAATCCTATGGACATTACCTCTGCTGTGATTATTATTACTATGCTGGTTTTAGCCGTACCCGCAGCGATCTACAGTTTCTATGATCCGTCTTCCCTATCCGCATTAACGGCTGCCCCAGCGATTATTGCGGTTTGCTACACTGGCTTGGTGTGCACAACTATAGCGTTTACCCTATACTTTGCTGGGCTAAAATACATATCCGCCTCAGTTTCCGCTGTGATAATGCTTTTAGAAATAGTTTTTGCCGTAGCCCTAGCGTTCATATTTCTAGACGAGGTTCCCACCTTCTATACGGTTATCGGCGGATTACTAATAGGAGTTGCAATATACCTAGCTGGTAAATAGTACAGGTTGGGAACTTTTACCCTTATTTCTCGAATTCGAAGTTTTTCGGCAATCACACAATCATTAAATATTACAAAAAGTGTAGCTATTTACTGAGATGTTGTTCTAGAATTATTTCGTAAAAAAGGGTTGCAGAAATTGGATGAACAAATAGTGTCAAAAATAGATGCTGTGCACAGCGTCCTTAGGGATAAAACCGTGATAGTGGCTCTTTCGGGCGGAGTTGACAGTAGCGTCATGGTAAGCCTAGCAAAAGACGTATGTAGAAAGGTTTTGGCAATAACCGTGGACTCCCCACTTATTCCCCCTGAAGAGAAAGAAAATGCAGAAAGGGTGGCAAGAGAATTAGGAGTAGAACATGCTGTGATCTGGTGTGACAGTTTGAGCGATCCCCAATTTGTGGCGAACCCTGCTAATAGATGTTATTATTGCAAAAAGAAATTATTCCAGAATCTAAAGAAAATAGCTGAGGAAAAAGGATACGAATTAGTTGTTGAGGGAAGTAATGCCTCAGATATGCTCGTTCACCGTCCAGGGATTTTGGCCCTACGCGAGGAAGGAATTTTGTCTCCCTACATTATAGCTGGCATAACCAAGGAGGAAATAAGAATTATTGCCCATGACAGAGGTTTAAGTGTTTCCAACCAGCCTTCTATGGCTTGCTTGGCCACAAGAATCCCCTATGGCGAAGTTATCACCTACGAAAAGCTACGTCGAATAGCGGAATCTGAAAGATACATAAAACAATTGGTTGGTGTAAAGGTATTAAGGGTCAGAAGTCATGGAGATTTGGCAAGAATAGAAGTTGGAAAAGAGGAGCGGGAAAAACTATTCTCAACAGAGATTCTAGACAAAATAGTAGAAAAACTGAAGGAGCTAGGTTTCAAGTACTGCACCTTAGACGCAGAAGGGTATAGAACCGGGGCTATGGACGAAGTTTTAAAAGGGAAGACAACAATTCCCACTTCTAAATGATTACAAAAATGGCGAGATAAGGATTGATTTGGATGAGTCAGTTAAGAAGTATCTTGGAGAAGTTTTCTGCTGGAAAAATTTCCATTGAGGAGGCAGAGAATTTACTGAGAAGTAGCTGCATCCTAGAGATAGACGATTTTGTGAAATTTGATTTGAGGAGGGAACTGCGGAAGGGAGTTCCCGAAGTGGTTTTTGCCAGCGGAAAGCGTCCAGAAGACCTAGTAAAAATCGTTAAAAGCGTACTCTCACAAAAAACATATGTTTTAATCTCCCGGGCAAATGAGGAACAAACCACACTTCTAAAAAGGGAGACGCTTGAGAATTTTAAACTAGAACTCTTCGAAAAATCTGGAACTGTCAGAGTAAGCCGTAAAGAAGAGTCCTTCGAAAAAACAGGCGGAAAGGTGGGAATTATTACCGCCGGCACTTCAGACATTCCCGTGGCAGACGAGGCAAAAGTCATAGCTGAATCTATGGGATGCGAAGTTCTAACCTCATACGATGTAGGAATCGCAGGGCTGCACAGAGTATTTCCCCCCTTGAGCAAAATGATGGAAGCAGAAGTTGACTCGCTAATTGTAGTTGCAGGTATGGAGGGAACACTCCCCTCAATTGTAGCTAGTCTAGTTAACATTCCAGTCATTGGAGTGCCCACCAGCACCGGCTACGGATTTGGGGGAAAGGGACTGGGCGCGCTTATTACTATGCTGCAATCCTGTGTGGCGGGACTTAGCGTAGTCAATATCGATAACGGGTTCGGTGCAGGAGCTACGGCGGCTCTGATAGCAAATAGGGTGGCGAGATATAGGGAAAAACTAAAAACTGAGGAAGGTAAGAAAAAATGAGCAGAGTGGCATTTATCGACTGCCAGGTGGCGGGGATTTCCGGCGATATGTTCCTGGGAGCATTACTGGATTTGGGTGCGAACCCCGATAGAGTGGTCAAAGCTATAAAACTTATTCCCAAATTTCTCAGAGGTTGCAGCGGGATAGAAGTAAGGATTAATAAAACCACGAGGTGTGAGTTAAAGGCAACCCAAGTTCAAATAGTGCCAAACGAAGTGGAGGGACCCCGAACTGGGAAGGAAGTTCTGGATGCTGCAATCGCCTGCGTAAAAGAGCTACCCATATCTCAAGAGGCCAAAGAATTTGCAATAAAAATTGTGAGAACTATCACCGAGGCTGAATCAAAGATTCACGGAGAACACCCAGATCACACTCATTTACACGAAATAGGTTCCGCTGACACCCTAGCAGACGCGATAGGCTCAGCTATGGCTTGCGAGGATCTGGGTCTAATAAAGGACTGTCAATGGTTCTGTTCACCCATTGCTGTGGGAGGCGGACAAGTGGTATCTACACATGGATCTATGTCAGTTCCACCTCCAGCTGTATTAGAAATAGTTAAAAACAACAATTTTCCAATAAGAGGGGGGCCCCTTGACTTTGAGTTAACTACACCCACCGGAGCCTCAATCATTGCCAGCCTAGGTGTCATGTTTACTAATTTTCTTCCCAGCATCCGAAACATCAGGGTAGGGTATGGTGCAGGAATGAAAAATTTTCCCAACCTACCAAACATTTTAAGAATCATTATCGGTGACAGGGAGACTCCAAATGGGAAATCCTATAACCTAGTTGAGGAAATGGTTGCGGTCTTGGAAACCAACATCGATGATGTTTCCGGAGAAATAATCGGTCAAACTGTAGATGTCCTATTCGAAAAAGGAGCGAAAGATGTCAGCGTAATACCTGTTGTTACAAAAAAAGGCCGCCCCGGACAAATCATTAAAGTAATATCAAGTTTAGAGGACGCCCCCAAACTTTCAAGAATACTAATAGACGAAACCGGAAGCTTGGGGGTTCGCATAACTCCTACTCCTAGACTGGTTTTGAAACGTGAAATTAATACTGCCCGTATCAATATTGAGGGCAAATCCTACGAGTTTAGACTCAAAATCGCCAGAGACACAAGTGGAAAAATTATCAGAATGAAACCCGAGTTTGAAGACCTTAAAAAAATAGCAAAAGAAACAAGCTTACCCTTAAGACACATAATTGCCAAAGTCTTAAAAAATGTTGGTAAGGAATAAATCCCCAAAAAGATTCTCTCATAAATTGTTAAGTAACGTGTGGGTTCTCCAGAAATTTTTATTGAAGATTTCTCAAATAAGCCAAAAACCTTTATAAGACACAAACCATTATAGACACGCGAAAAGAGAATAAAGGAGAATAGATAATTGGACAAGCAACAAATACTTGAAGTTTTGAAAGAAGTGCAGGATCCCGAGATGCCGATGTCAATACTGGATCTAGATATGGTTAACGAGGACGACATAACCATCGAATCTGATAAAAAGATAAAAGTAACGTTCAAGCCCACATCAGCAATGTGCCCCATGGGATCAATTATAGGTGTTCTGATTAAGAAGAAACTGAAGGATGCTTTGGGGATAGACGCTGAAGTTAAGGTACGTCCAGGGACACACATGAATGAAGAAATGGTTAACGACATAATAAACAGAAAGGAAAAGTACGAACAGGTATTGAAAAGATTGGAAGAAGCGGGGCTTTGCTAAAATAAGTGAAAACTTCTTCTTTGAGATTTGATTAACTTTTTAGCCCACTAATTTGTTGTCTGCGAAACATCTCTAAATGAGAATTCGCATCTCTATTTTTTATTTGAATTAGTACTTTAACCGACATTTTCGGGCTTAGAGTGATGGGTTTTTAAAGGTTAGATTGTTTAGCTTAAACCAGGTGGATTTTGAAAAACAATTGTGTGCTCATCGAGGTCGACTACGCACCCCCCGAAAGAAGATTGGGGGAAGCGTCAACCCCAACCAGCAGGTTTAGAATCGTCTGCCCCAACGAAGAAATGCAG
>JAHAWU010000023.1 GCA_018383815.1 Candidatus Jordarchaeia archaeon | reverse complement strand
AGAGGGCTTTTACGGGCATGAAGATCATGTAGGCCATGAAGAGGATGCGGCTTTGGAGTGTGGTGTCGGGGGCTTTGAGTTCGGGGAGTGTGAGGTTTTTCCAGATGGTTTCTTGGGCGTCTGGGTTGGGGAGGTTCTCCAGGTTTTCTAGGTTTAAGTTTTGAATGACTTCTTCGGCTTTCATAAAAATACATTGGCAGTACCTAACTTTTGTAGTTTACCTAAATAACATACATATTACATTGCGCCGTAACTCGATTTACACAAAAGCAACTCATCTCCGGACCGTGAGAAAGCTGTCTCCTGGCAGTAGAAATAGGTAAATTTTTCAGGCGGGGTAACTTTAAAGTGTTACCTTTGTTAAAGTAACATGGTTTCATAAACCATTATTCTACATAAAAAAGTGGAAGGATTTGGATGGCAGGCTTCCAATTTCTCGAACACACGGCAGATATTAAAGTAAGAGCTTATGGCAGAACAATAAAGGAAGCTTTTCAGGAGGCCGCCCAGGCGCTCTCCGAAGCAATGACGGATACTTCAAAAATTAATCCGAAGATTAAACGAAAAATAGAGGTGAAAGCAGAAGATTTGGAAGCATTACTTTATCAATGGCTAGAAGAATTTATCTATCTATTTGACTCCGAGGGATTAATTTTTTCAGAGTTTAAAGTAGAAAGCATCCAACAAAAAGAGGGAATACTAATTTTAAAGGGCGAAGCCTTAGGCGAAGAATTCGACAGCAATAAACACGTTCAGAAGTCTGCGATAAAGGCAGTGACATATCATGAAATGAAAATTGATCAATCGCCCAAAAAAACAACTCTAGAATTTGTACTTGATATCTGATTTAATCTGTTATAACTCCACAGAAATAATTATGGCGCCGGGAGTGGGACGCTCTGGGAAGCAAGGGTTTCTGGCTTCCATTCGAACCCACGCATCCCTTGCGGGATACTGGCTCTCAAGGCTTACGCTTGAGGGAACAACCTATTCAATCAGCGCAGTAATGTGGATTTTTGGGGGATTATCCACTTTGCTATCCCGGCTACCTATCTATTATTTGATAATGGTTTTTGAATATATTTATTTCTACCCTTTTTTGATTACTTTGTTTCTTCTAAATACTCTATTAGTAGATAATAGATTTGGTAAAAACTTATTTCTATTGATGTGGTTTATTTTCTGCTTAGGTGGCTGAGTTCATCGAATATTTCTGGTCTTAAATCTCTTAGTACAGGCGCTGCTATTCTTGACGCTTTTAGCTCCGAATAGTCGATTGTTGCAATTATCAAATCTTCCTCGTCATATTTTGCTTTCTTTATCACTGTACCGTCTGGACCTACTATGCGGCTTCCGCCCCAAAAAATTAGGCCATCTTCAACCCCTACAAGATTTACATATGCTAAAAAGACAGTGTTTTCCATGGCTCTAGATGATGCAAATGTTTCGAAGTATCTTGTACGAGTGCCAGGTGAGGCGGAAATACATACTATCAGTTGAGATCCCTTTATAGTAAGCAGGCGGGCGATTTCTGGGAAGAATATATCATAGCAGATCATTAAACCTATTTTTCCAATTTCGGTTTCAAGAACCTGTGTTTCATATCCTTGCCTAAAATACCTTTTTTCTTCGAAAACTAGATGCGTTGGTAAATATTTTTTTCTGTATTTTCCAATGTATCCTTTGGGGCCCACCATTACCGACGTGTTGTATAGCACACCCTCCTCTGCCTCTTCCGCCATTCCAAAAATTACATATACACCATTTTTGTTAGCAATATTCTCTATTTTTCTCACAGAGGGCCCAGGGATACTCTCTGCTAAGGAGTAGTAGTGGTCTTTGCAAGAATAGCCCGTGAGAATAAGTTCTGGAAAGATTACTAGTTGTGCTTGTTCACTTGCAGCTTCAGATATAGCCCTTTCCATTTTTTGTAAATTTTTTTCTTTGTGTCCAAGTGTAGGAATTATTTGCACCAAGGCTAACTTCACTTTCATAATTTTTTCCTCCAACAGTTTAATATATTTCGAGAAATATAGTAGTTTGATAAACTTTTATTAAGTTATATACTGTGGTGGTTTCGGAGTGAAGCTCTCACAAGATTCGCTTCGTATAGATCCCGAATTCGTTGAAAAGCGCATCGTCAAATTTATTCGTGCTAAAGTAATCGATGCAGGTTTTTCAGGTGTAGTAATAGGACTAAGTGGAGGTATTGACTCTTCCGTTGTTGCAGCTCTCTGTGTTAGAGCATTAGGTTCTGATAAAGTGTTGGGGCTTATGCTACCTGAGAAAGATAGCGAGCCCAGCGATGTTAAAGATGCGTTAAAAATAGCGGAACAATTTAATATACCCTATAAGATAATAGATGTGTCTCCTATAATAAATGCTTGTAAGGTTACTTATGTAGAAGATGCTGCTGATCCTCCCATGATTGTTGGAAATGTGAAGGCCAGGGTACGCATGATAACACTTTATTACTATGCAAATAAGTTACGACGTCTAGTGGTTGGTACAAGTAATAAAAGTGAAATATTAATTGGTTACTTCACCAAATTTGGTGACGGAGCCTCCGATATATTGCCGATAGGGGATCTCTATAAAACTCAAGTCCGCCAATTGGCGGACTATCTAAATATCCCAAGAGAAATAATTGACAAAATTCCCACCGCAGGACTTTGGAAGGGTCAAACCGACGAATCTGAAATTGGCGTTCCTTACAGTGTTCTTGACCTGATACTTTACGGTCTAGAACATTGGAAGAATGAATCCGAAATTGCCGAAGAACTCCAAATACCAATTGAAAAAGTTAACAGAATAGTAGAAATGTGGAGAAGGAGCGAACATAAAAGGATAGGTCCTGTAATCTTTAAAATAGCATACAGGACTCCCAGTTTAGACTGGAGAGTTCCATTAGGATTATAGGTAAAATTGTAAAAAGGGGTGAAAATATGGGGCGTAGAAGAAGAAAAAAAGTACAAAGAAGACCTGAAAGGCGAATACCTACCGTTTTTGAATGCCCCTCCTGTGGGGAGAATGCTGTGAAGGTGGAAATCAATAAAGCTGAGGAATTAGCAACGGTGGGTTGCGGCAATTGCGGACTAACTAAAAAGGTAAAAATAACCAAATTGACAGAAACTGTAGATGCGTATAGCGAATTTGTAGACGCCTTTTATGAGGGGGAAAAAGCTGTTTCAAATGAGAGAAAATAAGAATAATTTTTCATGGTTCATTTAGAAGAGTAATAGGTATATAGCGAATGCACTAATTGCACCAATGGCTGTTGCGACGAAATTAACGATATTATTGTCAATAGCTTTGTGGCCTCTCAGATGAACTGTGATCTCTCCGCAATGAATATCGTGCTCGGTTATTTTTCCACAGACGGGACATTTGTAGAGTGCTTGAACCGTGGCTCCTATTAAGCTATCCGCAGTACTTCCAATGAACCCTGCACCTACAGCAATTATTATCAACTTTACACCAGTTGGTAACCCAAAGTTAAATATATCTAACCAGGGAAACAGGCCAATTCCAAGAAGGTTAAAGTTTTGCATAAGGAAAGCTACGCCACCAGTAATTAGGCCGCCAATAAGTATTGCAAGCTCTCCAAGAGGTGAGACGCCTCCTGATGTGCCAGGTACAACCTTCTTAGAAAGGTTAGTGATTAGTCGGGGGGGACGAGGATTTAGTAGGCCTACCTCAGTTGCTAACGTATCCGCAGCAGCAGTAGCCACAGCCCCGATAAAACCTGCGAGGAAAATATCGAATCGTCCTATGGGGACAAAGAACAGGCATACCCCCTCCATCACAGCCAGAAAAGCTGCAAGCCCCCCATTCGCGATAACATTTGTCCATGCCCTAGCTCCACCTTTTTCTTGCGCTGCCCCTAGTTTTCTCTTTCTCTCGTACTTAAACTTTGTGAACGCCGCAGAGACCAAGAAGAACACCAGTATAATTAGAAACCAAGCCCAATTACCAAATATCCATACAGCTAAACCTACAACTAGCCCTGCTAGGAACCCCGAAAAATCTACCACACGCAGTTTAATTGAGACAAATCCAAAGCCAGCCACTACTGCAACACCAATTAAGAGAGAAATTATATTTGTGGATCCTGCATTGAACAGTGATTCAAACATTTTTCCTTCACACACCTATTTGTCTATAGTGCTAGTACTTGTTGCAAATTATTAAGTGGGGAAACATCTCTTTTTAGACGAATATGTAACATGATTAATGTTTTCTAGTTTTACATACTTTCCAGATAAAAAGTTTTCCCAAACTTGATACTTTAGTTCGTAATATGACGAAATAAAAGAAATTTTTCATAAAAAGTCGAAAAGATAATTGCTTTGCATAATGTGAAAACTAGTTAAAAATCATGAAAAATGTGTATTCGTGTTGAATAAGCGGTGTTTTTCGAGGCTGAATGACCCTAAAACTTTATAAAAACGCACAGATATACCAATCCAGAAATATTAGGAAGCGGTTAAAAGAGATGCCTAAAGTAATTTGCGTCTCCCCAGCATACAATGAGGAAAAAACAGTCGCTAAAGCAGTGCAGGCGGCTCTAAAGTATTCTGAAGGAGTAATAGTTGTAGATGATGGAAGTACAGATAGTACCTACGAAGAGGCGAAAAAAGCAGGAGCTACAGTTGTTCGGCACTATAGAAACCTAGGTAAAGGAGCCGCTTTAAAAACAGGTTTCAAAGCAGCTTTAAAGACGGGGGCGGATATAGTAATTGTTTTGGATGCAGATTTGCAACACAATCCAGAAGAAATACCCAAACTGCTTAAAACTATGGAGAGTGAAAATGCAGATATAGTGGTAGGCTCAAGATTCCTTGGTGTAATAAAGGGTATGCCACGAATGCGAATTCTAAGTAATAAGTTAACCACAATTATTTTACGCTTATACTTTAAACTACCAGTTACAGATAGCCAAAGCGGTTTTAGAGCGTACAAACGACATGTTTTGGAACAAGTTGAATTTTCAGCCCCTAGGTTTTCTGCTGAAACAGAGATACTAATTGATGCTCACAGGAAAGGCTTCAGAATTTCAGAAACGAAAATTCAGACAATATACGGAGAAGAAAAATCTAAAATGCGGAATTTTGAAGATACTATACGTTGGATCTGGGATGTTGATAAGCAGTTAATTAAAAAGCTAATTTACAAAAGGGGATATAGCAATAAATCAAGCCCTAATAGATAACATTAATGCTTTGAATCTAGGCAATTTTTCATTTATTATTTTGTTCTTTATATGGCGTGTTTTCCCCTATAATTGGGAAAAACGGCTTTTTGCCTATTTCAGCAAATTAGGATATAAAAAACATGTAACTAGCCAGTACCACATCTACTTAATAAGGAATGGTTTTGTTGCGGGCTTGAGAAGACACATTTTCCCATTTTTTTAACATGCTTGTGTAGAAAATGAGGGGGCGGAGAAGATGTCGAGGCGGGCTAGGGGCAAGACGCATCACACGAAACCAGCACTATGGAAGTGTTATTTGAAGATGTGGATAAAATGGCCAAGTTTTAAATTGCGAGGTTAAAATATTCTAAAAATAGTTATGAGCTTCTTTAATTTCTTGTTCCTCCCATTTTGAAATAGTGGGTAATATGAAGTAAGGTCCTATACTTCGGCAATATTTCGCCAGGTTATCGCTTGAAGAACCACATTTTGGGCATTTATTTTGAATGCCATTAAACGATTCCAAGCAATGAGAACAGTATGTGAGGTATCTAGTAAAGGTGAAACATCCTATTTGAGTTTCTGTACAAATTTTTTCGCTGAGATCTAATAATTTATCAGAAGAAACTTTCTTTCCAAGGGGGATATTCATTAAATGCCCACCTAAAAGCAGTGCATGAAACATGCTTTCCATCCTTATTCTTTCGTCGATCATTAGAGGTGCTGACATCCGGATATTACTAGTTGAATAATAAATGTTGTTGCCTACGCCCCGCACACTAACATTCTTTTTTCCGAACATTTCAACGTCAAGCTTAGCTAGCCTATTTACATAATAGCCACTTACAGGTTGAGTTACTACCCATCTTAATCCCGTGTTAGTTTTTAACTCATCTGTATATTCATTTAGATATTTTAGAATTCTTATAGCGAAATCTAAAGACGCCTTGTTATTATCTATTGAGGCGCCTATATGTTTCTTAACCGCTTCATCTAGTCCAACAAAACTTAAGGAGTGAGTTGCATTATCAATTCTGTAGTATAAATCACCGTCTAAATCAGAAGCCAATGCAGGAAGTGTTCTATCGTTAAACATTCTTTCTCTAATAGCTTGTGACTTTATTTTAAGCACCACCGAAGCCATATCCAACCTCTCATTAAGTAACTCGAAAAAAAGTGTATCATCGCCATTTGACTCGTAAGAGATTCGGGGCAGATTAACAATTACTGTTCCAAGATTCCCAGTCCTTAGAGTGTCAAGCTCCCAATCTTTACTCCAGTCTGTGCCTAAACGTTCCGCTGCACCGGTATAGTTAACATTATCATTCTGCCATTTAGGTGAAAAATTTATAAAAAAGGAGTTACCCCAATTAGCTGACAATTCAAATATCTTATTTAGAATTGGTAAAACAGCATCGTTTTTCCAAATATCCGGTCTTAATTTAAAAATTGTGTGACAGTTAAGAATGGGCTTTCCTGCTAAATTTTCTTCTTCCAGTAAGACTTCAAGTAAAGCATCAACAAATAGCTGAGCCTCCCCCTCAAAATCTTGATATCTTCCCACAGTTTTCCAGTTTGGGCCAATTGCAGGTTTATTTTTAATATGTTTAGGCAATACAAGTTCCAAATTAATGCTGATTGAACGACCCATATTGTGACACAATTCACTAATAAAATAACGCGTAATTTTCTTAATTTCATTATATGACAGACCTCTCAAAAAGGGGGCTATGAAAAAATTAAAATTATCTAAAGATTGTTCCCCACTTAAATCTGTTTGAAACAAGTTTAACAGCTTAGGTAATTGCATAATTAGGGTCTTAGGGTCATTTATTCTATTTAATTGAGTAAATATTCTCTCCTCTAATCTAAATTTTAAAGATAGCAAACTGTAGATATCGTGTTGGATATTGTTGGGGCGCAGTATCCAATAACTGGCATCAGGTATATGTATGGCTCCGGAGAGATGGGCATCGGCTATTTCCCTAGGTAAAATTTTTAAAAGTAGATACTGCTCTAGAACAGCATCACCAGCCAGTTTGTGTATTATTTCAGCATTCGAAACCTCGCTCTTGGGGTTTTTTATTATGCTCGTAACATCATATACTGGAAGCCCTAAGCGTGTAAGTGCATGTCGATACTCCTCTAATCCCTTTTCTAACAAGATTGCATTAACAAATTCTCGAATTAAGGGAGCGGTTAAATATCTAATCTTAGATTTAAGTAAACGCTCTTCTGCTTCCATAGCAATATTTTCCGCAAGCTGCTTGGGAACTCTAGCTTCCCTCATCAGCGAATCCGCAATTTTTTTCCTATCAAATCGTTCTATCGCCAATCTCGATGTCCTAACGAAGAGCTCTCCCTTTTCCCTTCGACTAAATTCCTCTAGCATTCTAATAAATTCAACCGTCTTTTCTCCCAAACTCGTTAGTGTATAGTTATTATCCTCATCACAGTCGACTAATTGAGCCTTTTTTGTCAGCTCACCAAGATGGTAGGCAAACTTTCCCGCCTCTTTCTTTGGATCCATATCTAATAGTTGCATAATTTTAGTAAAAGAGAGGGGACTTTTCATACTAAGAACTTTTAGTATCTGTATACGTGTTTCGCTAGATAACGCAGACAAAACCGCTGAAGTCAACTTCCAATCTTCTAATCCTTCAGACACATTAGACCCCTGTAATATTATTTAAATTCCATTTATTTCAAATATTACACAACTATGCTAAATTTAACTTTTGTCTCATCTTTGATGAGGTATAAAGGACTGCCTCCTTCGAAACTTGGAAATCGTAATACTGAAGGGGATGTAAATGGGTATTGCTGCGGAAGGTAACGTGTGGTTTATAAATGATTCAACACCAATACTTTTTGGCGGCATCTGGTAATCACTTTCGAAAAACGAAACAATGAACACCCATATCTTATCACTTCATTGTTCGGCCGCTCCATTTTAACCAAACCAAACGTCACTTTTACAAATCTAAAGGGCCCAAAAAATGATTTTTATCTTTAAAAAAGGCGGCTCCACACTCTCTCCATATATATCGTATATGATTCAATAAATTTTGCATATGAAGTATATGGCGTAACTTTAGAATAAACCGCAAACACTTCGATGAGACGTTATAGCTCCACTGATAGCCTTCCAAAATTCAAACATTTAAGAGAAATACCTTAGAATAATACCAATTTTAGTAAACTGATTTTAAAATTCATATGCACATACTTACCTTTAGTTTTTCACTCAACCGTTTTCCTAATCAGAGGTCTAAATTTAATCGCATAATAAACTACGCCATCTTCACCGTCTTCTTTTACCTTACGAAGTGTAGCTTCTACTGGCATACCAATAAATATTTCATCAATATCGCAGTCTGTTAATTGGCAAGTTACTTTCACTCCTTCTAATAATTCAATTAAAGCTACAGGGTATGGTGCATATCTTTCAAAATTATTAGGTGGTTTTCTTATTATGGTATACGATAAAACTTTTCCTTTATCTGGAAGTCTTTGAACGCTCAACTCTTTACTTCCGCAGTTTGGGCAAACGATTCTAGGTGGAAAAAAGGAGGAGTTACAATTTTTACAAGTAACCCCTTCTAACCTGTATCTCTGAGGTATTTCTCTCCACAAATTTGGTAATCCCATTTCCTCTCTCACCAGAGCATTTAAACTCTTTTGAGAATATGTACACTTACCAAGGATCCTATGCCTGCAGCATTTTGTATCAGTGCTACTTCTGCAGGATCCGCCTGATTTTTTCCAGCCTCGCCTCGAAGCTGAAGTGTAGCCTCTACTGCTTGATAAACGCCAGTAGCACCCATAGGGTGTCCTCTCGCCTTAAGGCCTCCACTTAAATTGGTAGGTATAGGCCCATCCAAGTCAATTAGACCCTCCTCAACAGCTTGCCCCACTTTCCCTCTCTCGATGAGACCCAAATCTTCCAAAGCAAGGAATCCAGAAATAGTGTAAGAATCATGTATTTCAAATAAATTTATATCTGAAATTTTTAATTTAGAATGTTCCAGTGCCATCTTAGAAGCCTTTGATGTCCCATTAAAAGTAAGTATGTTTTTTCTATCGTAAAGTGCTAAAGTATCTCTCGCCTGCCCCGCGCCCACTATCTCTACGGGAGTGTCTGTGAATTCTTTAGCTTTCTCCAAAGGGCACAAAATAACTGCCGCTGCTCCGTCTCCAGTCGGGGCTGTATCGAATAAGGTCAGCGGGTCAGCAACTGTTTGCGTATTTAACGCATCTTCCACAGATATTTCGAAGGGTAATTGAGCATACCGGTTCTTAGCTGCATTTTTATGCATCTGAACTGCAAATAGGGCGAAGTGCCTTTTTGATACATTATAATGATGCATATAGTAACGCATAATTATCGCGAATTCCCCATCAAGGGATAGACCATGAAATGCCTCATATTCCTGCTCAACTGCCATAGAACCTATTCTCCTATTCTCCCCCCTTGTAGCTTCTGACATTTTTTCCACCCCCACCACAATAACGAAATCATAAAGCCCTGAAGCAACCGACTTGAAACCTTCATAAAGGGCAGCCCCACCGGACCCATCGGCACACTCCACAAGTACACAGGGTGTAGATTTTAAACCTATGGAATCAGATAGGAGAACACCAATGTTCTTCTGAGAAAAATACTCACTTGCAGACATATTTCCTATGTACATTGCGTCTAAGTGAGGATTACCAGCATCTTCTATTGCATCCAGAGCAACTCCAGCGAATAGCTCGCGGAGGGATTTGCTGTAATAATTTCCGACTTTACATAGGGAGCGACCGCAGATTGCTACTCTCCTCAATATCTCAGCCTCCACTCTATGAAAGTAAATACGCCCCATTTGGTCATTCTAAACATTTTTCTTGCGAAGGGTAGATGGGCAATAGCTCTTGAAAGTATATTTATTCAGGGGCGACTTTTGACAATTCCCTTTTCACTTCTTATTCAGCAAGCAGAAATCAACTGCCAATCGAAATACGTGTTTGACTACCTTCATTGTTTCAACTTCGCCCTAATAGAGGGTTGAATATTTATAATTCCAAGACGCATATTAGAATCTTCCGCAAACTTGCTGAAAATTTCAGTTTAGACCTCAATTTAAAAGACAATTTCTAGTTAAAAGAGTTTAGTTCAAAAAGTTATTTTAAATATTTTATATTCCTTTTATAAGTTTTCGCCACTTGAGATAGGTTATATAATCAATGTACTTTTTACGTGCGATGTATTCGCCGACTTTGGGGGCGAGCTTCTTTTTTTCCTCTATGCCTTCCTCAACCTTAAGATAAAACGCATCTGACCCTGCCCCGCTACCATAGGAAACCATAAGAATAGTATCATTAGGTTTAGCCGCTTCCAGAACAGCAGTCAGCCCCAGCATTGCTGAGGCAGAATAGGTATTCCCGATAACTCCTACTAGCAATCCAGCCTCAATCTGATTTCTTGTAAATCCCAAGCTATTCGCGGCTCTCAAAGGAAATTTACCGTTTGGTTGGTGGAAAACTGCGTAGGTAATATCCGAGGCTTTCAAGTCTAATTCTTTCATTAAGGTACGCGCACTTTGTATTATATGATTAAAATATCCAGGTTCCCCCGTAAATGCTTCCCCATGCTTGGGATATATTTCTGTGGGGCGTCTCCAAAAATCAGGAGTATCCGTACAATAAGAGTAAGAAGCTTCGATAGTTGCAACTAGTTGGGCGCTATCCTCCGCCCCAATGATTAAAGCGGCGCCCCCCGCTGCCGCGGAGTATTCTAATTCATCGCCCGGTTTACTTTGAGCCACATCTGCGCCTACAGCGACTCCATATTTGATCATTCCCGAGGAAACCAGTCCTATGCAACATTGCAAAGCTTCAGTACCTGCCTTGCATGCAAACTCAAAGTCTGAGGCTAAGATGTTTGGAGAGGCGCCTATCGCCTCGGCAATAATGGTTCCTGTAGGTTTTACTGCGTAAGTCGGTGACTCTGTGCCAACAAAAATCGCCCTCAAATCCCTCGGGCTTATTTGTGCACGAGAAAGAGCATTCTTAACCGCCTCTACAGCTATGGTGGTGGTATCTTCATCGGGGCCCGCCACGGATTTTTCTGAAATACCCAAGTTAAATTCAATTCTTTCCTTACTTTCTCCCCAGATATTGCCTAGATCTTGAATCTTAAGTCTAAAGCGGGGAATATACGCACCCCAGCCTAAAATGCCTACCTTGCGTATGGGTCTCATAACCAAATTTTCGCCCATTTTAACATCATTACTCACAAAACCACCACAAACAGAATATAAATTGTCTAAATTACTGGTTAACGCTTTTTCCTTGGACAGTTATAAGACTTAATCCTTTAAACTAGGTGTGTTCACAAAAAAGCGCTATGCAACTAATAAAAATAAAATACGTTAAGAGTTAAATTGGGTAATGGATTCAGGGAATCACTTGTCTCAGTTCCTTAATTATATCTTCGACAGATTCTATTTTACAAATTGCTAAGGGAATGCCTTCCTTTTTCGCTAGTTCAACTGCAAGGGGATCCGGTTCCGTAAGTCCATGTAGGACAATCAGGCCTGGTTTCCGTGTATTAATCTTTATAGTAATTAATGGGGAGCGCCCTGTACTGGCGTTTGTGAAAATAACGCCTCTTTCACTAGTTGAATCGTATAATTTCAGAAAAGCATCTCCTGAAAGCTCTCTAAATGCACTAATACTATCAATAACCATGTATCCCAGGAGATTTCTATCCAGAAATTCTTCCCCGACAACACATTCCGCCCGGATAGCAGAACAGAACTGCCTAGTGTTTACGGGGCTGGTAAACTCTCGGATATCCAGAATAATATCTGTAGGAATCTCAACACTCATTAACCTGCCAAAAGCAGCAGTTATTTGCCCGCCATTTTTTTCATCAATTGCAAGTAATCCTTCTACGAAGCGCCTTATAGTTTTAGTTCCAGGAGACTTCCTCCTACTTCCCTCATAATCACTAATAACTGATGGCGAAACATTGAGATACTCTGCTAAAATAATTTGGGGGATATGAAACAATTCACGCCATTTACGCATCGTTTTGCCCGGATCATCCGAGAGAGAAATCTCACCAGCCACTCTTCTAGCTAATCTCTCTGAACTGCTTTTATAAATATCCATATTTCAAGTTTCATATAATAAATACACATAAATATTTCGATTATTATCGAAAAATATAATCTCAAAAAGCGACCTAGCGCCCCTTAGTAATTTATGTTAGTTATTGCTATCAGGTAAGGGATTTGTGTGTGGTTCATTAAAGTTTGTAAGTGCTGAATCCGCATCGCAACGTGCTTTTGACTCAAAAATGCCCAAACTGTGGGAGATTGGGTCTTTGATAGCCAGATTTGGCGCATGGGCGCCTGTTGGCGAGAAGAAGCATACCCGGAGTGGTAGATTTGCGGTATAACCTACTCAGAGCACAAGGCAAATCACCATTAAATTGGCTGACGAGGGAAACATTTTATAACGCTCCCATATGCTCCACGCAACACCAGCAAGCAGGAGACGTTAAGAAAGTTAGAAATCTGAAGGCGGAGATTTATTCGTTTCCATCCCTCTCAATGAGACTTAATGATGGTTTAATGAAGCTCAAATAAACTGTTCTAATTCATCTAAATCCCTAACAAAAATTTTATCTGCTAGAATAGATTTAAATCCAAACAAAGAATTTTTCATGAAATATGGGCGGATGGTCTAGTACTTTTCTCAAATAGAATAGTGGAAAGTTTGGTATGATTCCTGGTTCGGGACCAGAAGGTCGCAGGTTCAAATCCTGCTCCGCCCACCAATTATTCCCCCATTAAAAGCAACTTATTACATTAAAAGCAACTTATTAGAGTGCTTTAAACGAAATAAAATTTCTCGCAAATATTTTTAAGCAGATACAAGTCTATGTGTAATTAATCTGGACTAAGCTGATTTAACGATTAAAGGAGATTGCGGAATTGACAGTTAAAGAAAGAACCGGAAGGATCATCAGAATTGCTGGCCCTGTAGTAGAGGCTGAAGGACTAAGTGGAATCCAAATGTATGAAGTATGCCGCGTCGGAGATGAAGAATTAATTGGTGAAGTGAACAGAGTTGAAGGATCAAACGCGACTATTCAAGTATATGAAGAAACCACAGGCTTGAAGCCAGGCGAAAAGGTCATAGCGACTGGGGCCCCCCTATCAGTAGAATTGGGTCCGGGTCTTATAGGTCAGATTTTTGATGGCATTCAAAGACCTTTACACATTCTCAAAGAACAGACTGGCGATTTTATACGCAGGGGAGTAGTAGCGGAAGCTCTTCCTAGAAACAAAAAATGGAAGTTTACCCCAGCTGTTGAAAAAAACGATAGAGTAACGCAAGGCACAATATTGGGAACCGTGCCCGAAACAACCACAGTAACCACAAGAATCCTAGTTCCAGTGGGTATTAATGGTAAGATTACTAAGATAGCTCCCGAAGGGGAATACACTGTAACGGAACCTATAGCGCGCATTGAAACCACACATGGAGAACGAGAAGTCACCCTTATGACTACTTGGCCAGTACGTCAAGGACGCCCGTACATAAGGAAACTTGGATCAACGACTCCCCTTATAACTGGTCAACGCATAATAGATACATTCTTCCCTACAGCAAAAGGCGGAACTGCATCAATACCAGGAGGGTTCGGTACGGGAAAAACAGTAATGCTTCACCAACTAGCGAAATGGGCGGACAGCCAAATAGTTGTTTACTGCGGCTGCGGCGAAAGAGGCAACGAGATGACAGAGGTGTTAGAAGATTTTCCTAAGCTTGAGGATCCTCGTACCGGTGAGCCACTAATGAAACGTACAATACTAATCGCTAACACTTCAAATATGCCCGTAGCCGCACGAGAAGCATCCATTTATACGGCCATTACTTTAGCGGAATACTTTAGAGACCAAGGATACGATGTCGCACTGATGGCCGATTCAACTTCAAGATGGGCTGAAGCATTAAGAGAGATTAGTGGAAGACTGGAAGAGATGCCTGGAGAGGAAGGTTATCCCGCCTACTTGGCCTCTCGCCTCGCAGAGTTCTATGAAAGAGCAGGAAGAGTTGAAACACTAGGATCCACAGAGACCAATCCAAGATTAGGCTCAGTAACTATCACAGGAGCGGTTAGCCCACCGGGAGGCGATTTCTCTGAGCCAGTCACTTCAAATACACTCCGTGTTGTGAAGGTCTTCTGGGGGCTGGACAAGGATTTAGCGAGTAGGAGACACTTCCCAGCCATTAACTGGCTAAATAGTTATAGCTTATACATTGAAAACTTGAAGGAATGGTTCTCAGAGAACGTCGGTAAAGATTTTGTAGATTTAAGAAATGAGGCCTTGTCATTGCTTCAGCGTGAAGATGAACTTCGCGAAGTAGTTCAGCTGGTCGGACCGGACGCTCTTCCAGAGAGCGAACGAGTAGTTCTCGAGGCAGCTCGTTTAATCCGTGAAGATTACTTAATGCAATCGGCATTGCATCCTGTTGATACCTACTGTAGCCCAGAAAAGGCTTACAAGATGCTGAAAATAATTCTGAAATTTTATAACCAAATGAAAAACGCAGTGGACAGAGGGGTTCCTATATCTTCAATCCAGCAAATGGATGTACTTAATGATATTTCACGTCTCAAAATTGTGCCCCCAAACGAGTTTGATAAGCGTTTCAACGAAGTGAATACAAAGATTGACAGAGAATTCTCATCTCTAACTGTGGAAAGCATAGCTTAACTTTTTATAGTATCTGTTTTTCCTTAAAACCACCATATTCTCATATTTACCTCTTAATCTCGATTAAAAACAAACAAAAAATTGACCCAGTTAACCTTCCCAACAAGGAAAACAAAAAGTTTAAGCAACTTCATTTATCTACTAAACATAATCAAGATATAAAAAAGTTATTAGGACGCTCTATTACATTTGTGGAAGTGTTTTTAGTGGCATATTTAAACTTTTATTTCTATTCCTACAGCTCGTTTAATTAGTGTTAGTATAGGGTCTTCGCCTTTTCTTTCGCCAAGCCGGCTTGGAATCTCTATTACGATAGGAATCGGACTTGTTGCTGTTAGTCTATTGAGTAGAGGACGTATCTGATCGGCCAAAACTTCTGTTGTTATAATAAGGCCCACATTGGGTTCTAGGAAAAATTCTCGTATCTTTTGATATGCTTCATCTTTATCATTTGTTTCATATGTTTTTGTAACTCCAGATAGTTTTAATCCCAATACTGTGTCTTTGTCCCCTACAATAGCAATTTCCAAACTCTTCACCTTTAGACTTGTTAATGCTGTTCCTTTTTTTCCAGTAACATAAGGTAATTAATATTTTTTATGCCCATATTATAGGGGCTACTAAAATGTTTTAATAACTAGACAATGTTAAACTATGGAATTTTCCATATACCGTTTGCCAGAAATGATTGAAATGCCTCTTTCGCAACATAAAAGGCAAAATGTGTAAGACAAGCAGCAATAGAAACCAGATCTAAAATTGTCAAGATAATTAACTATTCTATCTTCACTAACCCGAATTATTATTGATGGATACATAGCAGTTATGAAATTCTTCCTTTATACTCCTAGGGTAGTTAAATATTTGCGAGTATGTCTTCGAATTCCATAATTATGTTACAATATCTACACCTTATTCTCACTGGTTCTTTAGAGATAACCTTGAATGAGGGAGGGGCAGGCTCTCTACTATTTATAATACAGTTGGGGTTGACACAACGTGGGAATCCAGTTATAATTGGCGGCAACGATACCCGTTGTTTTTCCACCACCTCATAATTCCGGATGATGTTTATTGTTGCCTTTGGGGAAATTAATGCAATTTTGTCCACTTCTTTGGGATTTAGTTCCCTACCTTCAATCTTTACCACGTCTTTCTTCCCCAACTTGTTGCTAGGAGTATTAATCAATATACTTATTGTATATCCTTCTTTTCCGCTTAACCCAAGTATTTTTAAAACCCCCAAGGCAGTACCGGCGGAAATATGGTCAATAACTGTACCGTCCCGAATTTTTCTAACTCTAAGCTCTTTCTCAGTCATAACGAACTCCTCTCAAAATTGATCTAACAACAATTTTTAAAACATATAAGGAGCATAAAAAGTCTCTGGTACAATTATTTGAGTCGAAAAGTGGGGAATCTCTCTCCAAAAAATAAAATAATAATTGGGGAAAGCAGAAAAGAATACTTCGGAAGATTATTCTTATCCTGCCCATTTATGCCCTATGGATTACCCTGATAATCAGAAGCCACTCCAGAATATAGGAAGATATAACCCTTTCCTACTATTGGATGCTGTCAAGAATGTGGTGTAGAGGGAGTGGCTTTAAGTGGGGGCACGTTAAAACACATAAAGCTATTAGATATTGAATTGGACCGCGTTAGCCGCTCTCTGGTCTGAGAAGAGGTCTAGGTACTGGAGAATTGTCACTGCGGCGAGTATTACTGATGGTACTAAAGATCTCCCTATATCTTAGCGTCGGTGGGTCTTTAGAGTTCTCATCCTTTCATGAAGCCGTTTAGAAAATTAGCTTGTTTCTTATAATTTTTGGGAATTACAATGGTGTATATTTGCCCACTACTCTGTCCTCCCGCAATAAAAATAGGAATACCCTCTTTGCGTACTACAACTAGATTTGACTGCGGATATCAGATTCATTTGCAATGTGTTTTTAATTAGAGGCCAGAAAAGAATTTTATTCGCAGAAGGATACGATAAATATAAGAATCTTGCATATATATTACCAATCGAGAAATTTGCTTATTCTGAAGACGCTACGTTAAAAGATATTTGAAAGTAAGTTCTATGGGCTAATAAAAACCAAAAAGAGGGAAATGTATGAGCGGCAACGCGGGAAAAATGGAGCAAGCAATGCTTATTTTAAAACAAATCTCAGAGGATACCGCTACACCACGCAATATTCGGAGAGCTGCAATACAAGCAATGGGGGCGTTAGAGACTGACAAAGATTCTCCAGCAGTTAAAGCATCTAATGCCATATCTATACTAGATGAGGTGTCTCAAGATCCAAATTGCCCACTACATAGCAGAACAAAAATTTGGAACGCAGTATCTATATTAGAGACAATTAGTGACCAGGAGTAGTATTAAAAGATTCTGTTCAGAGGATACTAAACAAAAATTCGTAAATCGGTAGCCACTTAAAATATGGTATTATAAAAAATCTTAACTAAACACATATACACCTTTTTCTCAATGTACTAAAACAATTTTGCAATCTTTCTTGATTGGAAATTATTTTCATGAAATTTTGACTGTGGATACAAAAAAACTATAAATATTTGATAACGATTATTTTTTTTGGTTTTACAATTGACTCAATCAACTTCAATTAAAATTCGAGGAATATACTCAACAGCACTAACAAAGATAATGTTAGATAACGGATTTAAAATTACTCAAGCAGCGCCCATACAGATTGAAAGATTTAATTTGGAAAAAAACTTTGAGCAACCAGATATTGAAATAGTTGATTTTGAAAATAGACAAGGAATAATAATCAGTGGCGAAGTAAGTAAAGCACAAAAAATTGAAGAAATTTTAAGAACAGAATTCGAAGACGCAATATTTAGAAAATCACCAATCAAACTAAATTCTTTGTACAAGGGTAAAGTAGTAAAAATCGATGACGGTAAAGCATTTGTCGATATCGGTGATTGTTTCGCCATTCTCTTAAATGAGCCAGTAAAAGAAGGGGAAGAATATATTATTGAAATTGTAAAAACAGGCACACAGCACCCCATAGCAACCACAAATATTTCAATTGTCGGAAAGTACGTTGTACTAATAGAACAAGAGAGCGTTAAAATTAGTAAAAAAATCAGACACCAAGAAAATATAGAGGCGCTGTATTCGTTAGGAGAAAAAATAAAGCCAGATAAATGGGGTATAATTTTTAGAACCGAAGCAGCAAATCAAAATCCTAGTACTCTAATTCAAGAAGTATCCGAATTGAGCAAAAAGGCAAAAATTTTAATGAAAAGAAAAGAAGAAGCCAAAAGCCCAGCCCTCCTATTAGAAGGCACAGAAAACATATTTATTGAATTTACCAGTGAAGATAAAAAAAGGCTTGACAATATAAGAAAAGAAGTTGTAAAAACTATTAACCAGCATCACTACTATAAATCAATAGGACGAGAATACGCTTTATTAGTCGATTTTACAGAAGACATTTTAACAAAACACCCTGAAATGGAAGAAGAGGTTTTAGAATTTTTCAACAAAATATACATCAGAGACTTCCCCAAAAATGGCGACCAAATACTAATAGAGCATACAAAAATTAACGGTTATCAATTCACACTCTCTGGAACCCTAACCAACATTGACCTCTACAAAAAACAATTAATTTTAAGAAGACAATTCCAAGGCGGCGGATATTTTGACGGATTAAACGTACCTAAACGAACTGGTGACTATGGAATAACAGAAATTACACTAGGAACTTGGAATCTAAAAACAGAATATTATTCCAAAAGTAGAGAATTTAAAGGCGCTTACTATAACATAAACACGCCAATAGAGTTCTATCCACCAAATAGACTAAGATACATAGACCTAGCTGTAGACGTAGTAAAGTGGCCTAATGGTGAAATAAAAATCATAGACAAAGAAGAACTTAACGAAGCTTATGAAAACAGGATAATATCAGAATCCCTAAAGATCAAGGCAGAACAAAAAGCCCAAGAAATTTTCGACAAATTAAAAATGGAAAATGAGAGGAAGAGCGCAACATAAAAGAATAGGGTTAGGGAAAACTTAAATCTAAATAAGAAAGTATTCATCTATAAGGTAAGCAACACCATCGGTAAAGCTGCGGGGATGTCCGAGCTGGTCAAAGCCTGACAGGTGGCCAGAGGAGGCAGACAGGAATCAAATCCCTGGCCAACGCTCAGGACCTGCTGGCGTAGAGAGTCCCGTTTCCGGGAGCCGCGAAAGCCTGCGCGAGTTCGAATAGAGACATCACCATGATGCCCCTCGAGTATCTCGCTCCCCGCACCAATAATTATTTCTGAATTTTGACTTAAAATAGCAAACCTCTCTTAGTTATTAGAAAAACTAATATAAGGTAATATATTTCGTAATATTTATAAGTTTAAGGGCTAAGTGTTAACCTAGTTTTCCAATCATGTCTTGAGGTTGAAAAATTTGAAAAAAATCACCATTGTAATATCCAGCGGACCCTACACCCATGAAAGGTCATATACCGCTTTAAGGTTAGCACTCACTTCTCTAATTGAGGGAATAAATGTTAATTTATTTTTAGTTGAAGACGGAGTACTTGTAGCACATAAAGGACAGGAACCCAAAGAGTATGCAAATGCATTAGAATGGTTACAGAGAGCCATAAATGAAGGCGCAAAGGTACGCGTCTGCGGAATATGCATCAAAGGAAGAGGAATAAAACCAGAGGATCTAATAGAGGGAGCGGAAGTAACAACAATGGAAGGACTAACCGATTGGATAAAAGAAAGCGACCAAACAATATGGATCTAAAAAGGGATTTGAAATGAAGCCAGATCATCATCTAGACGTAAAGCAAAAAGCGTGCCCCATTCCAGTGATTTTAATGAGAGATAAACTCAAGGAGATGAAGGAAGGAGAAGTACTAGAGATAATCACTGATTTTCCAACATCCAAGAACAATATAGAAAGAGCGGCAAGCAAAATGGGGCACAAGGTTTTAGAAGTAATAGAGAATAACGGCACCTTCAAGATATACATTAAAAAATGCTAAGAATAAATCATACCGTTTTTATGGCGCTCCAGAATTTTTCCAGTATCTCAGGGTACTCCGGCTTTTTTAGTCTAACAAGGTATAATTCGCGCCAATTTCTGGCGTTTTTTATTTCAACTATATTCAACAATCCTGCTGCTCTGGCCTTCTCAGCAGCTATCGAAGAAATTATGCTAATTCCTATGCCCTCAGAAACTGCGGTAATTACAGATCCTGTGCTACCTAATTCCAGCACAATATTTAATTTATTAGGATCGATGTGCTGCTCGGCGAATATTTTATTTATTTCGTTTCTTGTGCCAGAAGAGGGTTCTCTGGACACAAAGGGGTAATTTAAAATTTCTGAAAGTTCGAGGCTCTTTTTACCAGATAACTCGTGGTTAACGGGAGTTATGATTACCAAACGTTCTTTAGCGATTACCTTGGTTTCAAAAAAATTTTGATTATCAAACAAACTACCAGTTGCAGCAAAATCGACGCGACCTTCAACTAATTTTTTAAGGCTCACACCCGTATCTCCAATTTCAACTTCAATGTCCACTTCGGGGTATGCTTTTTTGAAGCTCCCTGCAATGATAGGTAAGATATGTTCACCAGGAATTGTACTAGCGGCAATCTTTATTGTACCCCTTAATCTTTTTGTAGAATTAATAATTTCTCTTTTTGTGGCATCTATTAAATCAAAAATTTGCCGAGCTCTTTTACTTAGAATTTTGCCTTCATTAGTAAGGGTAACCCCATCCCTAGTTCGCACAAACAGTTTTACCCCAAAATATTCTTCAAGTGAAGCAATTTGATTACTCACAGTTGCTTGTGTTACATTTAGTTTTTTTGCCGCCTCAAGGAAACTTCCAGCGGAAACAACTTCTAAAAAAGTTTTTAAGAAATCAATACGCAATTAACCTCTCCTCTGTTAAAAGCTAAAATTTATTTTCAATTAAGGATATTAAAACATTTTTAATCGTGACTTTTTTGGCGCCTTAAAAAAGCCCATTCAGATACTAAAATAAGAATAAATAGTTCTAGGTCAAATCAGCAATATCTATTCCACACTCAGCTATCCTTCCCAGCATGTCTACTATAGTATTTAGGGGGGTTGCCAAAACTGCTGCTTGATTTAATATTTCTTCATAAGCCTCAGTTAAAGCCTTTTCTAGATCAGGTTTCTTGTCTATGGTCTTAGCCGCCAAGTTTACATCCTTTCTCAATAACGCCTCTATCGCATTTGAGTGAATCTCTTGCGTTATTTTGCTTAATTCTAAAATTTTTTGAAGTACAGTCTGAGGTATAGGTGTTTTTTGGAGCAGCGGAATCTGCTTTGCTATTTTTACAGCATGATCTGCTAAAGTTTCAATGCTCTTCACCACCGCACGATAGTCTAGGCATTCTATTGCAGTTACTCCCATTTTTTCAGCTAATCGAGGATCCTGTATCGCTGCCCTCAGCTGCCGAACTATTAAGAAATAAAGCCTATTAACCTCTTCATCACGGTTAATAACATTTTTAGCTAGCCTATCATCAAGCTCCTTAAGTGCGGTGATAACCTCTTCTTGCATTTTTGCAGCAATCAAATAGGTTCTTTTCATCGTTCGCCTCAATGGAACCGCAGATGGAGACAGCAAGCACTGTAGAGTAATCTCCCGGGCATCCTCCTCAACTATTTCCACACCTATTAGTTGTTGCAGGGATTTTTTAACTTCCTCTCGTTGGTAAGGATTTATCCTCGGACCCTTTGATTTTAAACGAATAATATCATATCCATAAAGATATTTTGCAGTAATATCGCGGGTAAAACCTTCGCCCATTTCGATTTCAGCAACTCTCAAATGTTCCCTTTCGGAATATTTAGGATCTATTAGAAGGGCGCCATCTCCACGCTCCGTTATAGCAACTAAATCTCCTCTCTTTAGTCCAAGTCGTTTTATCCATTCCTTGGGAAGACTTATAAAAAAGTGCTACCTCCCGTTTTTTGCAATTTTCGAATTTCCATTTTTCCGTACTCCTTTTTGTTAAATAATATCGATTTGGGTTATTACCGCAGAGTCCATAACAAATTTTTTAGCTCTTTTAAGCCGTTGCAAATAAGTTCTTTAGACATATATATAGTTTTGGGTAACTTTTAATATTATATTAATATTACATTTTTTATATACGAAGAAGTTGTAAAACCAAATTTAAGAATAGCATCTCAGCAGGTAACATAAATATTTCACTCTTTTTGATGTTTCGTTAACCATTATACCATTAATTTGCTCTCTCACACTAACTATAAGACGTAAAACCATAGAGAGTTTTATTCACAAATATGCCGCAAAACGAACACCCACAGCAAAAACAGTCCTTTTTTAGAATAATGTAACGAAACATAAAAAAGTATAATGTTTCAAGGCAGAGAACCACAAGATGGCTCCTATAAAAAAGCTGAATTTACCAAAAGGCATATTTCCTGATAATCTTTCAGAAATAATAAAGGCAGTAATAGAAGTTGAACCAACTTGCAAGCTAAAGATAGAATAAAAAGAGCATTACAAATTATTCTCGAAGCAGGATATCAGGTAACTCCTGAGGCACTAAAAGCATTTTCACATTATGAAAATCCAGAAGAGCTTGCAAAGGAATTAATTTTAAAAATTGAAGAAAACTCAGAAAACATAATTGTAATAGATGATAAATACATCAACCTGCTAGAAGAAAAGTATGCAATAGGTAGTGAAATAGAGAAAACCAAACCTCAAGAAACCCATGAGCAAATTGGAGAAAAAACTAAAACGGAAGTAACAGCTGAGAAAACCCAAGAAGTAAGTTCCAAGATAACAAAAAGCACGGAGTCTAGTACTACCACAAGCCAAGCGTTATTAACACAAGAAAGCCCGAAAAGGTATTTAGCAAAAGATATTGATGCCAAATTTGAAGTAATTTTCAATCCAACGGGAGTAATAAAAAGCAAAGGCACACTCGATGACTTCATAAACTACTTTATAGACAGATACAAGAGGATATACAATATTATAATAAAAAGAGGGGATATTGAAGACATATCCAAACTCTCAAAAATTACTTCAAGCAAAGATAAACAAGTCCACATCATAGGAATGGTAACATCCATACAAAAAACGAAGTCAGGAAATGTTTTACTAGAACTAGAAGACCTTGAAAGCACAGTTAAAGCCATCATATATGAAAAAAATAGCGAATTATTAAAAAAAGCAGAGTACATAATGTTAGACCAAGTAATGTGCTTTAAAGGTTATCTGTCTAATGATATATTCAACGTAAGTGACTTCTTGTGGCCTGATATACCACTAAAAAATGAGCGTAACAAGGCGAGTGAACCAGTCTGCGCCGCATTCATTTCAGATACCCACTTTGGTAGCAAACACTTCCTAATTGATTCATTTAAACGATTTGTACAATGGTTAAGAGGGGAAATAGGAGACGAAAAGAGTAGAGAACTCGCAGGACGCGTAAAATATCTATTAATTGCAGGAGATATAGTAGATGGCGTAGGCGTTTATCCCACACAGGAAGAAGACCTACTAGTAACAAACATTTATGAACAGTATGAATTAGCAGCAAAACATTTAGAAGACATCCCAGAACACATAAAAACAATTGCTATTCCAGGAGGACATGACGCCACTAGAATAGCGCTACCCCAACCAGCAATACCCAAAGAATACGCAGAACCATTATATGAAATAGGTATAGAAATGTTAGGAGATCCAGCCCAGATTCGAATTCACGACATTGAAGTTCTAATGTACCATGGCGAAAGCCTTAACGATGTAATGGCGGCAATCCCGATAGATAAAACAAAACCACACAGAGCAATGATGGAATTAATAAAAGGTAGACACCTAAGTCCAATATACGGAAACACAGCAATAGCCGCCGAACCACAAGACTGGCTAGTAATTGAAAGAGTACCAGACATACTACACTGCGGACACATACACATCAATGACACTGGGAGCTACCGTGGAGTGATTCTGCTAAACTCGGGAACCTTCCAAGCACAAACGGCATACCAAAAATCAATGGGATTAGAACCAACTCCAGCCAAACCAATAATCCTTGACCTAGAATCACACAAAGTTACAGAATTAAATTTTCTCTAATCAGCGCTTGCCACCAAAAGAAGAGTACAAATTTTGATATCTTATTTTGATGTCTTTTTAAGATGTCAAAACTAATCTTGGTAGGGGGGCGGCATATAATTAATAACCTTTTTAATATGATAGTCATTTTCAAGTATGTCCTTTATCTGTTTAATCGGCACATTAATTTTGATTTTCTTAGTCATACCATAACGCCCCTCACTCTTAAGCTTAGCAACTATTATTCCAAGCATATCCAATTCCGCAATAAGACCACTAACACGTCTCTCCCCCAAAGTTTCTAAGTCAACCATCTTACAAAGATCTGAGTATACGCTATAAACGCGGCCAGTAGTAATTTTTGAAGATTGGTTCTTCTCCAACAAATAAATGCTATAAAGTACAAGTTTAGATTGAACTGGTAGAGTTGAAATCACCTCAGAAATCCGATCAGTTTCTAAAATATTCTGCGCCATCTTAACATGCTCCTCTGTAACCTTACTCGCCCCCATCCTCTCAGCCTGCTCACCCGCAACACGCAGAAGATCCAGAGCGCGTCTTGCATCGCCATGCTCCCTAGCTGCAAGAGCAGAACAAAGATTAATCACACCAGGCTCCTCTAAAACACCATCAAAAAAGCTCATCTTTGCCCGCTCCCTAAGAATATCCTGGAGTTCCAATGCACCGTAAGGTGGAAAAACGAGCTCCTCCTCCCCCAAACTACTCAAAACACGAGGATCCAAGTTCTCCTTAAACTTAAGATTGTTGGAGATCCCAATAATGCTAACCCGAGCTTTTTTCAGAACAGAATTATTAATCCTGGTCAAATCGTAAAGCACAGCATCACCATCTTTATCCACTAATTTATCCACCTCATCCAAAACAATAATCATAAGCCCCTTTTTTGAATCCAGAGCCGAAATAAAGCGATTATAAACCTCATCTGTAGGCAATCCAGTAAAAGGCACATCAACACCCAAAGTTTCACATAAATGAGCCAAAACACGGTAATTCGTATTAACAGTACTACAATTCAAATAAACATAGTTCGGTATAGAAACCCCCAACTCCGTACATTTCTCAGCCAAATGCTTCAAAACATACTTAATTACTGCGGTCTTCCCGGTCCCAGTTTTCCCATAGACAAATATGTTTGATGGTGTCCCGCTTTTTAGGGCGGTGGCTAAAATGAGCCCCACGCGGCTTATCTCTTTATCGCGGTGGGGTAGGTTCTCAGGGATGTAAGTGGGGCGGAGAACCTCTCGGTCTTTGAATATCCTGGGGCCTGATAGATATTTTTCGAATATCACATCGAGGGGCTTTTCACTCAATTTTTGAACCTCTCATATTTGATGGTAACCTCAAGCAAGGAACTAATCAAATGAGAAATCGCTTCCGCGCTAAATTTCTTATGATTCCAACCAGAACAAGGGGTTGGTGGGCAAAAGTTCCATTTGAAATCAAGGTAATAAAGGTTACGTAGAAATATTTTGGTAGGAGTAAAAATATGTGAGTAATACTCTTAATAATAAGGATATCTATAATAGATATCAAAAAGTAGGAGTCAGAAAAAGATATCAAAAAAAGATGTCAAGAGAACTTTATGTAAAAATGTAGTCAAGTTGTGAGAGAGCCGCTAACTTATCCTTAACGTTTTCTGCTATTAGACGATAGCGATACTGCTTACGTGTGCCTGTTCTCTCAAGAATGGGTTCCTCACTATCCTCAAAAATCCTTGCAAGGTAGGTGGAAATAGTACTCAGAGGGAGTTCCTCTCTAAAGAGATTAGTATACTGCTCATGAACATCATTAGAAGTAAACCAGCCATGCTTAAAACACTTCAATAGGACAATCTCCACCTTCTCCCTCATAGAGAGACTATCCAAACTAATATAGGAACCAGACGCAGAACTATTTGCGGATACTACAGTTTCCTGCTTAGCTGACGAAAGCCTTCTAGATAAATCCTCAATCATGGAAGCAACAAGCTGAGGGGGAAGTTTACCTTCTAGCGTAAGCGTTATTTTACTATTGGTCTCAGGATCCGAGATTTCAAATTTGTATTTCCTTTTAGCCAAGCTAAGCTTTCCACCTGAAATTAAGGTGAATTATTAATTGTAATCACAAGTATATATAGTTTATCTATGAATAATACAGAATGTGAATATCAAAAAAAGAAATAAAAAACAAAAAAATAAAAATTTCTGACTTTTTTACAAATAAAAAACAAAAATAAAGAGTAAATTTGAAAAATAAGCAATCATAACATATTAAATAGGAAAATAAGTAATTTTTCCACAGATTTCTACGTTAACAGATTCACAAAAACCCATTCAGCAAAAAGAAGAAAAAAGAAATTTTCGAGTAAATTTCCAGTGGAAACGAAGGGGTAACAAATAAAATCCATATTAACAGAAAAAAATCACCCTTTTTCTAAAAATAAGACCTAATATGCCTAATTTTTACTCCAAACATTAACAAATTGAGCGCCACATGTGAATAATAAAAATATAAAAAAATTCAGTAATCCGACAACCAAATCAAGTTTTACTTTTGCGCGTAAAAGGGCATAATTAAATGAAAATGGGTCGTCACTAAAAAAAGCCTGTGTGGATCCTATTTTTGGCGCAGAAGAAGTCAAAATTAGATATCAATATAAGATATCTTTAAATGAAATCATAAACAAGCTCGTGACAAAATTAGCTACACGTGTTCTAAAAAATACCCGCGTCACATAAAATTTTAAAAAAGCATAAGCCCAAAGAGGGAAACAAAAGGCGAGGGATCAAATATTAATTACATATACGTCTATGACATTCTACCAGGGAAAAAAAACGACCCCTTAAGGATTAAGTTCTATAAAGAATTATTCGGCTTCAGATACGCCTGGAAGACAAAAAACAATACGAAAGTAAAACATAAATCCGGTTTGCTGGATTATGAAGGATGCGAAGCAGCAGGTGACAGCGCAATAATAGTCCCTGAACAGTATGTTCCAGTATACAATTCATTTTTCAAAAAGTACCAAAACATAATTTCATGCAGAGTTTTTGCAATAGAGCGAGAGGTCGAGATATAAAAAAGTTGGTACACGTGTTCTAACAAAACACACCCGGCTACTCTAAAAAAACAAAAGCAAAAAGCCCACCCCTTCATTTCCACTGTAAGGGTTAACTACTTAGATAATTATTTATTTATAATAGTTAATTGTTAACTACTCCCCCATTTTTACTTGTTTTTTCATATATTTAAACATACTTATCTAAGTTTTTGGACTAAAAACTCAAATAATTATTATAAAAACAACTCAAACAATATTGGGTAATAAACTCCAGTAGAAAGGGAGGGGTATGTAGCCGCAGAGTATCTTTTCCTTTTCAAAAAACTCTTTATCTATCCTCCAATTTTTCTCAGGTTCATGCAAGTCAAACATATGAATGGCAATCTTAATTTGTTATTCCCCATTTTCTCATTAACTTTCCGTATGCAAAAATGGCTTTCTAATTTTTAAAATGTCGCCAAATTGGCATTTTTAAAAAAAGGTGACGACCCCCTCTCTTGGGCAAAGTCTTGACAAATTCCTGACCTGCTTCATAAAACGGTGCACGCTCAGATTTAAAACAAATCTTGTCCGAAGCCCAGGATAATTCGGAAAAACAAGCACCTAAAGCCTCACCAAATAAGAAGTATGAAATAGAATTAAGATCCGTTTTTCCAACACGCTAGTCCTACTATTTTTGAAAATCAAATGGTTGGATCCAACAAAAAATAAGTTTAACATAGACTTTAGAAGCGCGCCTCGGATATTCCTTTTCCAAATATTCTGCGGCGTTATTCTGTTTATGGGATTAAAAGTAGGAGGCTCCAAAAGAGTGGCGGCTTGAAGTTTCGTGGCCTCGATACTGGGGTATTCAAAAACTGGAAAATGGTTTTTTGTTGAAGTATCCTTGGTGCCTTTTGCTGTTGGGCTTGGTTTGTGGGGTTGGTTAGGTGTGTCTTGGGACTCTATTTTGTGTCTGTTTTGATACGTATGTAGTCCCTAGGTATTACTTCCTTTATAAAGACCCTTGTTTTTTTGGTTTTCTGGTGGGGTGGGCTCTATGTATACACTTTTGTAAACATTTTACGAGAATTTCCATATATTTCTTTTCAGAGTGCAGTTTTATGGTGCTAAATTATTCCCTATGATACACCCTTACCTTTATTTTTTGACTGCCGTATGCTTTATTTTCTTATGTCGCGTGGTGTTCTCCTCAAAACCTTAACGCAACTCAATGTGTAGATATCTTTTTTTGATATCTTTTTTTGATATTAGTATCTGATTTCGATATCTTTATCAATAAATTATCGGTAATAGAATAATTGCTTAATTGGTTTGGTTTTGTAAGCTGGGTTAAAAATCATCTAAACAGTGTTAATAAGAGCAAATAGGAGCATGTTGCGGTCTTATCCTGATAAACTTATTTTATTTCGAGGTGATGTGTGTGGAAGAAAAATTTGGCGTGGTTGGTAAATTTTACCCGTCCGTGGCTGAAGCTAGGAACGCCTATTATGCCCATGTCGGATGGAAGTGGAACCCGTTTTCAAAGGTTCGTTTAAGTGATCCTGAGCTTTTTGTTGCTTCTACTGACGTGATTCTAGAGATTGATGATTATATAAAGGCGAAGGAAAGGCACCTTCTTATTACCAGTGAGGAACCTGGTATGGGCAAAACCATGCTTTTGGAGTTAATTTATAATGATCTCACTAATTTAGCAAAGCAGGGGGATCCAGAATACCTTTTTCGCCCAATAGTAGTTACTCAGAGTAAATTATTTGTGCGCCAGATGGGAGAGGTAATAGCTCAAAAATTGGGTGTGAAGTATAAGAGCAGGATGAGTTCGGAAGATATTTACACTTTGATTAAGCAGGATATTATGACGCATTTTCTTTTGACTAATCAGATTACCCTGATTTTTATTGATGATTTTGGTGATAATGATTCGGAAGTTTTTATCAAAATTAAGGAGTTGGGGGATTTAACCCAGAAGGATGCTAATACTTTTCTTTTAAATGAAGAATCGGACTTTAAGAAATTTGCTAGTTCAGCGGGTTATCAAATATCTAAGGATAAGCTGAATGAGTTAAAGGAGTGCGCCCTAAATCCTGAGAGTAGAGATCAGATGATTTGCATGTTAATACTTACTGGGACAAGGACTCATGCTCTGGGGCTGAAGGCGGGGGTTCCCCATCTTTATGATCGTTGCTGGGAAATCGAACTTGAAAGGCTGAATGAAAAAAAGGTCAGAGAATTTGTAGGACGGCGGTTGTATTGGGCTAGTGGGAAGCTAGGAAGTTTTGATGAGAATAACTTTGAAATTTATCCATTCGAAGAGGATGCTATTCCTGTCTTAACAGAGAAGGCTCACGGTGTAGGGCGTGATATTCGATTGCTTTGTAACCAGAGTGTTTTTGTTGCGGCTTCAAACTTCAGGGAGGGTAGAAATGAAAAAATAACTAGAGAAATAATTGAGTCTTTACCCCCTGTTGAAAAACTAGTTGACTGATATCAAAGACATCAAAAAAAGATATCTTAATAAGTAACCATTTTAATGATATCATTAATCGATAACTAATAATTGATATCTCATTAATGATATCCTACTAATAATTTCGGGAGTTGATATCTTGCCTAGGCTTACTAAAATCGCTGAGGAAGAAAGACGCAGGCGCGCCCTGAGAGAAAAGATAGAGACGGTTTCTGAATCTTCCGAGGCTGAAACTGGAAAAGTTTCACAGATTTCCGATGTTACTGGTGGGATGAGTAGAAGCGAAACAGCAGTTGAGCGTGTTTATGAGTCTGATGGAATTAAGGTTGTTGAGAAAGTTATTTACCGTTATACTAGGAAGGACCCCGTAACTCTCCTTGACACCAACTTCAATGTGAGAATGCCCAGTAGTTATTTAGAATTGCTGAAGAGGAAATTTGGAGAAAAGGGAGCTACTGTTTTTTGCAGAATAGCTATCTTAGAAAAAATGGCAAAAGAATTCCCTAAAAATGAACTTGATCCACTAAAATTCTCAGAATTATTAGATGAACAAAACCAGAGTTTAACCAAGAAGTCATAGATATTTCCGCGACCTATAATTTTATTAACTGTAATCCTACGAAGGAAAAAATAATTTCTAGCCTAGGTTTTTACCTCAAATTTGATATCTTTTTTAGCTATCTTTTTATGATATCAAAAATTTTCCGTGTTGTCTCCTTTTATGAATACTTTTGATAAATTTAGCTCTGCTGATGGAATATATGAGAAATGTAGCGCCCAAAACTAATCCTAATAGGTCAAGCCTTTTTTACTTTGAATAAGGCCTAGTGTTTATCCCTTGCAAAAAAGAGCTTGAGATAAGTTGTGTTCTATTCTGTACGGCTGGTTAGGAAGAAGGGGTCTGCGTATTTTTGGATCATATCTAGTAGGTTTTTTTCTAGTATTTCTAATGCTGCTTTTTTCTCTTCGCTTATTTCCTTTCCATAGCTAATTTCCATTTGTTCCATGTAATTACTTATAATGTTGGACATATCCAGATATGGGTGTAAGCTTGGGCTATCTAGAATGCCAACATATCCCAGCAGTACTAAGGAGTATATTGCTTTTATTACGTTGGCGCATGCTTGTCCCAGGACTCTTCTGAAGGCTCCACGCGTAACTCCTTTTGTTTTCAGTGTAGTGAATTTACGTTTTTTGCTGGGCGATCTTAGGAAACCTTTAATTTTATACTTCACGGGTTTGCCTGCGCCTTCGTCTAATAGGAAATTAATTAGAAGTGTTTCAAATTGGACGGGTGTGATGTTGGATGATTTAAGCAATTTGTTGACTATGGGGTCTGATAATATGTTCTCAATGTATTTTCTTACCTTTTCGATATCTTGCTTTTCTGAGCCATGCTTCTCGTTAGAGACCATCTTTTTCCCTTCTTCCATATTTTAGATGTCAATATTTGATATCATTTAATGGTATCATTTAGCTTTGCAGCCGCAATAACTGCTTGTCCCAAAGAAATTCCCGCATCTCCGGGAGGAATTTTTTGGTGTTCAATAAATTTTAGATTGTTTTCTTTCACTAGTTTGCTTATTATGTTACTTATAGCTTCGTTGTACGCCACTCCTCCGGTAAATCCTATTATTTTTATTCCTGTTTCTTGGGCTGTTGTTATTGCCATTTGAGCCAGTCCTTCTGCGAATGCTCTCTGACCGGAGGCGGCTAAATCTTGGATTTTGTTGCGATTTAGTTTTTCCAGGATGTCGCTGAGTAGTTTTGTGGTGTCGAATATGTATCTCCCATTCTGCTTACTTATTTCTGGGGTTATTTTTATGTGGTCTTTGCCCTTTGCGGCGATTGATTCGAGTCTTATGGCTGGTTCTCCTTCATATGTTTTTTCCATACATATTTTTAAGAGTGCTGAGATGGAGTCTAAGACCCTCCCCGAGCTTGTGGTTGTAATATATTCCTTTTTTCTTAAAGCACTAAAAACTACTTCCATTTCGCTTTGACCGTATTTGAATCCCTCAATGTAATTTTTGACTAGTATCTGTCTGAGTTCGTCCTCAGGTATCGCTTTGCTGAGTATTGCAGTTAACATACGCGTGGGATATTTAGTGCTGACGTCTCCTCCTGGCATAGGTTGGGGTTTTAGATGCGCTAATCTTTCCATAGAGTCATACGTAGTAAGCAGAATTTCGCCTCCCCAAATGGTTCCATCCTGCCCATATCCTACTCCGTCACTTGTTATGCATATTATTGGTTCAGTGATATTATTTTCTGCCATTAATTTTGCTGCGTGGGCGTGGTGATGCTGAACTCTCACTAATTCTATATTATGCATGTCGGCAAATTTCTCTGCGTACCTTGTAGTGTAGAAGTCAGGGTGTAAATCGCAGGCAACTGCATCTGGCTCAACGAGGGTTAGTTTTAGCATTTGATTAACTACGTCCTCATGGAATTCTATAGTTTCTAGATCTCCTGAGAGGTTTCCTATATGTTGACTTGGATAACATCTATTCCTTTTCATTACTGATATAGTAGCTGTTAGTTCTGGTCCTACTGCTAGAATTCCTTTTCCTTTATATTCTAGAATTATATCTATTGGCTCTGGCACGAATCCGCGGGATCTGCGGATGATTTTAGTTTTTCCGCTTATTATTTTTATTACTGAATCATCGGCTCTTTGGTAGATTTCTCTGTTATGTAATAAGAAATAATCCGCTATGTGCCTCAGTCGTGATATTATCTCTTCATTTGATATGGACATGGGTGTGTCTGTCGTATTACCACTTGTCATTACAATTGCGGGGTCATCAATTTGTTGGAGTATTAGATAGTGGAGTCCTGAGTATGGTAGCATCACTCCAACGTTGTGGAGTCCAGGGCTTATCCACTCAGATAGACTGTAGTTTTCAGATTTTTTCAGTAAAACTATCGGACGCCTAAAGGAGGAGATGATTTCTTCTTCGTACTCATCTAATATGGCATACTCTCGAATCTTGTCTAGATTTAGCGACATTATTGCAAATGGTTTATATCTCCTATCCCTTTTTCTTCTGCGTAATTCCAGTATACATTCATCATCAGTTGTGAGGGTGGCAAGGTGTGTGCCCCCGATTCCTTTTATTGCGAGAATCTTCCCCTCTTTAATTATGTTTGCAGCGCCAGTTATTGGATCTTCATAATCAACCATGCTCCCATCCTTATCATAAAGCATCAATCTTGGCCCGCATTTTGGGCAGCAAATACCTTGTGCGTGGTATCTTCTATCTAATGGGTTACTATATTCCTGTTCACAGTCAGAGCATAGGGGGAAATCTTTCATGGTGGTCCTCATTCTGTCATAGGGCAACTCTATAATTGATGTGAACCTGGGACCGCAGTCTGCACAGCAAGTGAAGGGATAGTTATGATGTCGGTCTGTTGGGTTAAGAATATCATTGAGGCATTTATCACAGATTGATATGTCTGGAGGTATATAGGAGCTTTTAAGAGCGATTGCCTTGGAGCTTCTACTAATATAAAATTGTTTAAAACGTCCTTGGTAAGAACTCCAGTTCACATTTATTTTTTCATATACCGCCATAGGCGGCTTCTCTTTTTTTAGGTCTTGAATAAAATTTTCAATCGCACTTTTCTCTCCCTCAACAACAATACGAACTCCTGCATCGCCAAGATTCTGAACATACCCTGCAAGCCCCCACTTGACGGCGAGTCTATAAACAAAAGGCCGCATGCCCACTCCTTGGACAATACCGCTGCAATTAATTTCGCAGGAAGCCTTCAACAAAACCAACCGCTTACTTTTATCTTTTTTTGAAATTCTTTCCTCGATTCTTGGAGCAGTTGGCGGGGTTATATAATTTTTCTCGGTTTTTTAACCGCTAAATCCCTCTGATCTATCGGCGTGTAGCAAAAGAAAATCCTTCCATTAATGATGCGGGAAGTTTATGCGTTTGATCCACATGAGTTACCCTTAATATTCTTATGAGTAATATTCTTATAGGTAATATTCCAAGTATTTAAATGAGTATTTTTGGTAGGTGGGTTTATTTTGTTTCGACTTCCCACTCCAGAAGATGTTAAAAGACTCAGAAAGAAAGTGGGGCTAACCCAAACCGAATTAGCGGAAAAAGCAGGAGTAAGTCAATCACTCATAGCTAGAATTGAAAGAGGCTCGGTAGATCCCAGACTCTCTACACTGCAAAAAATATTGAATGCTATGCAAGAAGCAAATGAAGAATCCCTTACTGCAAAAGACATTATGTTTTCTCCCGTTATAACAATTGATTCTGAAGCACTAGTCATTGAAGCTACCGAGTTAATGAGAAAAAATGACATCTCCCAACTGCCAGTTGTTAAACATGGGCGTCCAGTCGGGAGCATAAATGACCAAATCATTGTCCAACATTTATCCAAAGGGCAGCAAATTTTCCAGAAAAAAGTCGAGGAAATAATGGAAGAAGCATTCCCCAGCGTAAGTCCCTCCACCAAAATTAATGTTATAAACCAACTACTAGCCAGCGGAAACCCCGCCGTTCTAGTAATCGATAAAGGAGAAATCATAGGAATAATTACAAAAATAGACTTCATATCCGGAGCAAGATAAGAGACTAAATTATCAAGCATAAATTGAAGCTTCATTTTTTAAGGTAATACAACAAATTAATATACAAGGGTTCTTAAAAAATCTTGAATAATTACAAAAAGTTAGAGCCGGGTTAGCCAAGTTAAACACACAATTCTGTGTGTGTATGGCCATGGTACGGCGGTAGAAGCAATCTCCTGCGCGAGACGCTGCAGAAGCTCGAGATCAAATCAGTCTCTCAGGCGGGTCGGAACAAGAAACCTACTAGCGGATACCGTTTCGGCCGCAATTCCGCTGCGTGAGTTCAAATCTCACACCCGGCGCCATCTGAAATTAACCCGCCGTATCTTAAAAGTGTCCAAGCTCCTTTTCAAAAACAAGACTATCCTAGGCAACCTGGAGGTCGATATACCAGCAGAGTTGCTTTTATTGATACTTGTTTTTGGTACTCTTCGCGTGGCGGTGAGAACATGTCAACTACGATAGATTTAAGTCTTCAAGTGAATGAAGCATATTTCCTCTTAACAAGATACGAGTCCCCTGCTTGGATTATTAAGTCTTCATTTTCTATCTTTAACCTCAATTCCCACTCAACAATATATCCGACTTTTGTGTTTGTGAAATGGAACCACATTGTCCCTTTCATAATATATAACCGTACACATAATATTTGTCGCTCTTGCAAGAGTTTTAAACGTCACACCTAGCGCTTTTCTCAACTCAACACTAGCTGACCTAACAATCATACAACCAGCCTTCTGTGTAAAACTAATCATGTGAAACTATAATTGTTTTTTATTCGCTGAAAATTTAAATCGAGATGTAAACCTATTTTCCGGTGTCATTCAATATTATTCAACGCTGTTACCTTTTCTTATTTAGATTAACTCTTTTCAAAATGCACTTACTTTTTGATATCAAAAAATGATATCTTAAATTTATGCTTTCTAACTAGGGCAGCAACTCCTTTTTTTGCACGTATAGTTTTTTGCATTGTTTTTGAATCATTCTGATTGCAAAGAAAGGCTCCTTTACCAAAAAGAAGCCGTAAAAAGGGCAGATTTCAAATCCAATTTGGTTCAAAAACTTTTACAAGTACTATAG